>DAOUBX010000171.1:0-18773 GCA_034432445.1 Anaerolineales bacterium
GGCGCGCGCCTCGGCCGGGGCCGGCGCGACCGTGGCCCGGCTCGGCGTTCAGGCCACGGCCGCCGACCACATCTTCGCCCGCGGCTTTGCCAAGTTGGCCTGCGGCAAGGTGGCCAGAGCGGGGGCCAGCGATCACTTTCCCTTGTGGGTCGATTTGGCTCTACCCGGATCAACGGAGCCCGGCACAGAGGGCTGATCCGGCGACACAACCGGCACGCTAGACCGAACGCATGGCACAGCGCTCAGCTGGCTGTTCGAGCTGCGCGGTGTTGGCGATTACAGGGAGCTAGCGCATGGGGCCGCCCAGATGATCTGAGTGCAACGCGCCAACCAACAGCCACCGGGCCATCGCCGGTGGCTGTTGGTTGTGCGGCGAAGCCGACAAGCGTCTCGATACTTTGTCAGCCTGGCCATTTTGTGGATAATTAAGGGCGTAGAACGCTCCACACTCCGACAACACCCCGTCCGCTATGACTCAGCAGTACTCGACCCTGATCACGACCAAGCTCCACCGCCCTCGGGTAAGCAGCGAGCACGTCGAACGTCCGCGCCTGCTCCAGCAGTTGCAGCGCGGCCTGAGCCAGCCGCTGACCCTGGTCTGCGCCGGGGCCGGCTTCGGTAAGACGACGTTGGTCAGTTGCTGGCTGTCCTCGCTGGAGGCAGCAGGAGGGCCGGAAGCAAGGGCAGTGCCCTCCGCCTGGCTCTCGCTGGACGCGCAGGATAGCGAGGTGGGGCGATTTGTGGCCTATCTCGTTGCCGCCCTGCGCACGATCTTCCCCGACGCGTGTAGCGCCACCCTGGACTTGGTGCACACGCGGACAGAGCCTCCCGTGGAACTGCTGGCTGCCACCCTGGTCAACGAGATCGCCCAGCTTCCCGAGCGCTTCGTGCTGGTTCTGGACGACTTTGGCGCCATTTCGGGCGGGGCTGTCCCTGAGCTGCTGAACCGGTGGTTGCAGCACTGGCCGCCCACCATGCATCTGGTGCTGATCTCGCGCTACAGCCCGGCGCTGGCGCTGGCGCGGCTGCGGGCTAACGGCCAGATCACCGAGATCCGCAGCCGCGACTTGCGTTTCACGGCCGAGGAGACGGCGGCCTACCTGAACCGGGCGCTGCCCGCCCCGCTCAGCCAGCCGGCCCAAGCCACGCTCGAGCAGCGGGCCGAGGGCTGGATCGCCGGCCTGCAGTTGGCCGTTCTCGCCCTGCGCGCTATGAGCGACGCCGACATCGACGAAGCAATCGGCGCTGTGGCCGAGGTCGACGCTGTGCAGTATCTGGTGGACGAGGTTCTTGAGCACCAGCCGCCGGCGATCCAGAGCTTCCTGCTCAAAACATCACTTCTGGATCGGTTTTGCGTATCGCTGTGTGAGGCGGTTGTTGGTCGCGAGGATGGCGGGTGGACGGCGCAGGAGAGTCTGGCCTGGATCGAGCAGGCCAACCTGTTTGTCATCTCGATGGACTATCAGCGGGAGTGGTTTCGCTATCATCACCTGTTCCGGGAGATGCTGCGCCAGAGGCTGCAGCACCGGGTAGACCCGGAGGAAGTGACCCGCTTGCATCGCGCGGCAGCCCAGTGGTTTGCGGAAAAAGGGCTGATCGAGGAGGCGCTGGGCCACGCCCGGGCGGCCGGCGATTTGGCGCAGGCTGCCCGGTTCATGGAGGATGCGCTGTGCGACGTGCTCAACCGCGAGGACTGGCCGGCGCTGGAGCGTTGGCTGCGCCTGCTGCCCGAACAGTCTGTGGAAAGCCACCCCGGGACGTTGTTGATCAGAGCCTGGTCCTTGCATTGGTCCTATCAGCTTGACGCCATACCTCAGGTGCTCGACCAGGTGGAAAAGCTGATCGAAGAGGCTGGCCAGCACTCGTCGCCCGCGGAGCATGCGGGCGACCTGCCAACGCTGCGCGGGCAGATCGCCTTGCTCCGCGCCCAGGATGCGTATATGCACAACCAGCCGGCCCGCGCCCTGGCCTACTGTCAGGACGCGTTGGCGCTGCTGCCCAAGACGTGGCTGTACGGCCGCGGCAGCGCCATGCTCTACACCGGCATGAGCATGCAAGCCTTGGGCCAGGGCGACGAAGCCGAGCGCCTGTTGCGCACCCAGTATGAGCGTCTTGCGGACAAGACAAACAACTACGCCATCCGGCTTCTGTTTGGGCTGACCAGTGTGCATTATCAGTCGGGCCAGCTTGAGCTGGCCAGGCAGGCTGCCCAGGGCATGCTGCATCAGGCGGTCAGCAGCCGCTTGCCGGTGCTGCAAGGGTGGGCCTACTACTATCTCGCCAAAGTCCATTATCAGTGGAATGACTTGGACCAGGCTGGCCACTATTTCGGCAAGCTGGTCGACAAGCGCTACGTCATCCATAGCCAGGCGGCGCGCAACGGGTATGTGGGCCTGGCGCTGGCGCTCCAGGCGCAGGGCGAGAGCGGCGAGGCCTGGGACACGCTGGAGCTGCTCAGCCGGTTCGACCTGGACCTGGTCGGGCGCGAAAGCCACGCCACCGGCGCGCTGCGCGCCAGGTTGGCGTTGGCGCAGGGCGACCTGGATCTCGCCCTGCGCTGGGCCGACTCGTTTGCTGGGCCGCCGCCGGATCGGCCCTTGATCTGGGTGCAGCAGCCGCACCTCGTCAAGGCCCAGATCCTTCTGGCCAGGGGCGAGAAGGCCGACATTCAGTCGGCGCGTGAGATCGCCGACGCCATTTACGCGATCGCCGAGCGAACGACCAGTACGAATTTCAAGATAGCAAGCCTGGCTGTGCGCGCGCTGGCGCTCGACGCCGCAAGGCAAGCCGACGCCGCCCAGGCTGCGCTGCGGCGGGCGGTTGCGCTGGCTCAACCCGGCGGCTTCCTGCGCGTCTTCGTCGATCTGGGGCCGCGCATGCAGGCGCTGTTGCGCCACATGGCCGGGGACGAGGCGTTCAGCGACTTCGTCCAGCGCATTCTGGCCACGTTCCCAGACACGCCCGCGGAAACGGCCAGAGCGTCAGCCGCGCTGCCTGCGTCTGGTTCGCTCAAGGTGGCTCGCCTGGTGGAGCCGCTGACCATGCGTGAACGGGAGATTCTGCAACTCCTGCGCCAGCCCTTGAGCGGCAAAGAAATCGCCCATAGCCTCTTCATCTCCCCCACAACCTTCAAACGCCACACCGCCAACATCTACGGCAAGCTGGGCGTCCACAATCGCTGGGACGCCGTCGCCGCTGCCGAGGCGCTGGGCATTCTACCTCCCCGCTGATAGCCCCAGACCTTTCGGGTTTTCGTGGTCGATCACGAATCGCCATTAGCGTAGAGAAACCCGAAGGGTCTTGAAAACCACGCTGCCCGCCGCCGCGGCGTACCAACCTACCAGTCTACCAATCTACCAACCCACCGATCTACAACCTACCTGGTACCTGGGGGGTGTTACGGGCCGCGCTGCCGTGTGCTATCATCAGGCCATGATGAACGCGCCGCTCGAATCCTACCCAACCTTCGACAGCGCCGCCACGTACCGCATCTGCGTGAACGGCCGTATCGCGCCCGAGCGCTCAGATTGGTTTCAGGGCATGGCGATTCGCCATCTGTCACGCGGTCAGGAATCGGTGGTGACGTTGTTGGAGGGCGAGTTGCTCGATCAAGCCGCGCTGGCTGGGGTGCTCATCACGCTGTACGAGCTGCATCTGCCGGTGCTTTCGGTCGAATGTCTGAGCGCCAGGCAGAAGGAGCCGTCGCAACCATCGTCGGGGACCTGAGCGACTGCGCGAGTCGACCTCGTCCACAGTCTGGCGGCGGTTGCAGACCGCCGCTGCCGCCAGTCACTCAATTTCAGGAGGATACCCCAATGCCTTGTCTTTTCGCTTTGATGGCTGGCATGTTCCCCAGATTAGGGACGTTCATCCTATGGCTGGCCCGCCCAACCATGTTCAGCGCTGCCTTCGGCGGCAGTTGGTTCTGGCCGATCCTGGGCATCATCTTCTTGCCCTTCACCACGTTGATGTATGTGATCCTGTGGTCGCCGGGCATCGGCCTGACTGGCTGGGACTGGTTCTGGCTGGTGATGGCTGTAGTGATTGACGTGATGCACTATTCCAGCACCGCCTACTCGAACCGCAACCAGATCCCTGGCTACAAGCCGGCTGCGACCGCTCCTGTGACTCCACCGCCCCCGGTACAGCCCATGTAGGGGCTTGCACCTGGTGATCCTGGCGCGGCCGAGCCAGACAACGCCTCCGGCCGAGCATCAGCCTGACTGCGCTGAGAAAGGCGATCGAGGAGGCGCGTTTCCGGTCCGGACCGGTGGACAACGCCGTGCGCGTCAGTCAACCACCGGCTGCACCTGATCATGCCTGAAGGAGAGGTTGCGCGGAGCAAGCTATTGCGCTTGATTTTACTGCTGGCCTGCCTGGGCCTTGTGCTCATCGTAGGTCTAGCCTGCTATCCGCTGGCCGAAATATAACAGCAGCCCAGAGAGGAGCTTCACACGATGACAGCTACCAAGTCGAAGCGGAAATTCACCTTCCCCACTGCCTTCACTATTCTATTCATCCTGCTCTTTCTGATCGCCTTCGCCACGTGGATCATTCCGTCAGGCTCGTATGACTACGATGCCGACGGCGCGCCGATCCCCGGCTCGTATCATCCCGTGCCGGCCAACCCGCAGAAGCTGCTGCAAAGCGCGCTCAAGGGGCCGATCAACGGCATGTACGGCATCGAGGATGAGACCGGCAATGTCGACGTCTGGAACTACGGCGAGCTGTTCGGCGCCATCGACGTGGCCCTGTTCGTGCTGATCATCGGCGGCTTCCTGGGCGTGACCATGAAGACCGGCGCGATCAACGCCGGCATTGCCTGGGTCGTGGGCAAGCTGAAGGGCAAAGAGAAGTGGATGTTCCCCATCCTGATGACGATCTTTGCCATCGGCGGCACCTCCTACGGCATGGCCGAGGAGACGCTGGCCTTCTACGCGCTGATCATCACGGTGATGCTGGCGGCCGGCTACGACGGCCTAACGGCCGGCGCGTTGATCCTGCTGGGCGCGGGCATCGGCGTGTTGGGCTCGACCATCAACCCCTTCGCCACCGGCATCGCCTCCGGCTTCGCCGGCACCAACATCAGCGAGGGCTTGATCGGTCGCCTCTTCCTGCTGATCGTCGGTACGATCATCGGCATCATCTTCGTCATGCGCTACGGCGAGAAGGTCAAGAACGATCCGACCAAATCGCTGATCTACGACCAAAAGGCCGAGAACGAGAAGCAGTTCCTGGCGGGCAGCAACGCCGGAGCTGAGTTTGGTGAGTTCACCGGCCGCCATAAGGTGATCCTGGCCTTCTTCTTCCTGGCCTTCGTGGTCATGGTCTACGGCGTGATCCCTTGGGAAGACCTGGGGCTGGCCATCCCCACCTGGTGGTGGTGGTTCCCGGAGATGACGGCCAACTTCCTGTTCTTCGGCATCCTGATCGGCTTGATCGGCAAGCTGCCGGAGAAGACGCTGGTCGACACCTTCGTGGACGGCGCGCGGGACATGCTGGGCGTGGCGTTGATCATCGGCGTGGCGCGCGGCATTACCGTGATCATGAACAACGGCCTGATCACCGACACGGTGCTCTACTGGGCCGAGCAGGCGGTGTCGGGCCTGGGCGGCGTCGGCTTCATCCTCGTCACCTACCTGCTCTACCTGCCGCTGTCCTTCCTGATTCCGTCTAGCTCCGGCCTGGCTACCGTCTCGATGCCGATCATGGCGCCGCTGGCCGATTTCGCCAACGTCCCCAGCTACCTGGTGGTCACGGCCTACCAGACCGCCAACGGCCTGGTCAACCTGGTGACGCCCACCTCGGCGGTGGTGATGGGCGGTCTGGCTATCGCCCGCGTCGGCTACGGCACCTGGTGGCGCTTCGTCTGGCCGGTGATCTTGCTGCTGGCCATCCTCAGCATGTTGGTGCTGGCGGTTGGCGTGCTGGTATAATGACCTGCTGAAACGTGAAGCGTAAAACGTGAATACCATATGCTCGCACTTCACGCATCACGCATGAGGAATCACGTTTCACGTTTCACTACATCCTACAACTCAGTATAAGGAGATGTTTACATGGCTTACAATCTACGCAATCGCAGCTTCGTCAAGGAGCTGGACTTTACCCCCGACGAGTTGAAGTTCCTGCTCAAGCTGGCAGCCGATCTCAAGGCGGCTAAGTACGGCGGCTACGAGCAGCAACGGCTCAAGGGCAAGAACATCGCTCTGATCTTCGAGAAGACCTCGACCCGCACCCGCTGTGCGTTCGAGGTGGCGGCCTACGACCAGGGCGCGCACGTCACCTACCTGGGGCCGTCCGGCTCCCAGATCGGCCACAAAGAGTCGATGAAGGACACAGCACGGGTGCTGGGGCGCATGTACGACGGCATCGAGTACCGCGGCTTCGGCCAGGAGCTGGTGGAAACCCTGGCTCAGTACGCCGGCGTGCCGGTGTGGAACGGCCTGACCGACGAGTGGCATCCTACGCAGATGCTGGCCGACTTCCTGACCATGATCGAGCACAGCGACAAGCCGATGGGCCAGATTGCCTACTGCTACCTGGGCGACGCGCGCTTCAACATGGGCCGCTCGCTGATGGTGATGGGCTGCAAGATGGGCATGGACGTGCGCATCTGCGCGCCGCGCAGCCTGTGGCCGTCGGAAAGCCTCATCGCCACCTGCCGGGAGATCGCGGCCGAGACCGGCGCGCGCCTGCTGGTCACCGAGGATGTGGACGAGGGCGTCAAGGGCGTGGACTTCCTGCACACCGACGTCTGGGTGAGCATGGGCGAGCCGGCCGACGTCTGGGACGAGCGCATCAAGCTGCTCAAGCCCTACCAGGTCAACATGGACGTGATCAAGAAGACCGGCAACCCCAACGTCAAGTTCATGCACTGCCTGCCCGCCTTCCACAACCGCGAGACCAAAGTCGGCGAGGAGATTTACCAGAAGAGCGGCATGGACGGCCTGGAGGTGACCGACGAGGTGTTCGAGTCCAAGCACTCCATCGTCTTCGACCAGGCCGAGAACCGCATGCACACCATCAAGGCGATTATGGTGGCGACGCTGGGCGACTAGCGTCGGGTAAATTGGTAGATTGGTACTCGGTAGATTGGTAGACTGGTACCCGGCAGATTGGTCAGTTTGTCCACACGACTCGACCAATCTACCAATCTGCCAATCTACCAGCCATGTTGAGTTGACCAAAAGTAACTATTCAGGTGCCGGGCACTTGCGACCGGTTTACAGCTTGAGCCGGCTATGCAGACGCCCTGGCCAGCGCAGCCTTAAGTGCCCGGCACCTAGGGCTGAATAGTTGCGACCAAAAAGGAATGAGAATGTCGAGTCTTCAATCAAACACAGGAGGAACGGCCGAACACAAAGCCCCTCGGTTCGTTGACGTGACGGAGCAGAAGCGGCTGAACGACGCGCGCGAGGCGGGCATCCCCTGGAAGAAGTGGGGGCCCTACCTAAGCGAGCGCCAATGGGGCACCGTGCGCGAGGACTACAGCGAGGACGGCAACGCCTGGGACTACTTCACCCACGACCAGTCCCGCTCGCGCGCTTACCGCTGGGGCGAGGACGGCCTGGGCGGCATCTCGGACGACAAGCAGCGCCTGTGCTTCGCGCTGGCTCTGTGGAACGAGCGCGACCCCATCCTCAAGGAGCGCGCCTTCGGCCTCACCAACAGTGAGGGGAACCACGGCGAAGACGTCAAAGAGTACTACTTCTACGTCGACTCGACGCCGACCCATTCCTACATGAAGTACCTCTACAAGTACCCGCAACGGGAGTTCCCGTACCGTGACCTGGTCGCAACGAACCGGGGCCGCTCGCGCGAGGACTTCGAGTACGAGCTGCTCGACACCGGCGTGTTCGACGACGACCGCTACTTCGACGTCTTCGTCGAGTACGCCAAAGCAGGCCCGGAAGACATTCTGATCCAGATCACCGCCCACAACCGCGGGCCGGAGGCCGCCCGTCTTCAGTTGCTGCCCACGCTCTGGTTCCGCAACACCTGGTCGTGGCAAGCAGGGACGCCGAAGCCCAGCCTGCGGGCGGTTGATGGCGCGATTCACGCCTCGCACCCGGAGCTGGGCGAGGTCACGCTCTTCTGCGACGCCGCGCCGGAGTTGCTGTTCACGGAGAACGAGAGCAACACGGAGCGGCTTTGGGGCCAACCCAACGCCTCGCCTTGGGTCAAGGACGCCTTCCACCGCTACGTCATCTCCGGCGAGGTCGGGGCTGTCAACCCGGCCAAGACCGGCACCAAGGCCGCCGCGCGCTACGTGCTCGACGTGCCCGCGGGCGGCTCGGCGGTGGTCCGCCTGCGCTTGACCGCCGCGGCTGAAGCTATGACGCTGGCTGCGCCGTTCGGCGAGGACTTCGACGCCACGGTCGCCGCGCGGCTGGCCGACGCCGACGAGTTCTACAGCCGCATCACGCCGCCCGCTTTGAGCGAGGACGAGCGGCGGGTTCACCGGCAGGCGCTGGCGGGTATGCTCTGGGGTAAGCAGTACTACCTGTTCGACGTGGACACCTGGCTCAAGGAGCACGAGGCGCATCCGCTGGTTGGGACCGCCAGGCGCGCCGTGCGCAACGCCGAGTGGTTCCACATGTTCAACGGCGACATCATCTCCATGCCCGACAAGTGGGAGTACCCCTGGTATGCGGCCTGGGACCTGGCCTTCCACACGATTGCGCTCTCGCTGGTCGACTTCGACTTCGCTAAGGAGCAGCTCTCGCTGATGTTGCGCAGCCTGTATTCGCATCCGAATGGGCAGATCCCGGCCTACGAGTGGAACTTCAGCGACGTGAACCCGCCCGTCCACGCCTGGGCCACGCTCTACCTCTACAAGGTGGAGCGGGACCTGGGACGGGAGGACATCAAGTTCCTGGCGCGCTCCTTCCACGGCCTGACGCTGAACTTCAACTGGTGGGTGAACCGCAAGGACCCGCAGGGCCGCAACGTCTTCGCCGGCGGCTTCCTGGGCCTCGACAACATCGGCGTCTTTGACCGCAGCGCGCCGCTGCCCACCGGCGGCACGCTGGAGCAGGCCGACGGCACCGCCTGGATGGCCTTCTACTGCCAGAACATGCTGGAGATGGCCCTGATCCTGGCCGATCACGACCCGCAGTACGAGGAGTTTGCCTTTAGCTTCCTGCAGCACTTCATCTGGATCGCCTACGCTATGGATCGCATCGGGGAGCACCACGACGAGATGTGGGACGAGGCCGACGGCTTTTACTACGACGTGCTGCGCCTGCCCGACGGCTCGGCCATGCGGCTGAAGGTCCGTTCGATGGTGGGGCTGCTCCCGCTGTGCGCCAGCACGATCTTCGAGGCCGACAGCCTCACCAAGCATCCCCGGCTGATGGAGCTGATTGCACTGTTCCGCGAGCGCCACCCGGAGGTCGTGGCCAAGGTCGCCCCGACGGCTGAGGGCTACGCGGGCTACGGCGACCGGCGCTTGCTGTCCACTCTCTCCAAAGACCGGCTGGAGCGCGTCCTTGGCTACCTGCTGGACGAGAGCGAGTTTCTGAGTCCCTACGGCATCCGCTCCCTCTCCCGCTATCACCAGGACCACCCCTTCGTCTTCCAGGCCGGCGGCCAGGAGCTGAGCGTTGCCTATCTGCCGGCCGAGTCGAACACGGGGATGTTCGGCGGCAACTCGAACTGGCGCGGTCCCGTCTGGATGCCCGTCAACGGCTTGATTGTGCGCGGCCTGCTGAACCTCTACAGCTTTTACGGCGACGACTTCACCGTGGAGTGTCCCACCGGCTCCGGCCAGCGCATGACGCTCTTCGAGGTGGCGCGAGAGATCTCCGGACGGTTGGCCAAGATCTTCCTCCGCGACGCCAATGGTCGCCGCCCGGTCTACGGAGGAACCGCAAAGTTTCAGGAGGATCCGCACTGGCGTGATCTGATCCTGTTCTACGAGTATTTCCACGGCGACAACGGCGCCGGCCTCGGCGCCAGCCACCAGACCGGTTGGACGGGGATCATCGCCCGCTTGCTGGACATCTTCGGTCGCCTGGAAGCCGAGGACATGTTGATGACGCCCAAGGAACGGCTTGCGGAGCGTCTGGTCCGTGAGCAAGTAGGCGGTGTTGGCTAGGAGAGCGAGTTGCGCAGTTCCTGGTGCGGCCTATGTTGACCAACGTGATCTACATCATTCTGGGCATTCTGGCTCTCACCACGCTCTACGTGGTGGTGCGCACCATCGCGTTTGCGCGGCGCCAGCGCGCGGTCGAGCCCGCACCGGCCGCTCCGGTTGACGCCGACACGGTGGCCCAGCACCTGGCCGCCGCGGTGCGTTGCCAGACCGTGGCGCTGGACGACACGGGCACGCCGGACCCCGAGGCGTTCCGGCAGCTCCACCAGATGCTGGCCGAGACCTACCCGCTGGTGCACCAGAAGCTGAAGCGCGAGGTCGTCAACGGCTACAGCCTGCTCTACACCTGGCAGGGCAGCCGCGCCGATCTGGAGCCGGTCATGCTGATGGCGCACCAGGACGTCGTCTCGGCCAACCCGGACGGCTGGACGCATCCACCCTTCGCGGGCGTGATCGCCGACGGCTTCGTCTGGGGTCGCGGCACGCTGGATATCAAGAACCAGTTGATTGGCATCATGGAAGCGGCCGAGGTGCTCTTACAGCAGGGCTACCGGCCGGAGCGCACCATCCTGTTCGGCTTGGGCCACGACGAGGAGACCGGCGGCGTCAACGGCTGCAAGATCATGGGCCAACTGCTCAAGGAGCGCGGCGTGCGCCTGGCCGGCATCGTGGACGAGGGCGGCGGCATCAGCGCCGGCCTGGTGCCCGGCGTGCGCGGCCCCGTGGCGCTGATCGGGGCCAGCGAGAAGGGCTACCTGACCGTGGAGTTCACCGTTCAGGGCCAGCCGGGCCATTCCTCCACCCCGCCGCCGCAGACGGCCATCGGCATCCTGGCCCGCGGCCTGGCCCGACTGGAAGCGCACCCCATGCCGACGCACTTGCGCCGGCTGCGGCCGCTGTACCACGGCATCGGTATCGCCGCGCCGCTTTACATCCAGGTGGCCTTCGCCAACGTCTGGCTGTTCGGCCCACTGCTCAAGCGCTGGCTGACGCGCAACCCGGAGATGAACGCCAGCATCCGCACCACCACGGCCCTGACCATCGTGCGAGGCGGCGTGGAGGACAACACCGTGCCGCCCGAGGCCCAGGCCATCGTCAACTTCCGCCTGCTGCCCGGCGACTCCATCGCCGACGTGCTATGGCACGCCAAGAAGGTGATCGGCGACGAGCGGGTGCACATCAAGCCGGTGGAGGGTAAGTTCAACGAGGCGCTGCCCATCTCGCCGGCCAAGGGGCCGGCCTACGATAGCCTCAGCCTGGTGATCCGCCAGGTGTTCGACAACCCGCCCGTGGCGCCCTTCGTTATGCTGGGCGGCACCGACTGCCAGCACTTCGTGCCGGTGTGCGACCACATCTACCGCTTCACGTCGCTGGTGATGGACGAGAGCTTTCGCGGCCTGGAACACGGCATCGACGAGCGCATCCCGATCGCAGGGATGGCGCAGATGGTCACGTTCTATGCCCAGTTGATGCGTGCTTGGGGCGCCAAAGAGATGACGATTCAGCCATAGGTGCCGAGCACTTGACGCAGCTTGCGCTAGAGTGTCGTCGGTCGCAAGTGCCCGGCGCCTGTGACGGAATGACTAGGACTGAAAGGAGCGTTTCATGAGAATAGTTGTAGCTTTAGGCGGCAATGCCTTGCTCAAGCGGGGCGAGCCGATGACCCACGACGTGCAGCGCGCCAATATCCAGGTGGCAGCACGCGCCCTGGCGCCGGTGGCCGAGCGCCATCAGGTGGTCCTGGCGCACGGCAACGGACCGCAGGTCGGCCTGCTGGCCCTGCAGGCGTCGGCTTACAAGGAGGTGGAAGCCTATCCACTGGACGTGCTGGGCGCGCAGACCGAGGGCATGATCGGCTACATGATCGAGCAAGAGCTGGGCAACCTGCTGCCCTTCGAAACGCCCTTCGCCACGATCCTGACTATGGTCGAGGTAGACCCCAACGATCCCGCCTTTCAGAACCCGACCAAGTTCGTGGGCCCTGTCTACGACGAGACCGAGGCCAACCGGCTGAAGGCCGAGAAAGGCTGGATCTTCAAGCTGGACGGCGCTAAGTGGCGGCGAGTGGTGCCCTCCCCGCTGCCCAAGCGCATCTTCGAGATTCGCCCGATCCGCTGGCTGCTGGAGAAGAACACTGTGGTGATCTGCGCGGGCGGCGGCGGCATTCCCACCATGTACGACCCCGACAAGCAGCGCTGGCTGACCGGTATCGAGGCCGTGATCGACAAGGACCTGGCCAGCGAGCTGCTGGCGCGCGAGGTGGACGCCGACCTGTTCGTCATCGCCACCGACGTAGACGGCGTGTACCTGGATTGGGGCAAGCCGGAGCAGCGCATGCTGGGCTGGGTGACCCCGGAGGAATTGAAGGCTTATCCCTTCCCGGCCGGCTCTATGGGGCCCAAGGTCGCAGCCGCGATCCAGTTCGTGGAGCGGACCGGCAAGCGGGCTGCCATCGGCTCGCTGGCGGACATCGAAAAGATCGTGGCCGGCGAGGCCGGCACGAACGTGGCGGTAAGCCGGTGAGCAATCGGTGAATGGAATTCACCGGCTGATAGCACGAAGGCCCCTCAGGGCCTGGCGGACGGTCAGACAACCTCTGCAGCGGCTGAGGCCGCTTCGCACTTTCAGCCAGGGATTTCAATCCCTGGTAGCTGCTGCAGCGGCTGAGGCCGCTTCGCACTTTCAGCCAGGGATTTCAATCCCTGGCCTATACCGAAGGAGATTACCCATGGAACAATTCGGAGTACATTCCGAAGTCGGCAAACTACGCAAAGTGATCGTGCATCGACCGGGCTTGGAGATGCGGCGCTTGACGCCGGCCAACTGCCGCGAGCTGCTGTTCGACGACGTGATCTGGGCGCGCAAGGCGCGGCAGGAGCACGACGCTTTCGTGGACCTGATGCGCACGGAGTTCGGCGTCGACGTGATGCGCGTCCACGAGCTCTTGCAGGACGTGGTGGCCGACCCGGAGGGCCGCGCCTACATCCTGGACCGCAAGCTGGTGCCCAACGAGGTCGGCGTGAGCGGCGTGGCTGAGCTGCGGGCGTGGATGAACGAGATGGACCCCGTCACGCTGACCGCGCATCTGATCGGCGGCATGACTGTAGCAGAGTTGCCGGCGGACTTCCGCAAGATCGTGGAAAAGGCCTATGCCGCCACCGACTTCGTGTTGCCGCCGCTGCCCAACCAGCTCTTCACCCGCGACAGCTCCTGCTGGATCTACGGCGGCGTCACGGTGAACCCCATGTACTGGCCGGCGCGGCGCAAAGAGACGCTGCACATGACCGCCATCTACAAGTACCACCCCAAGTTCAAGGGCGGCGACTTCCAGATCTGGTGGGGCGACCCCGACGTGGACCACGGCAGCGCCACGCTGGAGGGCGGCGACGTGATGCCCATCGGCAAGGGCGTCGTGTTGATCGGCATGGGCGAGCGCACGACCTACCAGGCGGTAAGCCAGGTGGCGTTGGCGCTGTTCCAGCACAACGCGGCCGAGCGCGTGATTGCGGCCAAGATGCCGGCCGACCGCGCCAGCATGCACCTGGACACCATCTTCACCTTCTGCGACCGCGACCTGGTCACCATCTACGAGCCGGCCGTCGCCGCCATCACGCCCATCAGCTATCGCCCCGGCGCGAAAGAGGGCACGTTGGACGTGACGGTCGAGGAGAAAGGCTGGGTAGACGTAGTTGCTGAGGCCATGGGCCTGAAAGAGCTGCGCGTCGTGCCCACCGGCGGCGACGCCTTCGAGCAGGAGCGCGAGCAGTGGGACGACGGCAACAACGTCGTGGCGTTGCAGCCCGGCTTTGTGGTGGCCTACAACCGCAACGAGTGGACCAACGCCCGGCTGCGCCGGGCCGGCATCACCGTGCTGGAGATCGACGGCTCTGAGCTGGGCCGCGGCCGCGGCGGCGGGCACTGCATGACCTGCCCGGTGCTGCGTGATCCGGTCGATTAGAGGCACTGGACATGCCAGACCCTTCGGATTTCTCGACGCCAACGGCGACTCGTGGCTGACAAGGCGACCGCGTTTGCGTTGAATCGTGATCGACCACGGAAATCCGAAGGGTTTGGCGCTCAACCACCTGATCCCCCAGAGAGGATGCCATGACTGCGACCACAACGCCAGCCAACAGCAAGTCCTCGACCGTGTCACCCGGCAAGCTGGGCCTTGTCGCCTGCACGGCGCTGGTGGTCGGCAACGTGATCGGCTCCGGCGTCTACCTGTTGCCCGCCTCGCTGGCGCCCTTCGGCGGGCTGGCCCTGGTGGGCTGGCTGCTGTCGTGCGCGGGCGCACTGCTGGTGGCGTTGGTCTTCGCCAAGCTGGCGCAGCTTATCCCGCGCACCGGCGGTCCCTACGCTTACACGCGCGCCGGCTTTGGCGATTTCACCGGCTACCTGATCGCCTGGGGCTACTGGATCGGCATCTGGTCCAGCATCGCGGCCGTCGCCGTGGCGTTGGTGAGCTACGCCAGCGGGCTCGTGCCGGCGCTGAGCGCCAACCCGGCCCTGGGCGGCCTGGTGGCCATCGGCGTGGTCTGGCTGCTCACCTGGGTCAACCTGCGCGGCGTGCAGGGCGCCGGACGCATGCAGACCGTCACCACCGTGCTCAAGCTGATCCCGCTGGTTGCGGTCGGCACGATCGGATTGCTGTGGACCAACTGGAGCAACTTCGCGCCGGTCGTCCCCGCCGGCTACTCGTCGACGGGCTCAGCCATTGCCGCGGCGGCGTCGCTCACGCTCTTTGCCTTCCTGGGCATCGAGTCGGCCACCGTGCCCGCCGGCGACGTCGACAATCCCACGCGCACCATCCCGCGCGCGACGATCTTTGGCACGCTGATCATTTCGGCGGTCTACATCCTGAGCACAGTCGGTGTGATGGGCGCGCTGCCGTCGGAGCAACTGGCCGCTTCTCCGGCGCCCTTTGCCGATGCCGCGGCTGCCATGTGGGGCGACTGGGCCTACCCGTTGGTGGTGATCGGCGCGGTCATCTCGTGCTTTGGCGCGATCAACGGTTTCATCCTGCTGCAAGGCCAGGTGCCAATGGCCGCGGCGCGCGACGAGCTCTTCCCCAAGCGCTTCGCCAGCGTCAACCGGGCGGGCATCCCCGCCTTTGGCTGCGTCGTGTCCAGCATCTTGGTGACGGCCCTGCTGCTGATCAACTACACCGGGCAGGCGACCGGCGCCAAGTCGCTGACCGACATCTACAACAGCATCATCCTGCTGGCAACCTTTGTCACGCTGGTGCCCTACGCCTTCTGCGCCATGGCCGAGTTGATGATCTTCAGCCTGCGCCGCGAGGAACTCAGAGGGCAGAACCTGCGTTGGGCCGGCGTGATCGCCGTGCTGGCGTTCATCTTCGCCATCATCACCATCATCGGTGCAGGCGCGCAGACGGTTCTCTACGGCTTCGTGCTGCTGCTGGCGGGCATCCCGCTCTACGTGTGGCTCAAGCGTACCTGACGCCGAGAGCGACCTGCAACTCTCAAGGAGGTTCCCATGAGAAGCATTTGGGCATGGATCGCAGCGATCATCGTCGGCGCGTCCATCCTGGCCTTGATCTTTGGCGGCGGCTCGTCGCGCCAAGCCTACCGCGTGGCGCGCGGCGCCATCGACCAGCAGGTCGAGCAGCGCCAGGATCGCATCCAGGCGGTGGCCGACGCCGCGCTTGCGGCGGTCGATCTGGCGCTGGAGCAATCGGCCCAGTTGCCCGCGCAAGAGGAAAAGGCCGAGGCCATCCAGCGCGGCATCGAGGAGATCAGCCAGGCCCTGCAAGAGGCGGCCGAACTGCGCGGCGACGCAGCCGTGGCCCGGCTGGACGCCACGATCGAGCTGTTCAATAACACCGTGGACACCGTCGAACAAGCCTCCCGGCAGGCCAGCAGTCCGCTGGTGGAAGCCAGACTGAACCGTATCCTGGGCAGTCTGGAGGCCGTCCGGGAGATCGTGACGCAGGCGGTGCTGGCGACGCAGTGACGGCAGCCTTTCTCTGGGGCGGCTTGGCCGCCGCCTCCTTGCTGATCGGTTTTGTCCTGGCCGGCCGCGGGCTCTCCAACCGCGCCATCGGCTTGATCATGGGCGTCGGCGCGGGCGCGTTGATCAGCGCCATCGCCTATGAGCTGCTGCCTGAGCCGGCGGTGGAGGGATGGATCACAGCCCTGGCCTTCCTGCTGGGCGCACTGGCTTTCTTCGCCGGCGACTGGCTGGTGGACCACCGCGGCGGCGCGCGGCGCAAGGCCATCGCCGGCCAGCAGGCCGAAGGCTCCGGCGCGGCTATCTTCATCGGCACGCTGCTGGACAACGTGCCGGAGTCGATCATCCTGGGCATGAGCCTGGCCCTGGGCGGCGCGATCAACCTGGCCTTCCTGGCCGCGGTCTTCGTCTCCAACCTGCCCGAGGGCGTCGCCGGCACGGTCAACCTGGCCGGCTCAGGCGTCCCCCGGCGCAGAGTGTTCTGGCTGTGGACTGCGCTGGTGCTGGTCTCGGCCGCGTGCGCGGCAGTGGGCTACGCCGCAGTCAACGCGCTGCCCGCCGTCGACGGCCGCGCAGCCCAGGCCTTTGCCGCCGGCGCCATGCTGACCATGCTGGCCGATGCCATGATGCCGGAAGCTTTCGAGCATGGCGGCAAGCTGGTCGGCCTGTGCACCGTGCTGGGCTTTCTGGCGGCAGCGGTGCTATCTTTCATGGAATAGGTGTCATGACCGCTCCCTACAAACGCATTCACGTGATCATCAACCCGGCTTCGGGCAAGAACGAGCCAATCCTGAACGTCATCAACGACGTGTGCGCCAAGTACGGCGTCGAGTGGGACGCTACGGTCACCCACAAGTACGGCGACGCCACGGCCCAGGCGCGCGCGGCGATTGCTGCCGGCGTCGACCTGGTGGCTGCTTACGGCGGCGATGGCACGCAACACGAGGTAGCCGGCGCCATCCTCAGCAGCCCGCGCCAGGTTCCCCTGGCCATCCTGCCCGGCGGCACGGGCAACGGCTTCTGCCGCGAGAACGGCGTGCCCGACGAGCTGGAGGCGGCCGTCGAGCTGATGTGCACCAGCGCCAACCTGCGCCACGTGGACGCCGCCCGGGTGGGCGACGGCTTTTTCATCCAGCGCCTGTACACCGGCGTCGAGCCCGAGCAGCAGACCAGCCGCGAGATGAAGGAGCGTTACGGCGTGTTGGCCTACCCCTTGACCGTGCGCCAGCAGATCAGGGAGACGATCGAGGCCGATTATCGCCTGATCATCGACGGCCAGGTGATCGAACGCAGCGGCACCCGCTGCTATGTGGTCAACTCCGGCATGACCGGCCGCGGCATCACGGCCAGCGCCGAGTTCAGCGCCACCGATGGCCTGCTGGACGTCTTCCTGCTCAAGCGTGACCTGGCCCACATCGAGGCCGTGGCCGAGCGCTTTTTGCACGTCGACCGGCCTGGGGCGGACCTGGACTACTGGCGCTGCCGCGAGATCACCATCGAGTCCAACCCCGATCGCCCGGTGTGGACCGACGGCGAGTACAGCGGCCGCACCCCGGTCACGGTCACCGTGTTGCCCGGCGCTCTGCGGGTGGTTGTGCCCTGAGAAGCTGTTCGAGAAGCCCCGAGCCGGTGGTTGAAAACCCACCGGCTGACAGAACAAAGGCCCCTCAGGGCCTGGAATCCAGCGGCTGAGGCCGCTTCGTGCTTTCAGACAGATGGTTTCAACCTCTGATTCTGACTGTGTCAATCTCCTTGCCGATCTGCAAGGGGTATTGCAATTTGAACAGCGTACGGCAAAGGAGAACCAATCATGGGTAAGAAGAAAGACAAAAAGAAGGAAAAGCGCCAGGGCGCTGCTCTGGCTGAAGCTGGCGCATCTGCTGGCGAGGCGACAGCAGAGCCCAAGGCCAAGATGAGCGCCAAAGAGTTCGAGAAGGAGATGGAGAAGCTTCAGGTCGAGCTGGTCAAGATGCAGGAGTGGGTCAAGGCCAGCGGGGCCAAGGTCTGCATCGTCTTCGAGGGACGCGACACGGCCGGCAAGGGCGGCGTGATCAAGCGCATCACCGAACGGGTCAGCCCGCGCGTCTTTCGCGTGGTGGCCCTCTCGGCGCCCACCGAGCGCGAGAAGTCGCAGATGTATTTCCAGCGCTACATGCCCTACCTGCCGGCCGCCGGCGAGGTGGTGATCTTCGACCGCAGTTGGTACAACCGGGCCGGCGTGGAACGGGTGATGGGCTTTGCCACGCCGGAGCAGGTCGAGTACTTTTTGAAGTACGTTCCGGCGGTCGAGCAGGCCATCATCAACTCTGGCGTGATCCTGATAAAGTACTGGCTGGAAGTGAGCATGGAGGTGCAGGACGAGCGGCTGCGGGCGCGCGACCAGGACCCGCGCAAGATCTGGAAGCTCACCCCCATGGACCTGAAGAGCTACAGCCGCTGGTACGACTACTCCCGCGCCCGCGACGCCATGTTCGCCGCCACCGACACGCCCGAAAGCCCCTGGTACGTGGTCGACGCCAACGACAAGCGCCGCGCGCGGCTGAACTGCATCACACACCTGCTCAGCCTGGTGCCCTACGAGGAAGTGCCGCGCGAGCCGGTCAAGTTCCCCAAGCGCCAGCCCAAGGGTGACTACGTCGAACCGGATTATCCCTACCGGATGGTGCCGGCCGTTTACTAATGTCGTCCAAGTGCCCGGCAC
>DAOUBX010000172.1:0-24265 GCA_034432445.1 Anaerolineales bacterium
GGCGCAGGCGCAGGTGTCGTGCTGTCAGACGGTGAACACTTGCACCTGCGATGCAAGTGCAGGTGTTCTATTCACCGGGCTGAGTAGTTACGCAAAAACAACGTTGGGGCGAAGGGGCGACCACCAAGAGCGACCTTCTCAGCGCAAGGACGCGCCCATTGCGCAGTACACAGGAGAATTATAACCGCTGAGCCCAGCCGAACGCAAACCCCCTGTCGACACACGCCTGAGACCCTCAGCCAACGGGGTCTGCAGCAAGGCAGTCGCGATCAAACAAAAAACGGCAGCTTTCGCTGCCGTTGCTGGCTCCTGCGCCAAGACTCGAACTTGGAACCAACCGGTTAACAGCCGGTCGCTCTGCCGATTGAGCTACGCAGGAACGTCGTAGTTCGTGAACCGAAGGCTATTTTACTCTGAACCCGACCCTTGTCAAGTTGATCAGGCCAGGTAGTCGCGCAGTTTCTTGCTGCGAATGGGATGGCGCAGCTTGCGCAGGGCCTTGGCCTCGATCTGACGGATGCGCTCGCGGGTGACGCCGAAGTGCTGGCCGACCTCTTCCAGGGTGTGGCTGGTGCCGTCGACCAGGCCAAAGCGCATCTCCAGCACCTCACGCTCGCGCGGGCTGAGCTGGCTGAGGATGTCCTGCATCTGCTCGCGTAAGAGTTGGTGACTGGCAGCGTCGGCCGGGCCGGGCAAGTTCTCGTCTTCGATGAAGTCGCCGAGATAGCTGTTCTCCTCCTGGCCTACCGGCATCTCCAAGGACATCGGCTCCTGCGAAACGCGGTTGATGCGCTGAACCTTTTGTGCGGCGCGCTGCCAACGCCGCATCAAGTCGGGGTCGATCGTCCGTCCCAAGCGCAGCGCCTCCTCGATGCTGCGCCGATCCTCTGGCGAGAGGAAGTCCATCTCCAGGGCGATCTCCTCCGGCGTCGGCTCGCGGCCCAGCTCTTGCGTCAGCCGGCGCTGCACGCGCACCTGGCGGTTGATGCTTTCGACCATGTGCACGGGAATGCGAATGGTGCGCGCCTGGTCGGCGATGGCGCGGCTGATCGCCTGGCGAATCCACCACGTGGCGTAGGTGCTGAACTTGAAGCCCATCTCGTGGTCGAACTTCTGCACGGCGCGAATCAGGCCGATGTTGCCCTCTTGGATCAAGTCGAGGAAGTTCATGCCACGGCCGAGGTAGCGCTTGGCCACGCTGACGACCAGGCGTAGGTTGGCCTGCGTCAAACGCTGCTGGGCGGCGACGCCCCGACGCACGGCTTCTTCGAGATCGGCGCGCGTGTCCGGGTCCAGGTTCGGCTCGGTGCTCAAGCGCTGCTCAGCCTCTTTGCCCTTGCGGATGAGGTCGGCATACTTGATCTCTTCTTCGCTGGTGAGCAGGGGGGTGCGTCCGATCTCGCGCAGATACATGCGCACCGGGTCGCTGGTAATGGTCGGATCGGCTAGCTCTTGCAGCAGTTCCTCGACAGGACGGTTGACGTCTGCCTCGACCTCCATCTCGAACTGTTCGTCGCGCTCGATCAAGGGGACGGGACTGTCGAGGTCCTCAACTTCTTCCTCAAACTCGTCTTCGTCTTCCTCTTCGGTCTGGATGATCGTGCCGTCAGGCAAGACGCGCACGGCGACTGTGTCGTCGACCGCCTCCGTCAGCTCGTCTTCGGCGTCAGTCTCCAACCAATCAGGGTCTTGTTCGCCGCTGCGCCGGGTGTGTGCCGTCGGCGCGGGGGTCGCTTGTTCACTCGGTGGGCGCTTGTCGCGCCGCGAACGCTTTCGTGTTTCAGCCATGCTGTTTCGTGTGTCTTATAGGCTGGGGATGGCCTGTCGGCGGCCGGATAAGGTGCGCGCGTTCAACGTCTGCTCTAAGTCTCGTCGCCTTTGTTTGAGGTCGTTAGCGAGCAGGCGATAGGCTTGCGCGTCGTCGGTCTGGCCTGCGGCCTCGGCTTGTTGCAACAAGGCGGGTAACTGCTGGCTGCGTGTTTTGACCTCGGCCAGCCGCAGCCGTAGGACGGCATCGACAACGTCTTTGACGAGTTGTTGGTGCATCAACGCTGGCGAGCGCTCGCGGTAGCGCTTTAGTTGCTCCAGGTATTCTTGCAGCGTGGGCGGAGCCTCGGGCCAATCGCCGCCTTCCTGCACCTGACCGGCCAGCAAAGCAGCGCACAAGGCGCGTTCCTCTGCGCGGTGAAAATCATCTTCGTCCAACGGTGCGGCGCCAAGGTCAGCCAGCTCTCCTTGTAGGTGTGGCAACACCGAAGGGTGCATGGTCAGGAGGGCCAGGCAATGGGTGGCCGGCCCGGTTTCCAGCTTTTGCCGCTGTCTTTGCGGCCGCAGGGCGCTTGTCGGGCCAACAGCCGTGGGCAACGCCGGTTCTGCGTCGTCCCCGTCAGGCGGCGGCTCAAGCGTGCGACGCGGCGCAGGCGGCGCAGTGCGGCGGCCGGTTACCAGGCGCTGGACGGTGCGCTCATCGGTCTGCACCAGCCGCGCCAGCTGTTGAATGTAGTGCGATCGCTGTACTTCGTCGGCCACCTCGTTGATGAGGGGCGCCAGACGCTCTACCGCCTCCGACTTACCGTGGGCGCTCTGCAAGTCTGTCTCCCGGCGCACCAGGTCGAAGAAGTAGTCGACAACCGGTTGCGCCGCAGCGACCAGCTTATGCCAAAGAGTGAGATCCGACCGGATCACATCGTCAGGGTCTTGTCCTTCTGGCAGCGTGACAATTCGCAGCTCGGCTGCCAGGCGCGCTTCATGACGCAGCAGGCCGGTGGCCGAGATCGTGGGCACCCACTCGCGGTCCAACGCCTCGCGGGCCTGGGTGATGCCGCGCAGCGTGGCCGCTTTTCCGGCGGTGTCGGCGTCTAGGCAAAGGACGAACGTGTCGGTGAACCGCTTGAGCTGCTTGAGCTGTTGTTCGGTGAGCGCCGTGCCCATGCTGGCCACCACGTTGGTCTCGCCGAACTGATGCGCGGCCAGCACATCCATGTAGCCTTCGACGATTACTGCCTGGCCACGGGCGCGAATGGCCTGGCGGGCGACATCCAGGCCAAAGACCACGCTCGACTTGTCGAAGAGCGGCGTTTGGGAGGTGTTCAAGTACTTCGGCTGTTGCTCGCCGGTCAGCGCCCGTGCGCCAAAGCCGATGATCCGGCCTTGTACATCGCGGATCGGCACCATCACGCGGTGGCGGAAACGGTCGTAGTAGCTGGTGCGGCCCGTCTCTTCCTCCACACGCATGACAATCAGCCCGGCAGCCAGGATGTCTTCTGTGGGGTAATTCTTGCCGCGCAGATGGCTGAACAGCCCATCCCAGCCCTCAGGCGCGTAGCCTAGCTGGAAGCCGTCGATAGTGGCGTCGTCCAGGCCACGTCGGGCTAGATACGCGCGCGCGGCCTGACCTTGCGGTGCGTTGCGCAACAGGTTATGGAAGTAGACCGCAGCCGCGTGGTTGATCTCCCGCAAGCGATCAAGATAATGGCTATGTTGGGAAGATGCGTCGGAAGGAGGGGTCAGATCGACGCCGGCTTTGCGTGCGAGCAGCTCCAGCGCCTCACGGAAGTCGAGATTCTCCCGTTTCATCACAAAGGCGAAAACATCGCCGCCTGTCCCGCATGCTCCGAAGCAACGCCAGGTGCCTGTATCGGGAAATACGACAAAGGACGGGGTCTTTTCCTGATGGAATGGACACAGCCCTTTGTAGCTGCGACCGGCTTTGCGCAGCGGCACATACGCCGAGATGACCTCAACGACATCTAGCCGCTCTTTGATCTCGTCGACTACAGTCATGTTGTACTGCGCTCATCCACCAGATCGGCGTTAAGACGCTGACGAAGGGGTGCTCGACGCGCTGTCGGGGTTTTTGGCGAGCGCACTGAATTATACGGTGTTCAGTCACCGCTGTCAATTTGCCAGCCGAGCTTCACCCCTGCCGGTCCGGCGATGTACGCCTGGCCTCCCCGAGCGTCCAGCGCCAACCCAAAGGGCCAAGCCGCGCCGTTCGTTCGCCATGTGCGCCGGTAGGTCAGCGTGGCGAGGTCGAAGACTTGCAAGCCCTCCCGGTCGCTTACCACTAGCTCGCCGCTCTTGGTGTTGATGGCCAGGGCTGAAATGCCCGTCAGAGGGCGCTGCAGAGTAGGCTCGATGGCAGCGGTCGGAGCGCCCGCAGCGTCCAAGACAGTCACCTGGCCGTAGCGTGGGGCCAACAGGCCGGCCACAAACACGCGGCCGCTTAGCGGATCCACTGCTAGCTGTTGGGGCAAACCCAGGCCGGCGAGCGCAAAGCTGCGGATCACCTGGCCGGTGGTTGCATCGAGCACGGCCACCCGGCCGGCGCTGGTCAGGCCCACAAACAGGCTGTTGGTGGCGGGATGGACCGCCAACGCGTACGGCCCGCCTGGCACCGCCTGGCGCTGAACAACCGACAGCGTTGCCGGATCGAGCGCCAGCACCGCATCGGCCCATGTGTCGGCCACCCACAGGCGGTCGCTTGCCCAAGCCAGCCCACCTGGCCCTGCCAGGGGAGGGCTGGACACCGGTTGCTGGCCGGCCTCGGCGTCGAGATCGAACCGCAACACCCGGCCCGGCAGCCGCGTCGCCAGGTAAAGCGCCGAGCCGTCCGGTGCAAACACCAGGCCCTGTGGCTGGCCCTGAAACGCGTACGTGGCTGCCACGGCCTGTGTAGTCGTCGAGCGCACCAGCAAACGGCCAGCCGTTGCCTCTGCCCACAGGCCGCGTCCTTCGTGTACAGCCAGGCTATGGCTTTGGCCGTCGGCCGCCGCCGCCGTTTGTCCCTCGCCGGCCGCTGCGCCAGGCTCGGACCCCTGCTCGTTGCCGGGCTCCCGGGCGATGCTGACGGCTCGGCTCGGTGCTTCCACCAACGGCAGCCACACCGCGCGCTTCAGAGTTTGAATGCGCAAGCCGTAGCTGCTGTCCAGGCAACGAAAGCTGTCAGCCGTCTGGCGCACAGCCACATGCACGCGCGCCGACCAGGGCGCCACCCACACCAACCGGTCATTCGGGCTGGCGGCGTCCGCCTGGCCCGTGGCCAGCAGATCAACGCCGTTGGTGCCGAGCAAGGTCAGGCGTGGCCGGCCGCCCGGCGCTGCTCCTGTCGTTTCGATGAGGTAAGCGCGACCGCGATAGGCCGTCAAGCGCACCCAGTCTTGGTCATCCCAGTTGTGAAAGGCGCGCCAGGTCACGTCACCCACCCCCGCGTCCGGCCGCGCTTGCGCTGCACTGTCGTCAGGCTCGTAGCTGTCGGGCGGGCAGGGTGTGGGTGTGACGGTGGGTGTGGGTGTGATGGTGGGAGTTGGCGTGTCCGTGGCGGTTGGCGTGCTGGTGGGCGTGGCAGTGGGCGGCGCAGTCGGCGTGGCGGTCGGTGTGGGCGCAGGTGTAGGTTCTGTCACCGCGCCCACTTCCTGGAAAACGCTCACCGTGCCATCGCCGGCGTTGCTTACGTACAACCGGTTGGCAGCGACGTCGACCGCGATGCCTTCGGTTGCGCCGGCGCCCACCGGCAGCCAGGCCAGCCACACATGCGTGTCGCCGTCGAAGACGTGCAACTGCCGTTCGTCGGCGCAGGTGACGAAGAAGCGCCCGGTGTTGGGGTTGGCGGCCACCTGATAAGGGGTGCAATCCAGCGGGATCTGGTTGACGCGCTGGCCGGTGGCGGCGTCTAACACGGTGATGGTACGGCTGCCGCGATCGGCCGTGTAGAGCCGGCCGCGAGCGGGATCGTACGCAATGCCGTAAGGCGCGCCGCCAACGGGATACGCAGCCACCACGGCGCCTGTAGCATCGTCGACCGCCGCAGCCTGGTTGTCGCCGCTCAGCGTGACGAAGAAACGTTGCTGGTCGACAGCATGCACAACGAAACTCGGCTGGCTGCCTGTGGCCAGCGTAGCCAGAGTCTGCCCGCCGGGACCATCGATCAACGACAGCGAGTTGCCGTTTTGATTGGCCACGAGCAGTCGGCCCGTGGTTGGCGCCACGGCCACCCCCCACGGGTTGGCGCCGGTCGTAGTGACGTGCACCGGTCCCACGCTGTGCCACTCGGGCCGGCCAACCAAGTCGTTGGTCAAGCCATGGGCCACGTACACCCGTCGGCTCACCGGGTCGAAGGCGACCCCGTTGGCGCCCGCGCTGCCGGCCAGAGGCAACACGGCCGACACCTGATTGGTGAGCCCATCCAGAACTGCCAGGCCGCCGCCGGCGTGGTTGGCCACATAGACCAGGCGGCGCATCGGATCCACGGCCACGCCATGCGGCTGCTGGCCGACGCGCACGGTGGCCACGGGGAGCAACACCGGCGTTGGGGTGGCGGTGGGCAGCAGGGTGTGAGTTGGTGTGGAGGTGGGGGTTGCCGTGGGCGAATGGGTTGGCGTCCACGTCGCCGAGGGGGTAGGCGTGGGCGGCTCGCTGGTAGCGGTGGGTGTGGGCATCGGCGTGGCCGTTGCCGGCGTGCTGGTGACGGGTGCCGTCGGCGTTTCTGTGCTGGTGATCTCCGACGTCGGACTGGGGGTTGGCGTCGACGTGGCTGTCGCCGTCACAACGAGCGTATCGGTTGGCGTGGGCGAAACGGTCGGAGTTGGCGTAGGCGTGTTGGTGGGCGTGGGCGTTGCTGTGTGCGTTGGGGTAGGCGGCGCCGTGGGTGTGCGGGTAGGGGTGCGCGTGGGCGTGGCCGTGGGCGCGTTGACCGTCACCGGCGCCACGTCGTTCAGCGGCGCAATGGTGGTGTTGCCGGCGGCAGCGCTGACGCTGTTGTAGTAGGTGCCTGCAGCGCTGGCTACTGTGGCGCGGAACGTGATGCGCAGCACGCTGGGCTGGTAAGGATAGGACTTGTCCAGATCGCGCACAGCATCGTACTGTGGTCGGTGGGTGCCGTCGAGGCGCAGCCAGTCCCACACGCCCCATGTACCCTGCGGGTCCAGCAGCTCGTAAGGCGTCACGCCGATCACTTCGGCCCAGCCCTGCCAATAGTCGCGGTAGGCGCGCAGCATGTAGTCGGCGCGATTCGTCTCGTTGATGCTGGGATAGCCCTCCCATGCGAAGGTTGTGTTGCCCAGGTCGTAGCCCGTCTCACTCAACAACACCTTGAGGTGTGGCCGGCCCCAGCTGGCCAGGCGCTCAAGCTGGGCCAGGTAGCTGTCGATGGTCATGGTGGGGTAGGCAGCCGTGCCGTTGTGCACGTTGTATTCAGGCGGGTGGTTGCCAGGGTAGGGGTGGGCGGCCCACAGGTCGAAGGCCCACAGGCTGCCGGGCACGTTGCTGACCATGCGATTGATGAAGTCAGCCGGCGCGATGTTGCCGCCGGGCGCAAGCGGGCCATTGAGCAACACGATCCGGCTGTCGCCGATATCGCGAATGGCGGCGGCTGTCTGCGTCAGGAACTGGCCGTACTCCACGGCGTTGACAGCTCCGCTCCACTCCACGTTGAGGTTAGGCTCGTTCCAGATCTGGATGTAAAGCTGGTGGCCGTTGCGGCGGGGCAGGCTCTCCACTACCCGTCGGTAGGCCTGGGCGATGCCGGCGTAGTTGCCCGGCGCATCGGCCGGCGGCTTCTGCCAGACATCGCCTGCGCGTGGCCCTTGCAGCCGCAACACAGGCTTGAGCCCGCGGTCGTAGGCGCCGTTGACGAAGCTCTGCCAACACTCTGGTGCGCGTTGCGTGCTGGGCGTGATGTTGTAGAAAAGCTGTTTGACCCACCCGTCTGAACCGGCCAGCTCCCGCGCGCGGTCGAGCTGCCAGGCGATGTAGTCGATCTCGCAGCGCTCCTGCACGAAGGTGTTGATGCCGTAGAAGGAAGCGCCGCGGCGCGCCGGCACGGTCAACGCGCCCCAGCGCAGGTTGCGCCCATCGCTGGTGGGGTCGGCCGTGCTGATCAGCGCGTCGTTGCTGCGAATCTGCGTTGACCCGCGCACGTAGCTGAAGCCGGCCGGCAGCAGGTCGGTGACGGTCACATCGGTGGCGGCGATGTCGCCGGCGTTGGTGAGCGTGATCGTGTAGGTGACCTGCGCGGCCGGCTGAACCCATGACTTGTCGACCTGTTTGGCCAGGGTAACCACGGGCCAGGGCGCGCGCGGTTCGGCGGCAGTGGAGGCGTGCAGACCCAGCGGCAGGAATACAGCGGCGAGCGCGCAGACGGCTCGCCAGGCCATGCGTTTGCTGGCGTGTTGATGGCGTTTGGTGAGGATTGGCATCAAGGGCTTTCTGTATCGCGAAAGTCGTCGGCCTTGCCGGCTTGTGCGGCGAGCCGCTCCTGTTCATCGCGGCGCAATATCATGGTTTCAAAGCGCAACAAGAGGGTCAGAATAATCAAGACCAGGATGGTGGCAGCGGTTGCCAACAGGCTAAAGCCAGCGCCGACCGCCATACCGATCGCGGCCGCCACCCACAGGCCGGCCGCAGTGGTCAGGCCCTTGACGGCATTCTGCGCCCGCCACACCGTGCCTGCGCCCAAGAAGCCGATGCCGGCCACAATCTGCGCAGCGACGCGCGCCGTGTCACGCATACCGGTCGGCGACGGGAAGGCATAGATCGAGAGGATCGTAAACAGCGCCGAGCCCACGCTGACCAGCATGAACGTGCGCAGGCCGGCCGGACGGTGGCCCCGCTCGCGCTCCAGGCCGATCAGCCCGCCCAAGAACGCTGCCAACACGAGCTGTCCGGCAAACAGCCATTGGTTGCCTTGCAAAGTGTCTGCGTTCATGTGAACACCTCCGATAACGAAGACGTTGCCACTGCCGTTCTGGCAACGGCGCCGGGGGAAAGAGTTTCGTCGCCGTGGTTGGCGCTGAGGCGTCAGCCAGCCTTTGCGTCGTATGGATGGACCAGGTATACTGCTGGCCAGGATGGGCACGTAACCACGCAAGCGCCGGGGACGTGCGACAGATGGGCGACCGGAGGCGGTAGCGCAGACACCGGTGCAAGCCGAGAGCCAAGTCCCCGGCATCCCGAGCGAAGCGCAAGCGCCCATGGCTGCGGAGGCAGCCGCAACATGCAAGACCCGAAACAGCGTTTTTCGCAGCGCGTAGAGAACTACGTCAAGTATCGTCCTGGTTATCCGGCGGCAATCCTTCCCCTGTTGGCGAGCGAGTGCGGCTTGACGCCACAGTCGATCATCGCCGATATCGGCTCCGGCACGGGGTTGCTGGCCCGTCTATTCCTGGAGAACGGCAACACAGTGTTTGGCGTCGAACCCAATCCGGAGATGCGCGCCGCCGGCGAGGCGTTCTTGGCCGCTTACCCGCGCTTTGTCAGCGTCGCCGCTGCGGCCGAGGCGACAACGCTGCCCGAAGCCAGCGTCGATTTCGTCACGGCCGGCCAGGCCTTTCACTGGTTCGATGCGCCAGCGGCTTTGGCTGAGTTTCGTCGTATCCTTCGGCCGCAGGGGTGGGTGATCCTGGTGTGGAACGAACGCCTCAGCGATGACAGCGTGCCTTTTCTGGCGGCCTACGAGCGGCTGTTGCGGACATACGGCACCGACTACACCGCTGTGGACCACCGCCGCTACGGGCCGGCGGAGCTCACGCGCTTTTTCGGCGCGGCGCCGCGACGGGCGACCTTCGCCAACCGGCAGGACTTCGACTTCGTCGGCCTGCGCGGCCGGCTGTTGTCGTCCTCCTATGTGCCGCTGCCCGGCCACCCGCGCTACGAGCCGATGTTGGCCGAGCTGGAAGCCATATTCGACACCTATCAGGAAAACGGACGGGTGACGTTTCTCTACACCACAGAAGTCTTGATCTGGGCGATCTCCGCCTGTAGCACTCGCTGAGGGCCTACCGCTCTTGGCAGCAGCGGCCGGCGTGCGGTCGGCATGCGGCTACGACATTGCCAACCGGCGGCGCACCGAGTGCAGCCAACACCTGCGCCACGTCGGCCAAGGGGAAGCCCATCACGCTGCTGAAGCAGCCCTCCACGCGCGCTACGGGCGCAAAGGTGGCACTTTGGATGGCGTAGGCCCCCGCTTTGTCTAGGGGATCGCCGCTCGCAACGTAGGCGGCGATCTCCTCATCGCTGTAGTTGCGCATCCAGACGCGTGAGATGTTCAGCGCCGTGACCTCCGCCCCATCGCCTTGGCGCAGTGCACAGACGGCGCTCATCACCAGATGAGGCTGGCCGCGCAGGCGGCGCAACATGGCCGTGGCCTCGGCTGCGTCGGCCGGCTTGCCGAGCACCACGCCGTCCAGCACGACGATTGTGTCAGCGCCTAGCACGATCTGCTCGGGGAAGCGCGCCGCCACCGATCGCGCTTTGCTGCGCGCCAGACGAAGCGCCAGGTCGGCCGGGGCTTCGTCCGGCCAAGCCGTTTCGTCAACTGCGGAGATGGCGACCGCGAACGGCACCCCCAGCGCTGCCAGCAGCTCTTGCCGGCGCGGCGATTGCGAGGCCAGCACTACGCTCACGGGTGTTTCCAGGGGCAGCGACGGTTGTTGAGCGGTGTCAGAGGTGCTCATTGGGCGTGTTCCGGCGCGTACCACGTGACATATCCGAGAACCAGGAAAGCTACGATGTAGCCTAGGTAGTTCTCGTTGAGGAAGCGGGAGACGTAGAGGAAGGCCAGCAGGAACAAGGCGTAATGCCAACAAGCGGCGCCGATGCGGTTGTAGCGGGCTTGGCGCCAGCCTAGCCAGAGCAGCAGGGGGACGCTGACGATCAGCTCTGGCAGCCAGAAGGGCCAATAGTCGAAGCGACTGGAGAGCCCGCCGAAAGCCAGCACAAAGTTGCTGGCGCCCCAGCCCCAGATCTGATAGTGGGTCTCGGCCGTGCCCGCGGCCCAACGCCAAACGTCGTCGACGAAGGCGTTGGCGTCCCAGACGAGGTAGGGGATCACCAGGAGGGCGAAGGCAGCCAGCGCCGGCCAGCCGCGACGCAGCAATGTCGGCAGGGCGCGCGGAAGATCGCGCCAGCCGCGCCCTTGATCGTACACCAAGAGCAGGGCGAAGAACGGCGCCATAAACCAGGCGGTGGGCTTGCTGGCACAGGCCAGGCCGAAGACGAGAGCGGAGAGGTAGAAGGCGGTAGACGGCAGGCGGCCGGTGGCCTGGTCGCTGTGGTCAGTCTGCGACCGAGCCCAGGCGCGGCTTGTCTGGCGCATGAGCAGCCACAGCGCCAGCACGATCCAGGTCCAGACAAACAGGTCGTTCTGGCCGAAGATCAAGTCGAGGCCCATGATGGGATTGAGGCCCAGCAACATCAGGAGCCCAAGCCGCCAGCGCAGCCGTTCAGCCGGCGCCAGGCGCGCAGCCAGGATCAGTCCCACGATGAACACCAGCAGGTAGACGAAGCGTTGGTCGTACCAGCCCAGCAGTCGCTCGCTGAGCCATTTGAACGGGGCAGCGAAGACGAACGTCCACGGCAGGTAGGGATAGTGGTCGAGGGCTGTGCGGAACTCGGGCAGGCCCCAGTCGGCCATGGGCGTATTGCGGTAGTCCTCGACATAGGGGTTGCGTGCGCTGAGGAAGAAATCGACGGCCGCTTCGGTCTGGATCACGCCGCCGTCGTGGCTGTAGCTGTGCGGCAAGTTTTCGTGGCGCAGCAGGGCGAGCTTGACGGTCGGCGCCAACACGGTCAGCGCAATGATGGTCCACACCAGCGCCAGCTTGACGCGAAAGGCCCACCGGCCGTCGTCGCTGGGGGATCTGCGGTCGGCGGCGATTAGGTCGATGACGAGATAGATCACCAGCGCGGCCAGGCTCAACGCGGTGAGCAGCAGCGCGATCGGGTCGCCGAACCACGGCCCAAAGGCCGCCTCTGTCTGGTCGCTCAGTAGCCGACCCAGCCAGGAGTGGCGCGTGACGTTCTCGAAATGCTGGAAGAGAGTCGCCTCGGCCAGGGTGTTGATGCGCAGGCGAGCAATGAGCAGCACGGCCAGCAGGAGGGCATCCCAACCCGGCCGACCGGCGTTCGAGGGAGAGGGGGATGAAGGACTAGATGTCTTTTCCACATTCATACGGGCGGCATCATACCACAAATTGCAGCCAAAGAAAATCGCTGCGTTGCTGTGCTGGTGCAACTCATGCCATCTGGCAAACGCGCTTTGACCGCCGCGTAGCCCTGTGTTAGAATACGAGCATGGATTTTCTGACCATTGGCAACATCACAAAAGACTTGATCGCAGGCGGCTATGCGGTGGGTGGCACGGTGACGTATGCCTCTGTCACGGCGCTACGCCTGGGCCTGCACCCAGGTGTGGTGACCCGCATGGGCTCCGACATCGTGTTGCCCGAGATTTACAAAGACGTTGAGCTCTACGCGCTGCCCTCGGCGCATACGCTGACCTTCGAGAACATCTACACGGAGGATGGCCGCACGCAGATCGTGCACGCGGTGGCCGATCCGATCGGCGTCGAAGACATCCCCAGACATCTGCACGAGAACAATCCCCCGATTGTGCTGCTGGGGCCGTTGGCGCGGGAACTTGAACCGCGCGTGGCCGGACTCTTCCCGGACGCGCTGTTGGGGATCGTACCGCAGGGCTGGATGCGCTACTGGGACGAAAATGGCCGCGTCTACCACAAGCCGTTGAGTTGCTCCGATGACGTTCTGCGGCTGGCCGATGTGTTGGTGATGAGCACGGAGGACATCGGGCATGACCTCACGGTCGCCCAATGTTACGCCGAAGCGGTCAAAGTGCTCGTGTTGACACGCGGTATGCATGGGTGCGATGTTTATCACAACGGTCGCATCACGCACGTGCGCACCCGGCGCGCGCTGGAGATCGACCCCACCGGCGCCGGCGACACCTTCACTGCGGCTTTCTTGATCCGCTACGCCGAGACGCGCGATCCGATCGAAGCTGCGCGCTTTGCCAACGTCGCAGCCTCGTTTGCCGTCGAGGGCGTCAGCTATAGCGCCACGCCGACGCGCCAACAGGTGGAAGCCTACCTTGCTGAGCACGGGTGGAGGATGTAAGCCCGGCCATGACCCGCATTTATGCGTTCGCCAACCAGAAAGGTGGCGTCGGCAAGACAACCACGGCAGTCAACGTGGCGGCCTGCCTGGCCGCCAGCGGCAAGGGCGTCTTGCTGGTGGACTGCGATCCGCAGGCCAACGCCACCAGCAGCCTGGGCATCATCCCACACGATCTTCCCCTGACGCTCTACGATGCACTGATCGACCGCGTGCCCTTGCAGCAGATCATCGTGCCCACCCAGGTGGCCAACCTGACGCTGGCGCCCGCTGCGCCTAGCCTGGCGGGCGCCGAGGTGGAGATGGTGAGCATGTTGGCGCGTGAACACCTGCTGAAGCGCGCTTTGCAGCCGGTTGTGGCCGCCTACGATCACGTGCTGCTGGATTGCCCCCCTAGCTTGAGCTTGTTGACCGTGAACGCGCTGACCGCGGCCGAAAGCGGGGTGATCATCCCCATCCAGTGCGAGTACCTGCCGCTGGAGGGATTGGGCCGGTTGACCCACACCATCAAGTTGGTGCAGGAGAACCTCAACCCAACCCTGCGCATCGCCGGTTTGGTGTTGACGATGTTCGACGCGCGAACGAACTTGTCGCAGCAGGTGGTGGCCGACGTGCGCCAGCACTTTCCGCAGGAGACCTTCCGCAGCATCATCCCGCGCAGCGTGCGCTTGAGCGAGGCCCCCAGCTACGGCGAGCCGATCACGGTCTACGCCCCTGGCTCGCCCGGCGCTCTGGCCTACGAAGCGTTAACGCGGGAGCTGCTGGCGCGGGAGGATGGGATGCTCAGGAGGATGTCATGACTAAGCGCACCGGCCTGGGGCGTGGCCTGGGTGCCCTGATTCCGCAGACCGAGTCGGCTCCGGCGGTTGGCCTACCGTCCCCCGGCGTCAACGAGGTTTCGGTCGACCAGATCAGCCCTAACCCGCGCCAGCCGCGCGACGCTATGGATCCGCAGGCGTTGGCCGACCTCGCCGAGTCCATCCGCACCCACGGCTTGATTCAGCCGTTGGTGTTGACCCTGGCGCCGCCGGGGAGCGCCGTGCCCTATTACCTGGTGGCGGGTGAACGCCGCTGGCGCGCAGCGCGGCTGGCCGGCTTGTCCAGCGTTCCGGCCATTGTCAAAGAAGTCACACCGCAGGGGATGTTGGAGCTGGCGCTCGTGGAGAACGTGCAGCGTGCAGACCTCAACCCGCTGGAGGAGGCGGCTGCGTATCAGGCGTTGGTGGACGAGTTTGGCTTGACACAGGACGTGGTGGCGGCGCGCGTGGGCAAGAGCCGCGTGGCCATTACGAATGCCATGCGCCTGCTGCGCCTGCCCATCAAAGCCAAAGAGGCCATCATTGCCGGCCAGATTCGCGAGGGCCATGCTCGCGCCCTGCTCGGCTTGCCCAGCGACGAGCTCATCGAGCAAGCCTTGCAGGTGGTCATCGAGCGGGAGTTGAGCGTGCGCCAGACCGAAGAGTTGGTGCGCCGGCTCGTGCGCGAGGCAAGCGAGGGCGCGGAAGAGGACAAAGGCGCGGCCGAGGAAGAGGTCAGCGCCGAGTCGCGGGCGATCGAAAGCCGGCTGCGCGAGGCGCTGGGCACTAAGGTCAGTCTCTTTCGCAGCCGCCGCGGCGGCCGCATCGTGATCCACTTCTACTCGGAAGAAGAGCTGACGAGCATTTACGACGCGATTGTGGGGACCAGCGACTTGTAGGCAGCGATCTCGGCGGCGAAGTGCGCCTCGAACGCCTCGCGCAGGCGCCGCGTCATCGGCCCAGGCCGACCCGCGCCGATGGGGCGGCCGTTGATGCGCACGAGGGGCAGCACATGCCGGCTGGTGCTCGTGAGAAAAGCCTCCTCCCACAGGTGGCGCTCGGCCAGGGGCAGCGGTTGGCGCACCACAGGGATTTGCAAGCGGTCGGCCAGCTTCAGCACCTCTTGCTCGGTCACGCCGGCAAGCACGTCCGCGGCCGGCGCCGTCAGCAGCGTTCCGTTGCGCACCACGAACAGGTTGCTCGAGGAGCCCTCGGTCACACAATCGTGCCGATTGACCAGCAGGCCCTCATGTTCGCCTGCCGCCAGGGCGCGCATTCGAGCCATATGATTCACCAGGGTGTTCAGCGACTTGGCGTTGGGCAGCGCACGCTCACCGTGATAGGTCACGGCGCCTACGCCTTGTTCAAAGAAGGCAGTGGGGAAGGAGCGCGGCGCTTCAGGCCAGATGAAGACTTCCGGCCCATCGTCAGGACTGGGCCCGAGAGCAAAGAGGCGCAACAGCGCATCCTGGCAGCCGTTGGCCGCAACGATTTCGTGCGTCCAGCGAGCAATGGTCGCCAGGTCAGCAGGCAGCGGCAGATCGATGGCGTCTGCCGACTCCTGCAACCGCGCCAGATGATCGTCTAACCGAAAAATTGCCCCTTGGCAAAGCTGGATAGACTCGTAGACGCCAAAAGCGCCGTAGATAACCGGGTTGAAAATCGAGATCGTAGCTGCGGCAGGCTGGATCAGATGGCCGTTGCGACTGACAAGTTGGGGTAAGTTCATAGCTGCGCTGTTTCAGCCGCCCTTGACCAAGTGATAGGCGAGGTCGCTGTCGGTCAACATCGCCACGGGGCGGTGTTTGTCCCCGTCGCTCAGCACCACCACTACCTGGCCCAACGGGTGGGTGAGGATTTTGTTAGCTGCGTGCAGCAACAGCGAGTCGGGTCTCGCGAGGGGTACGTCGGTCTGCATGTGGTCCTTGACCTGCTGCGCTGCCCAATCATCGCGCGCTAAGTAGACGCGTAGGATGTCAGCGCGATTGATGACGCCGGTCAGGTAGCCCTGGTCATCTGTTGCGACCAAGCTACCGACCTCCTCTTCGACCATGAGGCGGATCGCTGTTACGAGCGAGGTGCTTTGATGGCAGCTATGAATGCCCAAACGCTTAGCTTGCAAAACGGTTCTAGATTTTTTCACGGAAGCCTCCTGGACGCAATCGACTGTTAGCCATGCCACTTGAGCATTGGCCCGGTTGTCGAACAACGTCGTCGAGATTTTAGCATGGGAACACGGCGCAAGCAAGAAAGCGTGCAACTGCTCAGCCAAAGGTGGCGGGCACTTGCGCTCGATGTGCCGGTGTGAGTCGGCTCCGCAGCCAGGTCGACAGGCGCGGGTTCAAGCGCCCGGCACCTAGCGGAATAGCAGAAGATGGCTCACTTTGTGGTACAATGCAGCGACGTTTGTCCGCCCCTACCATTGCAGGAGAAGGCCATGTCTCAAAGTGGTTTGATCATTCACAACGCTACGGTGTGCACCTTCGGCGCGGCCAATCAGGTGATTGCAGACGGCGCGGTCTTGATCCAGGGCGCCCAGGTGGCAGCGATCGGTCCCAGCGCCGATCTGTTGGCGCAGCACCCGGCGGCTGCTACCCTCGACGCACACGGCAAGCTGCTGATGCCCGGCAACATCTGCGCCCACACCCATTTTTACGGCGCGTTTGCCCGTGGTCTCTATATCCCCGGCCCTGCGCCCAAGGATTTTCCCGAGATCCTGCGCCGGCTGTGGTGGACCCTCGATCGTGCCCTGGACGATGACGGTGTGTTGTTCAGCACGCTGGTTTGCCTGGTGGACGCCATCCGCCACGGCACGACGACTCTGGTGGACCATCACGCCAGCCCGGAGCATATCGACGGCAGCCTAGACGTCATCGCCGGGGCCGTGGAGGCGGCCGGCCTGCGCGCCTGTCTGTGTTACGAGGTCACCGATCGCAACGGGCCGGCGGGCGCACGCGCTGGCATCAACGAAAACGTGCGCTTCATCAAGCGTCAGCGCGAACGTCGCGCTGAGACGGCTAATCGCCCCGGCCAAGGCTCGGCAGAGCTGCTCGCCGCCACCTTCGGCCTGCACGCCTCGCTCAGCTTGAGCGACGAGACCCTAGCGCAGTGTGTGGCCGAGGCCGAGGCGCTGGGCGACGTGGGGTTCCACATCCATGCGGCCGAGGGCCCGGCCGATCAAGAGGACAGCCTGGCCAAGTATGGCTTGCGCACCATCGACCGCCTGGCGAGCCGGGGCATCCTCGGCCCGCGCACGATCGTTGCCCACGTGACGGCCATCGACGCCTGGGAAATGGCAACCTTGCGCGAGACGAACACATGGGTCACCCATCAACCGCGCAGCAACATGAACAACGCCGTGGGAGTCGCCGACGTGCCGGCCATGTTGCGCGGTGGCATGCCGATTCTGCTGGGCAACGACGGCTTTTCCAACGACATGTTCACCGAGATGAAGACGGCCTATCTGTTGCACAAGGTGTGGCGCAGCGATCCCCGCCTCGCCACGGGCAATCAGGTGATCGACATGGCTTACCGCCATAACGCGGCGCTGGCGCGGCAGTTCTTCCCGCAGCCCTTGGGCGAGATCAGCCCCGGCGCCGCCGCAGACCTGATCTTGCTGGACTATTACCCCATCACGCCTTTGACCGCTGACAACCTGCCCTGGCACATCCTCTTCGGCGTAAGCGGCAGCCATGTCACTCACACCATGGTGGCGGGACGATGGTTGATGCAGGATCGGCGTTTGCTCACCTTGGACGAGGAGGCCATTGCAGCACAGAGCCGCCAAGTGGCGCAGCGCACGTGGGAGCGCTTCTGGCAGTTGAGCGCCTCCTGATCGCCGGTCAAACCGGCTGCAAGGTTTTCAAGAATGGATCAAATCTCTACCGCCGAGCGCATTACGCTTGGCCCAACTGACATTCAGATCAGCCCGCTGGGCATCGGCACCTGGGCGTGGGGTGATCGTCTGGTGTGGGACTACGGAAAGGGGGGCTTCACCGATGCCGATCTCGAGGCCGCCTATCAGGCCAGTCTGGCGTATGGTGTCAACTTCTTCGACACCGCCGAAAGCTACGGCCAGGGCCGGTCTGAGGCTCTGTTGGGGCAGTTTCGGCGCCGCTCTGGCTGGCCGGTGGTCATTGCCACCAAGTTCATGCCCTTTCCCTGGCGGTTGACCAAGGGCGAGCTGTTACGGGCGCTGCGCAACAGCTTGCAGCGTCTGGGCCTGCAGACGGTCGACTTGTATCAGATGCACTGGCCGTTTCCCCCCGTGTCCATCGAGACGTGGATGGATGCCATGGCAGACGCCGTCGAGGCCGGCTTGGTGCGGGCTGTCGGCGTCTCCAACTACAGCGCCAAACAGATGGAGGTTGCGTTCAACGCGCTGGCGCGGCGCAACATCCCCTTGGCTTCCAACCAGGTCATGTACAGCTTGGTCAACCGCAAGGTCGAGACCTCCGGGCTGCTCGATCTGTGCCATGAGTTGGAAATCACCTTGATCGCCTACAGCCCTCTGGGCAAGGGATTGCTGACGGGCAAGTACACGCCGGAGAGTCCACCTTCTGGCATGCGCCGCTATCTGTATCGGCGCGACAAGTTGGCCCAGATCCAGCCGCTGACGCGCCTCTTGCAGGAGATTGGCCAGGAACAGGGACGGACTGCCGGTCAGGTGGCTTTGAACTGGGTCATCTGCAAGGGCGCTGTGCCTATTCCCGGCGCCAAGAACGCGCGCCAGGCGCTGGACAATGCCGGCGCCTTGGGGTGGCGTTTGACGGCAGACGAGGTAGTGCGCCTCGATGAGGCTAGCGCTCACCTGGCCTGAGGCCGCGCAACCGTGGTGGTGGGCTCAGACCTAACGAGGGCCGGCAACTTGGACGCAGATCTGTTGACAGGCGATGACGCGCTGAGCACTGGCAGCTTTGCCGCAGGCCTAGTTGTCTTGTTTGGGTCTGGCGAGACTTCGACCAGCGGTCAGAAAGTTTTCGATTGGGTGCTGCGGCGCGTGGCCCAGCCGCTGCGCGTGGCAATTCTGGAGACGCCGGCTGGCTTCGAGCTGAACTCGGCGCAGGTCGCCGGTCGTATCGGCGACTTTCTCAACAAGCGTTTGCAGAACTACAAGCCACAGGTGACCATTGTGCCTGCGCGCAAGCGAGGCACGCCTTTCAGCCCAGATGACCCGTTGCTTGCGCGATCGGTGCTAGACCACAATGTGATCTTTTTAGGGCCGGGCAGTCCGACGTATGCGGCACGCCAGCTGCGCGACAGCGCGGTTTGGCATACGGTGGTAGCGCGTCACCGGTTGGGAGCAGCGTTGGTGCTGGCCAGCGCTGCAACCATCGCCGCCAGCCGCTGGGCCTTGCCGGTCTATGAGATCTACAAAGTTGGGCAAGACCCACACTGGCAGGCCGGCCTTGATTTCTTTGCGCCCTACGGTCTGAACTTGGTGTTCATCCCCCACTGGAACAACAACGATGGCGGCAGCGAGCTCGACACCGGCCACTGTTTTATGGGACGAGAGCGCTTTGAGCCCTTGGCCGCAGTGCTTCCCCCGGAAACCGTTGTGGTCGGTATTGACGAGCACACGGCGCTCATCATCGACCTGGCAGCAGGCAAAGGCCGCGTGATGGGGCGCGGCGGTGTGACTGTCCTGCGCCATGGGACAGCGACAACCGTGCGTCACAACAACAGTTTCAGCCTCACCCTGCTGGGCGATCTACGCCTGCCTAGCCCAGAGGCTGATATCCCACCTGATGTGTGGGGTGAGGCGCTCGCGGTCTGGCGCGCCAGCCGGCTGCCTTCTGCGCCTGAGCCGGCAGCCGAGGTGCAAGCCTTGGCAGCGCAACGCCAGCAAGCACGCGAGCGGCGCGATTGGGCGGCAGCCGATGCCCTGCGCGGCCAGATCGAAGCGCTGGGCTGGCGGGTGCAAGACACACCTGCCGGACAAAAACTGACGCCGGCGTGGTAAGCTGGGCCAGTCACATCTTAGCGAGGTTTGGAGTGACGATTGATGAAACCATATCGTATCGAGCCAGGCCCTGGTCAGGAGTCCGTTTGGGACTATCCACGACCGCCGCGGCTGGAGGACACAACTAAACACATCTGCGTCGTTTTCGGCGGCGTGACGATTGTCGATACGCGCCGGGCCAAGCGCGTTTTGGAGACCAGCCATCCGCCGGTCTATTACATCCCACCCGATGACATCAAGATGGAACACCTTGTCCCTGTGCCACGCATCAGCTTTTGCGAATGGAAAGGGCAGGCTGGCTACTACACGGTGATCGTTGGGGAGCGGGTTGCGCTTAACGCTGCCTGGTACTATCCTGAGCCCACCCCCCCTTTCCGCGCCATTCAGAACTATGTAGCCTTCTACGCCCAACTCATGGATGCCTGCTATGTGGACGATGAACTGGTCCGCCCGCAGCCGGGCAACTTCTACGGCGGTTGGATCACCAGCGCCATCGTCGGCCCCTTCAAGGGCGAGCCAGGCACGATGGGCTGGTAATTACCGCTACGAATGAGACAAACCACCATGACCCCCCGCAAGAACTACCTGATCGACATGGATGGCGTGTTGGTGAGCGGCCGGACGCTGATTCCTGGCGCCGACCGGTTCATCGAACGTCTGCAGGCGGCAGCGATCGAGTACTTGGTGCTGACCAACAATCCCTTGTACGCGCCGGGCGACCTGACCCATCGTCTGCAGTCCCTCGGGCTGAACATTCCGGCGGAGCGCATTTTCACATCGGCGATGGCGACGGCGCGTTTCTTGCACGCGCAGAAACCGAAAGGCACGGCCTTCGTCATCGGGGAAAGCGGTCTGACCTGGGCCCTGCACGAGGTCGGCTACGTCATCACCGACATCGACCCGGACTACGTGGTCTTGGGCGAAACCCACTCGTACAACCTGGAAGCGATCACCAAGGCGATTCGGCTGGTGGCCGGCGGCGCTCATTTCATCGCCACCAACCCCGACCCATCCGGCCCCGGCGAGGGCGGCTTGGTGCCGGCCTGCGGCGCCATGGCAGCGTTGATCGAGAAAGCCAGCGGCTTCAGCCCCTTTTTCGTCGGCAAACCGAACCCTTTGATGATGCGCACAGCGCTGAACTACCTGGATGTACACTCCGAGGATACCATCATGGTCGGCGACCGCATGGACACGGATATCATCGGTGGAGTGCAGGCCGGTATGGAGACCATTCTGGTGTTGACGGGAGTCACCCGGCGCGAGGATGTCTATCGCTTCCCCTATCAGCCGACGCACATTCTGGAGTCGGTGGCGCAGATTGAGCTGTGATCGACCGTCCTGAACCGGCGACCGCTCACTGAGTGGCAAAGAAGCAAGAGACCAGGCATATGTGGCGCCTGGTCTCTTTGATTCAGTGTGGCAGCCCCACCTGACAGCGGAGGACTACTCGGTAGATGCTTCTGGCCGTACTAGGCCGGTCATGTCAACCTTGACCTTCTGGCCGAGGCTGCTCAGGCCGTCATACAGGAACTGAATGACGTACTTGGCATTGTGGACAAAGGCGCCTGGATCCTTCTGCACATACTGGTAGTTGTAGGCAGCCTGGAGCAGGCGCGGCGTCCAGGCGGTGTAGGCGCCCTCCCCCTCGTTGATCTCGCCGTTCCCGTCTGTGTCCTCGAAGAAGTAGGGATAGGCGGCCGGATTGTAGACGATGGGCTTGCCGATCACGGTGGCGGCGTAGTCTTGGATCGCAGCATACAGCTTGTCGCTGTAGGTCTGCACCTCGCCGGCAATACCCTCGGTGGTATCGCCATCGCCGTCGTAGTCAGTGGTGGACAAGGGCCCGCGGATGTCCTGTACCGTCTTGGCGCCCGCATGGCAAGTGAAGCAGGCTTCGGTCTTCACCTCGAGCTCGTGGGTCGCATGGCAGCTGGTGCAGGTAGCAAACCCAGGCGCATGGTTGAACTTGCCTGAGTAAGCCAGGTCTGGATACTGGTATGCTCCTTGAACCTCGCTGCCGAAGAGCGTGGCCCCTGCCGCGAAGTAGTGAATGTTGGCAAAGCGCAGGGCCTTCTCAGGCACGGTGTCTAGGTCAAGGCCCTTGATGGCTGTGTTGACGGTCGCAGTGGACGCCCGTCCCTGGTGGCAGCTCAGGCACAGGTTGTTGTCCTTCTCCTCCAGGCTGACCGTTGCGCCGCTGGGGAACTTGACGCTGTCGATCTGGTAGCGGCCGTATTCCTCGAAGTCGGTGTGGCAGGTGGTGCACAGGAAGCCGTTCGAAGGTGCCTTGGCCACGTTGGCGCCGTTGGCGACAAACTCCGGCAGACCCTCGGCTTGGTGGCACTTCACACAGCCGGCCGGAACCTCGCCCTCTTCGTCCCAATGGCGGAAGGCCTCTTCCGAGCCGGCAAAGTGGCCCGGATCAAGGCGGTGCATGGCCGTCATGTCCACCGGCTGCGCCAGCGCCTGGTTCAGGTCGTCAATGGAGTCGTAGAGCAGTTGGATGATGTACTTCCCATTGTGAGCATGTTCGCCGGGATCCTTGTTGGCGACCTGGAAGTTGTAGGCGGCCCTCAGCAGACGCGGCGTCCAAGACTTGTAGGCGTTGGGGAACACTGCTTCGTCCTGCCCCGGCTGGCCATCGCCGTTCGTGTCGTTGAAGAAGTAGGGATAGGCCGCCGAGCTGTAGACGATCGGCGCGCCGGCCACGTCCTTGGCGTAGGTCTGGATCGAGCCGTAGAGGATCTCCTGCAGACCCGCAATCTCCTCCATGACGCCTTCGGTGACGTTGCCGTCGCCGTCGTAGTCAGCCTCCGATCCCTGCATGCGAACTTTCTTGAAGTCCTCCACGCTCTTGACGTCAGTATGGCAGGTCTGGCAACCTTCCAGGTTGATCTCCAGCGTGTGCGAGTTGTGGCAGGTGCTGCAGGTGTCGAAGTTCTGTACGTGTTCGAACTTCACATCGTACGACTTGCCGGCGTATTGATACCCGCCCATAACCTGCGCGCCGTACTGGGTGGCCGCGGCAGCGTAATAGTGCACGTTGCGGAAGCCCAGGTCAGCGCTGACTTCATCCGGTTTGTCCGTCAGGCCCAAGTCATCGATGGCCTTGTTGACGCTGACCATGGACTCGCGGCCCTGGTGGCACTCCATGCAGCGCGCTTCATCGCCCAGGTTGGTCAGCTCGACGCCGGAGGGGAACACCACGCTGGTCTTGGCAACGGTCACATCGTTGTGGCACGTCGCACAAGTGACTGTGGTGCCAGTGGGGTAGTTCTCGGCATCCATTGCGCCGGCCGTAGTTCCATCAGCGCCCAGGAAGTCGAGGTAGCCGGGCTCGCTGTGGCATTTGGCACAGGCTGCCGGGATCACCGCCGGGTCGGCGCTGTCCCAGTGCCTAAAGGATTCGGAGGTAGCGTCGTTGTGGGGCGAATTGGCCCACGCGTCCTGGAAAGGAACAACGGCGACTACCGGCTCGGGACAGGTCGGTGCTTCTGGACAGGCTTGTGGCTCTGGACAGGCAGGTGCCTCCGGACACGCCGGGCACTCAGGACATGGCACCTGGGTGGCAGCCGGCTCCGGCGCCGGGGGATTTGGTGACTGTCCGCAGGCCACCAGCACACCCAGCGTCACTAGCAGCACCGCAACAATGAGGTAACTGCGTTTCATAGACGGGAGCTCCTTTTCCAATTGTCTTGCGGGCGCTCCAAGGTGGGGCGCTCGTCGTAGTGGGTGCGCAAGCCAGACGGTGCATGCGCCAGAACGATGTGTTGGGTGGAGAGGCTTTACGAGGGTGTACACTGACAACTGTCTAGATGCGTAGCGCCTAGGGCCATGGCCTAGACCTTTGTGGCGGGAAGGCTGCCACTTTCTCGACCGGTTCGAGCGCGGCGCACAGGCAACGCATCCACCTCCACGGCTTGGGATGGATTTTGCCGCTTTGGCGGACTAGCACACGCAGGCCGCTCAAACCGGTCTCTTGACTTTGCTCGCTGTCAACGGTCGTGTGGCCCAGCGCGTGCATTTCCAACATGTCAATGCATAACAGAGCATAGCAGGAATTCGCGCGCTTGCCCATGATCCAAATCATATTTTGACGCGTTATTGGGACATTTGGCACATCCAATCTCGGGTTTTTCCCCCTCTCTGGGCAGTGCAGATGGGTAGAATACCCCATTCCGCCGTCGTCGATTCCCCCAAAAGTCAACGCCGCGGTGTGCTCTGAAGATGGGGATTATGCCCTATTGCGGCGCCCAACCCGCGGTGATACACTGTGAATGGATGCACAGTCCGTTGTGAGTAACCACTGTTGGATTGGTTGCGTGCAACCTGTCAAAAGGAGTCTGGCCATGATGCCCACCGACCCGCTTCCCTTACTATCGTTCTTCGGCTTGACAATCCTGCGCTTTGGTGTGCCGCTGCTCGTCGTTTGGCTCGTGGCCGCCGTTGCACAGCGCTATCAAGGGGAAACGGCGTAAAATCTGAGAGACTGTTGGCAAAGAAGCGCAGAGGTAACTACTCAGCCATAGGTGCCGGGCATTTGGATTCTAACCTGAAAATCGCTCGGGCCGGTCTCCGACCGTGCCCGCCGCGCTTTCAT
>DAOUBX010000173.1:0-9517 GCA_034432445.1 Anaerolineales bacterium
GGCGCAGGCGCAGGTGTCGTGCTGTCAGACGGTGAACACTTGCACCTGCGATGCAAGTGCAGGTGTTCTATTCACCGGGCTGAGTAGTTACATTTTCAGAATAAGAGTCCCGGCGTCCAAAGTATTGGCTTTGGACTTTGCAAACACTTTTGCATGCAGGCAATAAGCGTTTTCTTTTCTACTTCTCTTGTTTCACAGAGGTTGTCCCATGTCAACCGTTGGTAAAGGCTTGGAGGGTGTCGTCGTCTCCGAGTCACAAATCAGCTATGTCGACGGCGAGATCGGTCAATTGTACTATCGCGGCTATGATTTGCCCGAACTGGCCGCCAGGACGTCCTTCGAGGAGGTCATGCATCTGCTCTGGTATGGGGCGCTGCCCACAAGGCCCCAGTTGGAGCACCTGAAGCAGCGTCTGGTCGCTAACCGGGTCCTGCCTGCAGGTGCGATGGCTATTCTGCGCCTGATGCCGCGCGACTCCGATCCTATCGATGTGCTGCGCACGATGGTCTCGGTGCTGGGCCAGTTCGACAACAACGCCAACGACAACAGCCCGGCAGCGGTCGATGCCAAGTCCATCTCGTTGACCGCTAAGTTTACCACCATCCTGGCTGCCTTCAATCGGTTGCGTCAAGGGTTGGAGCCGATCGATCCTGACCCTACGCTCGATCACGCCGCCAATTTTCTCTACATGTTCAGCGGCAACCGGCCTGACCAGCGCACGGCGCGTGCGCTCGACACGTATCTGGTGTTGCTGGCCGACCACGAGTACAACGCCTCCACGTTTGCCGCACGCCAGATCACCTCGACCCTGACCGACACCTATTCGGCCGTCACCGGCGCTATTGCGGCGCTGAAGGGCCCCTTGCACGGCGGTGCGCCCAGCGGTGTGTTCAAGATGATCACGGAGATCGGTACGCCGGAGCGGGTTCAGGAGTGGTTCGACGCCGCTATGCAACGCAAGGAGCGGGTGGCCGGCATTGGTCATCGCGTGTACAAGGTGACAGACCCGCGCGCCATCGTGTTGCGCGAGCATGCGCGCGAGCTGACCCTGAGCACCGGCAACCCAATCTACTACACCATCAGCCGACAAGTGGAGCTGCTCGCGCTCAGCCATCCTTATTTCCAAGAGCGGCGTCTCTACACCAACGTCGACTACTACAGCGTTACGGTGCTCTACAGCCTGGGCATCCCTGTGGAGTTCATGACGCCGACGTTTGCCATCAGCCGGATTGTGGGTTGGACGGCGCACATTCAGGAACAGCTACGCAACAACCGCCTGATTCGGCCGCGCGCCCAGTACGTGGGCCCGTTCGACGCCGTGTGGCTGCCGATCGACGAGCGCGTCGAGGGGCAGATTCTCTTGTCCGATGGTAGCGTCTTTGAGCCGCCGCATGTTTAGCAAGTAGGCAAGGGAGACGGTGGGCTGGTAGATCGGTAGAACCTAACGGCTTCACTCTGTCACCTTGTCCCTTATCACCCTGCCATCAGGAGTATTTAGCATGACGATGGATTTTGACATGATCAAGCGGGTGTATGCCGCTTTACCTGTCCGTGTGCTGGCTGGCCGCCGCTTGATGGGCCGGCCGCTGACGCTCACGGAGAAGATCCTGCTGGCGCACGTGGCCGGCGAGCTGACAGAACCACCGGTGCGGCGCCAGAGCTACGTCGAGTTCAACCCGGACCGCGTGGCCATGCAGGACGCCACGGCGCAAATGGCAATCTTGCAGTTCATGCTGGCCGGCCGCGATGACACCGCCGTGCCCACCACCATTCACGCCGATCACTTGATCCGGGCGCAGTACGGCGTGGATCAGGATTTGCCTATCGCCATCAAGGAGAACGCCGAGGTCTACGACTTCTTGCTCAGCGCCGGCCAGCGCTACGGCATGGGCTTCTGGAAGCCGGGCGCAGGCATCATCCACCAGGTGGTGCTGGAGAACTACGCCTTTCCCGGCGGCATGATGATCGGCACCGACAGCCATACCCCCAACGCCGGCGGGCTGGGCATGGTGGCTATCGGCGTCGGCGGCGCTGATGCCGTGGACGTCATGGTGGGCATGCCCTGGGAGCTGCGCTGGCCGGGCGTGATCGGCGTCAAGCTGACAGGCGAGTTCAACGGCTGGACCTCGGCCAAGGACGTGATCCTCAAGGTGGCCGGTATCCTCACGGTCAAAGGCGGCACAGGCGCCATCGTCGAGTACTTCGGCCCAGGCGCCCGCACGATCAGCGCCACCGGCAAGGGCACGATCTGCAACATGGGCGCTGAGATCGGCGCTACCACGTCGCTCTTCCCCTTCGACGCGCGCATGGCGGCCTATCTACGGGCCACCGAGCGAGCCGATGTGGCCGAGCTGGCCGAGCAGATCGCCGAGCATCTGCAGCCCGATCCTGAGGTGGAGGCTGAACCGGAGCGCTTCTACGACCGGGTGATCGAGATCGACCTGAGCACGCTGGAGCCGCGCATTGTCGGCCCGTATACGCCCGACCTCGACCGACCGATCTCCGCGCTCAAGGCCGAGCTGGCCGAGAAGGACTACCCGGTGGAGCTGACCGCGGCGCTGGTGGGTTCGTGCACCAACTCCTCCTACGAGGACCTCAGCCGGGCGGCCAATGTCGCGCGCCAAGCGCTGGCCCAAGGACTGCGCGCCAAGACGCAGTTCCTGATCAATCCCGGCTCTGAGCAAATCCGCAAGACTGTGGAGCGTGACGGCCAGCTGGGTGTGTTGCAGGACTTGGGCGCCACCATTCTGGCCAACGCCTGCGGCGCGTGCATCGGCCAGTGGCGGCGCACCGATGTGGCCAAGGGCGAGAAGAACAGCATCATTAACAGCTTTAACCGCAACTTCGCCGGCCGCAACGACGCCAACCCCGGCACCCACAGCTTCATCGCTTCGCCTGAGATCGTGACCGCCTTTGCTCTGGCTGGCCGCTTGGACTTCAACCCCCTCACCGACACCCTGCTCAACGCCGCCGGTGAGCAGGTCAAGCTGCAACCGCCGATGGGCGAGGAGCTGCCGGTGCGCGGCTTCATCAAGGACGAGGAAGGTCTTGTGCCGCCGCAGGCGGGGCGCAGCGGGCTCGAGGTGGTCGTCGATCCTCACAGCGAGCGACTGGCCTTGCTGCAGCCGTTTGCCCCTTGGAACGGCCAAGATTTCATCGATCTGCCGATCCTGCTCAAGGCCAAGGGCAAGTGCACGACCGACCACATCTCGCCGGCCGGGCCTTGGCTCAAGTACCGCGGCCATCTGGACAACATCAGCAACAACCTGTTCAGCGGCGCAGTGAGCGCATTCGATCACCCGGCCGGCAAGGGCAAGAACGTCATCACCGGCGAAAACGATGTGCCCTATGCCCAGATCGCGCGTGACTACAAGGCGCGCGGCCTGGCGTGGGTGGCCATCGGCGACGAGAACTACGGCGAGGGCAGCAGCCGCGAGCACGCTGCCATGGAGCCGCGCCACCTGGGCGGCGTCGCCGTCATCGCCCGTAGCTTTGCCCGCATCCACGAGACGAACCTCAAGAAACAGGGTCTGCTGCCGCTGACCTTCGCCAACCCGGCGGACTACGACCTGATCCGCGAGGACGACCGCATCAGTCTGCTGGGTCTGGCCGACCTGGCCCCCGGCTCCACCGTGCGCATGGTGATCAAGCACGCCGACGGCACAACCGACGAGGCGATCCTGACGCATACGTTCGGCGCAAGTCAAGTGGAGTGGTTCAAGGCCGGCTCGGCCCTGAACCTGATCCGTATGCGCAGCTCCTGAGTCGCCCGCAGGGCTGACAGTCCTGTTCTGTCGTGGGCGTGGCCTTTGCGCTTGGGAGCGGGCTCGTCGCGGTGTCAGGATTGTCAGTCCTGTCCTACGGGGCAACTTCCGTAGGGGATGTTCCAGTTGTGCCGGCGCCTACGGCAGGCTCATCAGCGAACGACCGAGGTTGTAGTCTGCACCACTGGCGAGACTCGCGCCTGGGCGTATAGTAGAGTTGCAGCAGCCGTTGAAAGTCGCTAGGCGACTATTCAGGTGGCAGGCACTTGCGACCTGTCTGCGGCATAGTCGGCTCTGCGGACACCACCGCAGGTGCAGACTCGAGAGTCCGGCGCCTGTGGCTGGGTCATTACATCGCTAGACCAAAAAGGAAAGGAACTTTTACCATGGACAAGCAGACCCTAATCAACAACTTGAACCAAGACCTCGCCGGCGAGTTGGGCGCGATCATCCAGTACCTGACCTACGCCGCCAAGGCTCATGGCCCCTACCGGCCGCAGTTGTCGGCGTTTTTCCTGGCCGAGGTGGCCGACGAGCAACTGCACGCCCAGTTCCTGGCTAACAAAATCGTTGCCCTGGGCGGCGAGCCGACCACGACGCCGCGGCCGGTTCCGCCGGCTAAAACCAACAAGGAGATGCTCGAGGCTGTTCTGGCGGCTGAGAGGCAAGCCACAGCCGATTACACCCAACGCGCCAAGGAAGCCGAGGAATATGGCGACAAGGGCTTGATGGTGCAGCTCGAAGACATGGTGCGCGACGAGAGCGGTCATTCCGAAGAAACGGCGCGCATCCTGCAGGATTGGCCTCTCTAACAAGTTGATGAAAAAGGTGTAGTGCGAAGGCTGGCAAGCGCCCCTTGCCAGCCTTCGCATTTGACATTGACAATGCTGGATGGCTGTGGTAAAGTCAATAGCGTGGGTCAGTAGTTCTCTGATCGGACTGTCATGGCCCCCATCGCTGTGACTATTCCATTGAAGAGACGAAGGTGAGGTAACTTGTATGGCATCTTGGCTTTCTCAACCCGCTGTTGGCCTGCCAAACGCCGGTTTTCGTTTGGTGGGCATTGACCTCGACGGTCTCCTGCAACCGCAGGGCGTGTTGCATGCCACGGATGCAGCTGCTATTCGCACAGCTCACGCCAACGGAGCAAAGGTTGCCCTGCTGTCAGCAAGAACCCCGCAAGAGATCCACCGCTACTGGGCCCAGCTTGGCCTGGGCACGCCTGTCATTGCGCTGAACGGCGCCCTGGTCTACGATTATCCTAGCCATCGGCCGATCCTGGGGCAGCCTGTGCCTGAGGAGGCTGTCCGCCAGGTGCTGGCGATAGTGCGCAGGGTGGCGCCCAAGGCGGCAATCGGCTGCGAGCTGGGCGGGACATGGGCGACTAACCGCTTGAGCTCGGTGGCGCGCTGGCTTGTTGCGCAGACCGGCGCCTGGCCCGCCGCCATCGGCGACTTGTCGCCGTATCTGGAACAGCCCATTTACCAATTGTGGATCGATGCCGAGCCAAGCCACCTGGAGGCCATTCTCGCCGCAATCAACACTCCTCTCGTAGCCGTCATGCGCTTCACTAATCCCGACCGGCTGGTGCTGCGCTCGGTTGCGGCCTCGCGCGGGTGGGCTTTGGCCTCTTTGGCCACTTGGCTTGGCATTCCACCGCATCAGGTGATGGCCATCGGCGATGGCGGCCAGGATCGAACCTGGCTGCAGGCCGTAGCGTTCGCCGTGCTAACCCGTGAAACCGACCTGGCCGGCGACTTGACGCCAGACACTGCCAGTCCCGTGGTTGTGACAACCGGTATCGCCGAGGCTCTCGAACGCTACGTAACGCCGGTGATTTCGTTTGCGGTTACGGACGAAGGGACCGAGGACACATGGCTGCCCACAGAGCTCTGATCAGCGTATCCGACAAGCGCGGGCTGGTTGATTTGGGGCGCGGGCTGGCCCAACTAGGCTACTTGCTGGTGGCCAGTGGGGGCACGGCTAAGGCGCTCAGCGCTGCCGGCCTGGCCGTACAAGAGGTCAGCGAGCTGACCGGCTTTCCCGAGGTGCTGGGCGGCCGGGTCAAGACCCTGCATCCGGCCGTGCATGCCGGCATCCTGGCGCGACGCATTCCCGAGCACCTGGCCGAGTTGGCGGCGCATGGGCTGGCGCCTATCGATCTGGTGGTGTGCAATCTCTATCCGTTTGCTGCCACCGTGGCGCGGCCGGACGTCGACGAGGCAGAGGCCATCGAGCAGATTGACATCGGCGGGGTTACCCTGTTGCGTGCAGCGGCCAAGAACTTTGAGAGCGTGCTGGTTGTCTGCGATCCCGGGGATTACGACGAGCTCTTAGCGCGCTTGCAGCAAGGTGAGGTTGACCTGGCGCTGCGGCGTCGCCTGGCCTTGAAGGCGTTCCAACACACCGCGGCCTACGACGCGACCATCGCCGGCTACTTGGGGGCAGAGCAAAGGCCCTTGCCGGCCGTGCTTAACCTGGCTTACGAGCGCGTGGAGCCATTGCGCTACGGCGAAAATCCCCACCAGCAGGCGGCGCTGTATCGCCCGGTCGGCCAGCCGGCCGCTTTTGCGCAGCTGGGCGGCAAGGAAATGAGCTACAACAACTGGCTCGATATGGACGCCGCCTGGCAGCTAGCGCAGGAGTTCGACGCGCCGACCGTGTGCATCATCAAGCACACCAACCCCTGCGGCGTGGCCAGCGGCGCGCGCCTGGCCGAGGCCTACCCGCGCGCGCTGGCCAGCGATCCGATCTCGGCCTTCGGCGGTATCATCGCCGTCAACCGCACGGCCGACCTGGCGCTGGCCGAGGCCATGGCCGACCTGTTCGTAGAGGTGGTGGTGGCCCCCGACTACACCGAGGAGGCGCTGGCCAAGTACCGCCGCAAGGCCAACCTGCGCATCATCCGGCCATCGTCGCTTCCTCCGACTGCTCTTTCACTGCGGACGATCCAAGGGGGGCTTTTGGCGCAGACGCCCGACGCGCAGATCGAGCCGGCCGAAGCGTGGCAGGTCGTCACCCAACGCCAGCCCACCCCTGCCGAGTTGGCCGACCTAGACTTCGCCTGGCGCGTGGCCAAGCACACCAAGTCCAACGCCATCGTCTTCGTCAAGGACCAGGCCACGGTGGGCGTGGGCGCAGGGCAGATGAGCCGTGTCGACTCGGTTTACCTGGCCGCACGGCGGGCCGGCGAGCGGGCGGCCGGCTCGGTGATGGCCTCGGACGCCTTCTTCCCCTTCCCTGACGGCGTCGAGGCGGCCGCGGCCGCAGGTGTGACCGCAGTAGCCCAGCCCGGCGGCTCGGTGCGCGACGCAGACGTGATCGCCGCCTGCGACCGGCTGGGGCTGGCCATGTGCTTCACAGGCGCACGACATTTTCGCCATTGAGGTTGCATGACACGCTGCGTCACAAAACCTTAAAAATAGCGCGTTTTCACACTTTCTAGGCAAACTGAGAGTTGACAAAGTAGGTGCTTCCTGTTATACTGACGCCACTTGCAGTCCAGTCAGCGATTTTTAGACACTCGACCCGAACACTTTCGCATGATTTCCGGCACAATCCTGCTTAGCCTCCTTGTCATCGTCATTATTGAGCTCCTGGTCCTTGGCCAGGAGCGGACGACGGCTGGGAGCCCTGCAGAGGTCTGGTTCTAAGAGACTTGCCGATGCGAACCAAACCCCTCCCAGCCGCGGAGGGGTTTTTTATTGGCAAGCGATCGGGCAGCGGCTTTGGTAACTGAAGAATCAACAGGCAACGCGCCGGGTGGCCGTTGACCTGGGCCACGTGGCCAATCGAGCGAGGAAGCCTCACACCCTAGTCCTACCCTGATGAGAGGTAGGGAAAGGGTCTGAGGCTTTTTTTGTTATCATGCAGCAATGCTAGACGAGGTGATGACCCATGGAGCGAACAGGCGCACAGATCGTGTGGGAAACGGTGGTGCGTGAAGGCACTGATATCGTGTTCGGCTATCCAGGCGGCGCTATTCTGCCAACCTACGACGCCATGCCGGCTTATCCGGTCAGGCATGTCTTAGTGCGGCACGAGCAGGCCGCTGTGCACATGGCCGAAGGATATGCCCGCGCCACCGGCAAGGTCGGCGTGTGCATGGCCACCAGCGGCCCCGGCGCGACCAATTTGGTGACGGGACTGGCCAACGCCATGATGGACTCGATCCCGGTGGTTGCCATCACCGGCCAGGTTGCCACCAACCTGTTGGGCGGTGACGCCTTCCAGGAAACCGATGTCACCGGCGTGACCTTGCCGATCACGAAGTACAACTACCTGGTGACCGACATCAGAGACCTGCCGGAGGCGATGGCAGAGGCGTTCTACATCGCCCGCACGGGCCGTCCAGGGCCGGTACTGGTCGATATCTGCAAGGATGTGCAGAACGCCAAGATCGACTATCACTATCCGGAGAAGCTTACCCGCCCCGGTCTGCACAAGCCCTTACGCTACGATCCGGGGAGTGTCCAGGCTGCTGCCCAGCTGATCAACCAGGCCGAGCGACCGCTGATCATCGCTGGCCACGGCGTGCAAATGGGGCGCGCCGAACGTGAGCTGATACAACTGGCGGAGAAGGCCGAGATCCCGGTGGTGACCACCCTGCTGGGCCTGGGCAACATTCCTGAGACGCATCCCCTGGCTTTGGGCATGGGTGGGATGCACGGGGAAGCCGCCACGAATCACGCCGTGCAGGAGTGCGACGTGCTGATCGCTATCGGCATGCGCTTCGACGACCGCATCACCGGTCGCCTCGATCAGTTTGCGCCCAAGGCCAAGGTGATCCACTTCGAACTCGACCCCTCCGAGGTGGGGAAGAACGTGCGGCCCACCGTTGCGGTCTTGGGCGATGCCAAGGAGACCCTGAGCGCCCTGTTGCCGCACATTCAGCCCAATCAGCATCGTGCTTGGTTGAACGTTATTCACGGGTGGCAGGAGACGACGCGTCAGGTGGACATCTCGAACCAGGAGGTGGACGAGCTAATTCCACCCTTCGTGATGCGCCAACTGTGGTACGAGACTAAGGGCAATTGCACCGTGGTCACCGATGTGGGCCAGCATCAGATGTGGGAGGCGCAGTATTTCACCCACCTGCGACCGGGCCAACTGATCACCAGCGGTGGCTTGGGCACAATGGGCTTTGGCGTGCCGGCTGCGATGGGCGCCAAGCTGGGCAAGCCGGACGAGCTGGTATGGGCCATCGTGGGCGACGGCGGTTTCCAGCAGACCATGCAAGAGCTGGGCACGATCATGCAGGAGAACATTGCCGTGAAGATCGGCATCATCAACAACGGCTTCTTGGGCATGGTGCGCCAGTGGCAGCAGTTCTTCTACGACAAGAACTACGCCGGCACGCCGATGTGGAGCCCGGACTACGTCAAGCTGGCCGAGGCCTATGGCTTTCCGGCGCTGCGCGTGACCACCAACGACCAGGTGGCCGACGCCATTCGTCAGGCCAACGCCCATAACGGTCCGTTCCTGGTAGAGTTCCGGGTCAAGGAAGAGGTCAACGTGTATCCCATGGTAGCGCCCGGCGCAGCGGTCGGCAACATGATCCGCCGTCCCGCCCCGGCCATCGTGCAGGGCTATTCCGGCGTGCAGCCGAGTTGGTGACGGAGAGGAACTCGGACGAACTGCGAGGAACTTGAGGAACTGCGAGGGTAACTACTCAGCCATAGGCGCCGGGCATTTGGATTCTAACCTGAAAATCGCTCGGGCCGGTCTCCGACCGTGCCCGCCGCGCTTTCATT
>DAOUBX010000174.1:0-8040 GCA_034432445.1 Anaerolineales bacterium
GGCGCAGGCGCAGGTGTCGTGCTGTCAGACGGTGAACACTTGCACCTGCGATGCAAGTGCAGGTGTTCCATTCACCGGGCTGAGCAGTTACAAAACAGCGTCTTACGCGCTCGGCTGGCTGAGCTGCTCGGCCTTCTCAGCCTTCTTGGCCGGCTTCTGCTCGATTACCCGCACGGTGCCCTCGAACAAGGGCAGGTAGTGGCCGACCAGGGTGTAGACCAGCATGGCGCCCGACAACACGCCTACCTGGATGGCAATCTCTTGCCAACTGGGCAAGTAGCGGAAGCCCTCCACCGGGCTGAGCGCCCACCAAGCGGCCGAGAAGCGGTTGATGAACACGCCCAGCAACATCAACGAGGCCGCCACCAGAGAAAGCACCCGGTTGTTGCGCACGGACGAGAAGGAGAACATGATCAGGGGGATGATCACGCCGATGATCAACTCCGACCAGAACAGCACGCTGTAGCGATCGAGCGTGAACAGGTAGTGCAGCTCTTCGACGGCCATCAACTCGCCGAGCTTCAGGATCAAGTAGCCGCCCAGCACCCACGGGATGAACCAGGCCAGGTTGGCTACCACCTTTTGCGGCAGGGTGCGTTTGAAGACCCAGTAGCTCACGGTGGCGCCGGCGACGACCATCGACAAGCCGGCCGCCAGCGAGGAGATGAAGAAGAAGACGGGGATCAACGGCGAGTGCCACAGCGGATGCAGGCGCTCGGTCATGACCACGAAGAGGGAGCCGAGCGACGATTGGTGCAAGGTGGAGAGGGTTACGCCGATGATTACCAGCGGCAGGGTCAGCTTCTGGATCACGGCCAGCAACTTGCGCCAGCCCAACGGCTCCAACACCACCGGGCTGAACTCGGAGATCAGCACGATGGTGTAGAGCAAGATGCACCAACTGACCTCGAACAGCGCCGAATTGATGTTAGGGTAGAGGATGAAGTGATAGAAGCGGTCCCAGCGGCCCAGGTCCATCACCAAGATCACCAGCACCGACACATAGCCCACCAGGCCGGTGAGCACGGTGGGGCGGATGGCGGGATGCAGCTCGTGCATGTGCAGCACGTAGACCAGCGCCGCTAGGGTAAAGGCGCCGCCGGAAAAGGCGACCACAAACAGGTCAAAGCCGATCCAAAGGCCCCAAGGATAGGCGTCGTTCAGATTGGTGCTAGGCCCCAGCCCAACTGCCAGGCGCCAAATGCCCACGGCCAGACCGAACACCATCAACACGAAAAGCACATAAACGCCCCGCGGCAGGGTGCGCAGCTCGTTACCAATGCGTTGTACCATGGTCAACTCTCCTCTTCGGGCGCAGCCACCGGATGCTCCAGCGTTTCTTGCATTTGCATACGGCGCTTGATGGTCCAGTAGATGCCGCTGAGCGCGAGGGCCATGCCGGCGGCCACCGTCGGTGTGCCGTGCATCACCAGGCGATTCAGCTTGGCGGGCGATTCCTTGCCCAGCTCGGGGAAGCCCAGTTGGGCAAAGGGCACAGCCGACATGTACAGGATCGACAGACCACCGGCCTCGTACTCGCCGTAGACGTGGTTGATGTAGCGGTCGGGGTGCGCCTGAATGCGGCGATGCGCTTCCTGCAACAGTTGGTCGCGGTCGCCGTAGGTGATGGCGCCGAAGGGGCAAGCCTCGGCGCAGGCTGGGCCTGTGCCGCCGTCCGCACGCTCGACGCATAGGTCGCACTTGGAGATCAACGACAGACGGTCGTTCCAAATGAACTTGGGCACCTCGAAGGGACAGGCGTACATGCAGTAGCGGCAACCGATGCACTTGTCGCTGTCGTAAACCACCGGCCCCTCGGGGGTCTTGCGCAGCGCGCCCACGGTGCAAGCCGACGCGCAGGCCGGGTCCAGGCAGTGTTTGCACGCGCTCTTGACGAACTGCGTCGTCACGTTGGGATACTCGCCGATCTCGTACTCGTGAATCGTGCTGCGGAAGACGCCCTCCGGCACGTTGTTGGACATTTTGCAGGCCTGAGTGCAGGCGTTGCAGCCCAGGCATTTGGTGATATCGATCAACATCGATTTGGTCATGGCTGCGATACCTCCTTATTCGGCAGGATGCGCCAGTTGGTGCGCGTCGAACTCTAGCCAGCTCACAATCAGCGCCGCCAGCGCCCGATAGAAGCCGCTGCGATCAGCCTGTTGCGCCCGTTGCGCCCAGGCCGGCACCCAGGACAGCAATTGGCTGCTAAGAAAGACCTGCTGTTGGCTGCGCCGCACTTCCGCCGCCGTGACGTCGCCGTTGGCCCGGGCCGTCTCTTCCTCTTGACAAAGAAAGGCCATGAACTCCAACTCGGCTGCCAGGTGGTCGGGCAGCGTGTGGTCGTCGGGCGTGAAGGCCAGCCCGGCCTGGCGATAGGCCTGAATGGCGGCCTCGGCCGGCGGGCCCATCAGCAGGCCCTCGCCGCTGTAGGCCGAAGCGTAGGGCGGGGCCAGCACGTGCGGCACGGCGTTGATAAACAGCCGGGTGTGCTCTACCTGCAAGCGCTGCACGGCCTGCGCCGCATCGGCCGGCAAAGCGGCCCAAGCTGCGGCCAGCGGTTGCTCGTCCGGTCCCAGCGGCGCCAGGGCCTGGGCCAGCGTTTCCTGCCAGGCCGGCAGACCGGCCAGCCAAGTTGCGTCCGGGTAGAGCAGCCCCTGGCTCAACGCCTGATAGGCCAGCGAGCGGGCAGGCGAGGGAGTGAGCGGGGTGTGTCCGTTGCTGCGTACCATGGCGTCCATCCTCAGGCCTTGCTCACCTGCACGGTGACATCTTCCATCAAGGCCGGCATGCCGGGATCATCGAGCGCCAGTTGTTCCTCGATGGTCATGTCGGGGATCAGGTCGCCGTCGTTAGCGCCCTTGCCAAAGGCAATCGTCAGGCCTGGGCTCCAGTGGCCGAAGCCGTGGTCCACAGCGACGCAGTCGGGACGAATGCCCTGCGTCAGTTGGGCCTTCAGCTCAACTTTGCCCACGCGCGACTCGACCACCACCCGATCACCGGCTGCGATCCCGAGGCGCTGCGCCGTTTGGGTGTTGATCAGCGCCACGTTTTGATCGTAGAACTGGCTCATGATGGGATCGTTCTGGCTCTGCGTCATGCGCTCCCACGGCCGCCGCCAAACCAGCAGATAGAAGGGATAGTCCGGGCTAGTCTTGGCCCGTTGGGGCCGCCATTCCGGAAAGACCGGGCTGCCGTCCTCTTCCAGGAGAGTCGGCTTCAGCTCGATCAGCTTGGAGGGCGTGCCGAACTCGGTCTTGGGTTCAAACGGCTTCGGTTCGCCCCAAACGCCGCCGTTGGCGCGAATGGCGTCCACCGTGGTGCCCAACGCCTCAGCCTGAGCCTGACGCAGCGCTTTGCCGTCCATCCCTTCAGGCGCATACTCACCCAGCCCCATGCGCCGCAGAATATCCAAAGAAACCTTGGCAAAGCTGCGCGTGTCATGCACGTTGGGGACGGCGTCCTTGAGCGCCACTTGGGGGAACATGGCATGATATTGGCGCGCCACCAGAGCGTTGCCCTCGAAGTAGGTGTTGTCCGGCAACACCACGTCGGCAAGCTGCACCATCTCGCTGGGCAGGATGTCGGAAACCGCAATGAAGTCGATGGTCTTCAGCGCCTCGATCAGATGGTTCGGGTTGGGGAAGGCCAGGATGTTGTGCTTCCATACCATGGCCGCCTTGATGGGGTTTGGCTTCTGGCGCAGAATGCCATCGGCCAACGTGCTGAAGGATCCCTTGCCGGTCTTGTAGAGCACCGGGAACTGCTCCAGCCCATCGATGCGCGGCCCCTTGATCGTGTCGGGATAGGGGGGCAATTGCCAAACATCCGCCAAGCCGGGCAGCTTGGGCTGGCGGTCCAGGATGTGGCCGCCAGGCCGGTCGATGCTGCCCACCAATGCGTCCATGATGACAAAGCTCTGAGCGGTCATGGTGGCATTGGCGTAGTTGGGGCCGCCGGCATCGCGCTTGTGCGAAGCGACCACAGCCGGCTTGTTGGTGGCGAACTCGCGGGCAATGCGGGCCAACGTGGCTGCCGGCACGTCACAGATCGGCGCCGCCCAATCGGGCGTGTATTGCTTGACATGCTCCTTCAGCTCGTCGAAGCCGCTGGTGTAGGCGGCGATGAACTCCTTGTCGTAGAGCTCCTCACTAATGATGACGTTGATCATCGCCAACAGCGCGGCCAGGTCGGTGCCGGGGCGGATGGGGATCCACTCGTGCGCTTTGGAGGCTGTGATCGACAGGCGCGGATCGAAAACCATCAGCTTTGCGCCGTTGTCCAGCGCCTTGTTGATGGCCCGGCCCCAGTGGTTCTTGGACTTACCCATGCCATCCCAGCCAAAGGCCAGGATGTACTTGCTGTTCTCGTAATCCACCGTCCAGGTGCGGCCTTTGCCGGTCAGCATGGCACGCCAGGCGACCTCGTGGCTGGAGTAGCACGTGTTGTTGTGCGAGATCAGATTGGGGGTGCCCAGAGCATTGGCGAAATGTTTTTGCCAGGTTTGCCCCCGGGCGATTACCATCAAGGCCTCTGGGCCGTAGGTATCGCGCACTTCCTTGAACTTGGCGGCCGTTATGTCCAGCGCCTCATCCCATGAGATCGCAACCCACCCAGGATCGACGCCAATGCCTTTCTCAGGGTTGGTGCGTTTCATGGGGGACTTCAGGCGATCGGCGTCATACAGCAAGCGCACCCCAGAATAGCCCTTGACGCACATCTTGCCCTCAGCCGTTTGGTCGGCCGGGTTGCCGGTCAGATGTGTGACCCGGCCATCGCGCATGTGGGCGATGAACGCACAGCCCATGCTGCAAACGTCGCAGACGCCGAAAATCGTGCCGTCCTCGGCTCGCTGCGGGCTGGCTTGGGCCAGCGGGGTGAAATAGCGCAAGCCGCCGCCCATAATGGCGGTTGATGCAGCGGCGGCTCCGCCGAGTTTCAGAAACTGTCGCCTCGATAGCGTCTTGTCTTCGAAGCTCATCGGCTTACCTCCGTAGGAATTGGGGTGGGTCCCAGCGATGGGCCCGGTTGGGGACATTCTGCCTGCAAGAAGGCAGCCAGCAGGTTGGCAGAAGTCCGGAAGCAGAGCAGTTGGGTATGGGCGGCTACCCGGGCTGCAAACTCAGGCAGCCAGCGCCGTGCGTGCCAGTTGAGGAAGTCGTCTTTGGCTTGCGATACTCCTTTTTGGTCCTCGTGTCGGCAGAGAAAGGCCAGGAACTCCAGCTGTGTCTCGACGCGACAGGCCAACGCCAGGGGCACTTCGATGCCCCACGTTGCGTAGGTCTCTTGCAGTGCACAGGCCAGCCAGTCGGCCGCCAGATCCAGTCGATAGGCACACTCGACAGGTGGACACAGGGCCCCGTACTGGCCGGCGCCCAAGCCGAACAGCCGCACGTACTCGCGCTGCACAACCTCCAGCCGGTCGGGCTCGAAGGCGGACAGGCTGCGGATGAAGGACGCCATGGGCAGCCGGCGTCCGTTGCCGCCGTTGTCGTCCCAGACTTCGACCCCTAGCTCACCCACCGTCTGCTTGAGATGAAAGCCGGTGGCCGCGCTGGGCATGGAGAAACACAGGGCTAACAGGTGGTAGATGACGCCACAGTTGGTCGCTTCCACAGCACAATTGGTCTCCAAGTCGGCAGGAGGAATGTCCTCCACGTGCGGGCAACGGAATCAATGCACCGATTGTGGATTATCTCACAACACATTTTGTACCATGCTTCACAAAAAGTAAATAGAAAAATACCCCCTCTAGGGGGGTGGAGATTTCCTACTATTTGTTGTGCCGCAGTTGCTTTGTTGACGATGTACTACGCTGTATGGCGCGAGGCTAGGTTTGGAGCGCGTCAGGCGTTGGGGCGGTGTTCCAGGGCGAAGCGGATCAACTCAGCCCGATTAGCAAGGCCCAGCTTCTGCATCAGACTGGCGCGGTGCTTGTCCACGGTCTTGACGCTGATAGCAAGGGCGTCAGCGATCTTCTGGTTGGTCAATCCCTCGCCGATCAGCACCAACACCTCCCGTTCCCGGTCGGTGAGACTACGCAGTGCGTCGTCGCTCACCTTCTCGCCCCGTAGAGAGTAATCCAAGATCAACTGGGCCACCGAGGGGTAGAGATAGGCGTCATCGGCGGCGACAGCCTTGATGGCCCGCAGGACCTCGTTGCCGCCGGCCTTTTTGAGCAGATAACCGTCCGCGCCGGCGCGCAGAATCGGCACCACGTAGTCAGCGTCGCCATACTGGGAAAGAACCAGGATGCGGCAGCCGGGCAAGTCCTGCTTTAGCCGCCGCGTCACCTCCAGCCCGCTCAGGCCCGGCATGGCCACGTCCAGTAGCACCACGTCGGGCCGTAGGCGCATAGCTTCCTGGATCGCCTCTAACCCGTCGGCAGCCTCGCCCACCACCTCGACCTCGGCGTGCAGGCTGAGAAAGGCCTTCAAGCTATCGCGCAGGATGGCGTGATCGTCGACCAGCAGAACTCGTATCCGTGCCATGTTTTAACCTCACATGCCGGGCGTACGAACACTCAGCGTGGAACGAAGGCGGTGACCACCGTGCCTGCGCCTGGCGCTGAACGAACCTCCAGCCGGCCGCCCAACAGCTCGGCGCGCTCTTGCATGCCGATCAATCCCACGGCCTGCATGCCTTCAGGGTGATCCACCACCCGTTGTACGTCAAAGCCGCGCCCATCGTCCTCGACGGTCAGGATACAGTGATCCGTGTCGCAGTGTAGGTGCAGCCGGACGTGGGTAGCCTGGGCGTGGCGGGCTGCATTGCTCAGCGCCTCCTGACCGATGCGATAGAGCGCCGTTTCGACAGGCAGGGGCAAGCGCTCTGGCTGTTGTTCGGGGCTGACCTGCACCACTGCGGAGGCATGCCGAAAACGCTCACGCGCGTACCAACGCAGAGCGGGCAGCAAGCCGTGGTCCTCCAGCAGGCTGGGCCGTAAGTCGAGGATGATACGCTGTACCTCCTCGCTGACGCGAGCCAGGCTGGCTTGCAGACGATCCAACTGCGGCGCCAACGCCAGGGCGGCTTCGGGATTGGCTGCCCACGCCGTGTCCAGATCCAACTGCATGGCGGTCAACGATTGACTGATCTCGTCGTGCAGCTCCCTGGCCAGGCTGCGGCCGCCTTCCTCGCGCAGCTCGATCAAGCGGCGTAAGAGCGCGGCGCGACGCTCGGCCAAGTAGCGCACCTCCTGGCACATGCGCGCGTTTTCCAGCGCCAGCGCCAGCTGGTTGGCCACCAAGACCAACATCTGCCGCTCGGCCACCGAGAAGCCTTGATCGGCGTTGCGCTGAATCCACAGCCGGCCCAACGGCTGCCCGCCGACACGCATCGGCGTTGCCAGCCAGTCGGCGCGGCCTGCGGGCCTGAGAACACGGCCCAAGCGCGCCGGATCGCTCAGCCGCCGCCGCAGGTCGTCCTCTAGCACAAAATCGGCCGGCGCGCGGCTGCGCAGCGCCAGTCGATCGCCGTTGCGCCACAGGACAACAGCTGCAGCCGCGTCCATCGCGTCGACGAGGGTCTGCAAGGCCGCGTCGACCTGCACATCGGCGCCTTCGTCAGCCTGGCAGGTAATCAGGCAGGTGACCTGGCGCAGAACGGAGATCTGGTCGGAGGTGAGAGGCATGGGCGTAGTATATCCTGGGGTGCCAGATCCGGCAAGAGGCAGTGGAGGGGCTTGGCAGAATGAGGGAAAAAGAGGGAAAGAAGGGAAAAGAGGGAGAGAGGGAGAAAAACTCGCAGCGCCCTGACTTTTCTGCTCTTCCTTCCTTTCCCTCCTTTCCTTAGTTTCCTTTGGCTCCCCACGATTCCACATGCACCTTGCCGGCCTCGAAGCGCGTGCGCGGCGGCTTCTCCTCGGCCGGATGGCCAACGGGCAGCAGGCAGAGCACGCGCCACGGCTCGGGCGCGCCCACTTCGGCCCGCACGGCCGCCTCCCACGACTGGTTGGGGTAGACGCCCACCCACACCGAGCCCAGGCCCAGACCGGCCGCAGCCAGCAGCAGGTTCTCCGTGGCCGCGCTGCAGTCTTCG
>DAOUBX010000175.1:0-9115 GCA_034432445.1 Anaerolineales bacterium
TTTCCAGGCCCTGAGGGGCCTTCGTGCTGTCAGCCGGTGGGTTTCCAACCACCGGTTCGGGGCTTTTCAGACTTTTCAAACAGCCTCTTAGGCTTCCCCCTTCCGCCGAGCTGCGGGCGCAGGCCGCCGTGGCCGTGGATCGCATCATGGGCAGTTACTCGACCGATGTGGCCGGTGACTGGCGGGAAGTGGAGCGTCTGCTGCAACAGGCGTACCGTTCGGTGCAGCAGGCCGCGCAGCCAGCCGGGCCGTGAAAAGTGAGCAGTAAGTGAGCAGTGTTTGATCTGTTACCTGGCCACTGTTCCGAAGTATGATGGCATTGTCAGGCAGGACGCACGAATGAACGACGCCCTGCGAGCAGACAATCTACAGCAAGTTGGAGGCAGCATGTACGGCACCATTGCACGAGTCAAGATCGACCCCACGAAGATCGAGGAATTGAAGGCCGTGGGCGACAGCATGGGCACCGCCCCAGGCGAGGTCGCCGGCTACGTCTTCCAGATGGACGCCGACCCCGGCGAGCTGTTCCTGGTGGCCGTGTTCGAGAGTAGAGAAGCTTACTGGGCCAATGCTCAGAGCCCCGAACAGCACGAGCGCTTCCTGCAACTGCGCGCCCTGCTGCTCGAAGACCCCGAATGGCACGACGGCGCAATCATCAGCGCCCCCTGACCTGTTCCACCAATCTACCAATTTACCATTCTACCAACAAGGAGCGAAAACCCATGTCCATTGAAAGCAACAAGACTATCGCCCGCGAGTTCTTCATGGAGCAGGACCGGCGCAAGGGCCCGCTGTCGCCTGAGTTGGTCGCGGACGACTACACGGCCAAGATCGGCAGCAACCCGCAGATGACCCGCGAGGGGCACTCCGCTTTTGGTGCGGCCTTCTACGCTGGGTTCCCCGATCTCTACCACACCATCGACGACGTGATCGCCGACGAGAACAGCGCGGCCGTGCGCTTCACGCTGCGCGGCACGCACACCGGCGACTTCATGGGCATCCCGGCCACGGGCAAGCCGATCGAGGTCACCGCCATCGCCATCCAACATATCGCCGACGGCAAAGTGACCAGCCTGCGCGCCGAGTTCGACCAGGCGGGCATGTTGCGCCAGCTTGGCGTGATCCCATCGTAAGGAGTGAAACCATGGATAGCAAAAACGTTGCCACCCTGCGCGCTGCCCACGACGCCTTCAGCGCACGCGATACCGCCCGGTCCAGCCAGTTGGTGGCGCCGGACATCCACTTCGTCGATCACGGCCGCGGGGCCACGCTAAGCTCGCCGGCCGAGTTCCGGGCCTGGCTGGAGGGCCTGCTGGCCATGTCGTCCGACATGACGATCGTCGACCAGGAGTACATCGCGGCCGGCGACTGGGTGACCGCCCGCTTCCGCGCCGTGGGCGTCCAAGACCGCCCCATGCCCATGCCTCCCTTCCCGGCCAGCGGCAAGCCGTACTCGCTGGACGTGTGCGAAGTCTGGCGCTTCGGCGCTGACGGCAAGGCCGTCGAAGGGCACAACTACTCCGACGGGCTGGGCCTGCTGATGCAGTTGGGCCATCTGCCGGCGCCGGCCTGAACGCATCCTTCAACTATCAGACTTACCAACGGTTAGTGTTCTTACTGAAGAGGAGGTGCCCCATGGCACACATGCTAATCATGCACCGCGTCGAAGACTATGCCAGGTGGCGCGCGGTCTTCGATGACAAGATCGAACTGCGCAGGGAGAGCGGGGAAATGCACGCCCACGTCTTTCGCAACGTCGACGATCCCAGCAACCTGGTCGTGCTCTTTGACTGGGATAGCCTGGAGAACGCCCGCGCTTATTCCCAGGACCCACGGCTGCGCGCCGCCATGCAGGAGGCCGGCGTCAGCGGTCCGCCGACGGTGGTGTTCCTGGACGAAGCGTAAGCGTTCCCCACAGCCTGGAGAAGCGCGGCGACCAGTGGTTGATGGTCCAGTCGCACTTCTCGTTTCCGGCCGCCGACCAGGAAGAGGGCGAAGCTTTCCCCGACTGAGCGTAGCGCCGTTGCCGGGCTATCCAGGCGTCTCACCGGACGCCTGGATATGTCTGCGCACCCATGCGGCAAAGTCGGTCTCGGCCAACGCGCCGCTGGCTACGGCCAGCATGACCTGTACGACCTCCGGCTCCGGCGCATGGAGGCTCCATCCATTGAGGTCCAGGAAGACCGCCATCGCGACGAAGCCAGTGCGCTTGTTGCCGTCCACATAGCCATGCCCGCGCGTCAGCCCGTAACCGCAGGCAGCCGCCAGGGTCGCGATGTCGGCCACGTTGTCATAGGCCCACAGGTTGCGCGGCCGCGCCAGCGCGGGCTCGATGATGTTCTCGTCCCGCACGCCGAACCGGCCGCCGAAGCGCTGCAACTGTTGGAAGTGGGTGGCATCGACCCAGACGCGCTTCAGCCAGATCGGCTCGTTCATCGGGCCAGCTCGGCCAGCGCATTCTGGTAGCGCTTGCTGATGCGCGCCTCGGCCTCCATCACGTAATGCGTGCGGCGCTATGCCGAGACGATCCATGAAACCGTAGAATCACAGGAGGTCAAGCGATGACAGCCGTACACATGACAACCGGCATCATCGAAACACACGACCAACCTCAGGTCAACTGCGGCAGAACAAACGACCACAGTGCGAAGGCGCAGAGCGCCGCCATGGCCGCGAAGGGGAGGACGTAGAGTGCTGCGCAGAGTCGCCGCCGCGTGGCGTCCGGCAGTCGCGGCGCCAGGAGGCTCCAGCCCCACAGCCCCGCCGCGCCGCCGCCGAAAATCAGCAGAGACCATTTGTTGACACCCTCCTGCGTCACGCCCCACAGCACGGCCACGCCCGCTGCGATCAGCAAGGCAGTCCCGGCCCAGCGCGCGGCCGCCGGCCAGCGCGCCACCGTCCACCAGCCCACCGCGATCGCCAGGCTGATGAAGGGCAGCGCCGGGAATAGATAGCGCCCCTGCGGCTGCACGAACTGGAGGTTGTACAACAGGTAGATGCCCAGCGTGCCCAGTGCCGAGAGCCCCAGCAGCGCCAGCGCCCAGCGGTGGAAGCGGGTCCGGTGATCGGTGAACGGTGAACGGTGATCGGTAATCGGTGAACGGTGAACGATGGTCGGTGCATTTGTATCGGACCCCGTCACCGCACTGACCATTCGTTGTTCTTCATTCGTTGTGGTATTCGCTGTAGTATTCCGCACCACCCACACGCACCCCGCCGCCACCGCCAGCCCAAACGCCAGCGCTGCGGTGTACACCCGCGCGTCCATCCACACCCCCATCCAGCCGAAGACGCCCCAGAAGCTGCTGTGGCTCCACACCAGGAAGCGCTCCAACACGCCGGCCAGGCCAACCTGCGCCAGCAGCTCGGCGCTGGTGAGCTGGCCGATTACCACTTGGTCGTGCCAGGAGCGGGCCAGGATGTCCAGGTGGCCGTAGACCTGCGCGTTGCGGAGGTACCAGGGGAGGGCGATGGCCGCGGCAGGAAGGAGGATGAGGAGGTAAGCGGTGAACGGTGAGCGGTGAACGGTGAGCGGCGAACGGTGAGCGGTTGCGGCGCGTTTTTGTTCGTACCGGGCGATGAGGGGCGCGGCCAGGGCCACGGGAACGGCGACGTAGGCGCTGACCTTGGTGACCAGGGCCAGGCCCAGCAGCAGGCCGATGGCCAGCGCGTCCCAGGCGGCGGGGGAACGCGGGCCGAGCATGGCCAGCTTGACGTAACGGATGGGCAGCAAAAGAAGCGCCGCCAGCAGCACCTCGGCCAGTGCGTCGTTGTTGACCGAGGCGGCCTGGGCCACGTGCATGGGCAGGAAGGCCGTGAACGCGGCCGCGCCCAAGGCGAGCTCCGGCCGGCCGGGGAAGATCAGCCGCACGATGGCGTAGATGAGGACGATGAACAGCGCGCCCAGCGCAACTGACAACAGGCGCAGGGGCAGCAGCGCGCCGCCGGTCAGGCGAAAGACGGCCGCGCCCAGCAGGTAGTACGCGGGCGGTTGGTGCGCCTCGTAGCGCAGCGGCGCGATGGACAGCTCCGGCGGGAAGCGCCGGCTGGTCAGCTCCCGGATATAGGCCTCGTCGTAGTCCCCCATGCGCAGCACCGGGATCTGCCCGCTGGTCGCCAGCTCGTGGATGTAGTTGAAGTGGGCCGGCTCGTCGGGCGCCTGCCAGGCCGGCACGTTGACGGCGTACAGCGTCGCCAGGAGCAGGTAGACCAGCAGGATCAGCGCCAGCAGGAGACGTCGGGCGTGCATGGCGGGCATTGTACTCCAGATGAGGGCGAAGGAGAAAACGTGGCCACGGCGCATAAGCGCCCATCAATTTGCTTGGCAGGCGGGGCGTCCGCGGGTACAATCCGGCAGAACGACGTGACTAGAAGAGCTAGAAGAGCAAGGAGCAGTGTATCATGCCGACAGCAACGACCACTGCTGAAGCCATTATCGAGCAGATCAAAGAGTTACCGCCGGAGAGCCTGGAGGATCTGGCGTCCTATGTGGAGTTTCTGCGCTTCAAGGCCCAACGGGGCGAGGAAGCAAAACCGGACGAGAAGCGCCTGACTATCGTTAAGTTGGGTGGAATACTCAAAGGTTACGACATAGATGTGTCGCCTGAAAGCCTGGCTGAAGCGAGGCGTGAGATGTGGCGCAAGTACCAGGATGCTGAACCGTGAAGCGCTACGTAACTGACACGCAATGTCTGCTGTGGCACATGGCGCGCGACCGGCATTTGCCAAAGGCTGTCCGCTCGGTCTTTGAAGCGATCGAACACGGACAGGCTCAGGTTCTGGTTCCGAGCATCTATCTGGTCGAGGCGCTGTTTCTGCTGCAACGGCAGCGAGTTCCACAGACGATTGTGGATCGGCTGCTGCAACTGCCGGAGCACGCGCGGGCCAGTCTGCGTGTCGTGCCGCTCGACATGGCTGTCGTGCAGACGATTGCCGATTTCGGGCCGGCCGCCGTGCCCGAGCTGGCCGACCGGGTGATTGCCGCCACGGCCCGCGCCCTGAACCTGCCCCTGCTGACCGTCGATCACGCCATCGCACGCAGCGGCCTGGTCGATGTGATCGATTAGCCGTCGCAACCAGTGTCTACTGCCGCCCAAGCCGACAAACACCCCCGGGGAGGTGAGACCTGGCCCATCCTCGCGTTGCAGCCTGGGGCCATTGTGCAAGCACGCAGCGCAGCAGCAACCGCACCTGTGTGGTCGAGCTGGGGCTGGCCAACACTACCCCTCCGCCCGCCGGCCAACCTGATGGCCCCAAGCGCCGCCTGGTCGGCAATGCTTTGACACCATTCACCATAGCGGTTAGAATGCTTTTAGGCTGGCATCGCATCATTGTGCCTTTTCATCGCCACCGCATTCTGGACGCAATAGAGACCTACCTGGTCCATCAGCCAAGTCAGGAGAGCCGATCTCGCATCGAGCGTCTGCGCCAGATGTCTCGCCCGAGTTTAGGCTGCGAGTGGACGACTTTCGAATCTTTCACGACGTTGACGATGTCCAACTTGATGTGGCTGTGCTGAGAGTGTTGAGCAGAGCGGACTCGACCGAGTACCTGAAAATGCTGGAGAACGTGTTATGCGAGTGATCGAATTGAGCGATATGGACGGTGAGGTGCGTGATCAGTTGCTCACTGCTGTGACAGAGCCGGTGCTCATCACTGAAAAGGATCATCCGCTGTTGGTGGTTCGTAGCTTATTGGACGATGATATGGCGGACGACCTGATTGTGCAACATCCTGAGTTTCGGGAGAGCATCCGGCGAGCGCGGGAACAGAAGGCGAGCGGCCAGACCAAACAATTGGCTGAGCTGCGCGCGAAATATGCCACCCAAGATGTCGAGGCCAGTTGACGTGTTTGGCTCCAAGTTGAAGCCCGTCTCGGTCCTCCTTCTTGCCCTCACCGCCACCCTCCTGCTCCTCGTGCTTGCCATCGCCTTCGGCAGCCTACGCTACGGCGGCCCTGACGGATTGATCCTGCGCGTGCGGGTGGCGCTGGCCCAGCAGCGCAGCGGGCCGGCCGAGACGCCGCCCCCCTTCGTGCCGACGCCGCTGCCCACGCCGGCCGGCAGCCAGCCGCTGGCCCTACTAGCTCTCTCGCCCACAGCCGCGCCCGAACCCGCAAGGACGCGCAGCGCCACGCCAATCGCCAAGCTGCGCCTCCCAACCATGCCCTTTGCTGCGGTCGAGAGCCTGCCCGACCGGCCGACAGCCACACCGACCGCCACCGCCACCCCCAGCCCCACGCCCCAGCCCACGGCGACTCCTACGCCGCCGCCCAGCGCGGCCGGCAACGGCTTCGTGCAGCTCAGCGGCCTGGCCCACTACTGGCAAACCTGGAACAACTGCGGCCCGGCCACGCTGGCCATGAACCTCAGCTATTACGGCCTGCCCCTGACCCAGAAGCAAACCGCGGCTGTGCTCAAGCCCAACTGGGACGACAAGAACGTCAGCCCGCACGAGATGGCCGCCTATGTCCGCGCGCAAGGGCTGAGCGCTCTGGTGCGGGTCAACGGCTCGCCCGAACGGCTGCGCCAGTACGTCGACGCCGGCATTCCCGTGCTGATCGAGACCTGGCTGGACCACGACGGCGGCATGGGCCACTACCGGCTGGTGGTCGGCTACGACGACGCGGCCCGCCAGTGGATCGTCTACGATTCCTACATCAGCGACGGCATCGACCCCAAAGGGCCCTATCCGGGCATTCGCATGGGCTACGACGACCTAACCCGCCTGTGGCGCGTCTTCAACGGCACGTATGTGCTGGTCTATGACCAGGCGCGCGCAGTCGCGGCGCAGCAGATCCTGGGCGATGAGGCCGACGACGCCGTGATGTGGCAGCACGCGCTGGAACGGGCTCAGGCCGAGGCCGCGGCCAACCCAGGCGACGCCTTTGCCTGGTTCAACCTGGGCAGCAGCCTGACCGCGCTGGGCCGTTACGCCGATGCAACCACGGCCTTCGACCAGGCCCGGGTCATCGGCCTGCCCTGGCGGATGTTGTGGTATCAGTTTGCGCCCTTCCAGGCCTACTACGAAGCCGGTCGCCACCAAGAGCTGCTGGCCCTGACCGACAGCGTCATCGCCACCGCCGGCAACATCGAGGAGACCTACTTCTGGCGCGGTAAGGCCCTGCAAGCCCTGGGGGATGGCGCCGCCGCTCGCCAGGCTTATCAGCGTGCGATCGAGCTCAACAGCAACTACGCTGAGGCGCAACAGGCCCTCGCTCAGCTAGGGGGATAGCGCACGATCGCATGGCCCAATCCGATCACCGACCACCGGCCACCGATCACCGGTCACCGGTCACCGGTCACCCCTCCCCCTCGCGCTTGCCCCATATCGTGCGCAACGTGCTGGTGGTGGCCGTCTCCTTCGGGCTGGCGGCCGCGGCCGGCCTGGTGCGCAACATCGTCATCGCCGCGCAGTTCGGCATCGGCGCGGACCTGGACGCCTACTACGCGGCCTTCAAGTTGCCCGACCTGCTCTTCACCATCGTGGCCGGCGGCGCGCTGGCTACCGCCTTCATTCCCGTCTTCGCCGACTTCCTGGCCGACGAGGATCGCACCGGCGCCTGGCGGCTGGCCAGCGCTATCACCAACATCGTCTTCATTGTAGTAACGGCTTCAGCAGTTATCGCTGGCCTGTTGGCCCCCTGGCTGGTGCGCGTCGTCATCGCCCCCGGTTTCACCCCGGCCGAGCAAGCCCAGACGGTGCAGGTCATGCGCATCGTGCTGGTCTCTACGGTCATCTTCGGCGTCAGCGCCGTGCAGGGCAGCGTCCTCAACGGTTTCAAGCATTTCCTGCTGCCGGCCTTGGGCGCGGCGCTCTATCCCATCGGCATCACCCTGGGCGCGCTCTTTTTGGCCCCCACCATGGGCATCGCCGGCCTGGCTGTCGGCGCAGTCCTCGGCTCCTTCTTCCACCTGCTGGTCAAGGTCCCCGGTCTCTTCTACTACGGCTTTCGTTGGTGGCCGGTGCTCGACCTGCGCGGCTTGCACAGCCGGCCGGTGCGGCGCGTCTTCGTGTTGATGATCCCGCGCGTGCTCGACCTCTTCGTCTTCCAGTTCAGCCTGGTGCTCACCACCAACCTGGCCTCGCGGCTGGGCGCGGGCAGCGTCAGCGCGCTGGAGTGGGGGTGGGACGCCATGCAACTGCCCGAGACCATTATCGGCACAGCCTTTGGTCTGGTGGCTTTTCCTACCCTGGCCGAGCTGGCCGCGCGCAGGGACATCGTCAGGCTGCGCAGCACCCTAGGCGAGACGCTGCGCTCGGTGGTGGCCTTGACCGTGCCCGCGGCCGTGGGGCTGATTCTGCTGGGCCAGCCGCTGCTCAGCTTCCTCTACGAGCGCGGCCAGTTCGACGCCGCAGCCGTCGATGCGGTGTATGCCACGCTGCGCTTCTTCGCCTTGGGGCTGGTGGGCCATGCCACGTTGGAGCTGGCCGCGCGCGCCTTCTTCGCCCAGCAGGACACCGTCACGCCGCTGATCGTGGCCATCGTGACAACCGTTCTGGCCATTGGCCTGGGTATCCTGCTGATGAGACCGCTGGGCGCGGGCGGGCTGGCCCTGGGCAACTCCATCGCCATCACGGTCGAGGTGCTGATCCTGATGGCGATTCTGCGCCGGCGCTGGGGCGGCGTCGAGGGTGGGGCAATTGTGCGCTCGCTGCTGCGGGTGTTGCTGGCCAGCGCAATCATGGGCTTGGCCGTGGCTGCGGTGCTGGCCTGGGCGCAAGGCGTCGGCTACGGCGCTTTTGTGCAATTGGTGGCGGGTGGCGTGGTGGGGGTGGTGGTTTACATAGCGGGCGGCCTGGTGATCGGTGTGCAGGAGCTGCGCCGCCTGCCGGCCGCGTTGCTTGGGCGGTAACAACGTGCCGCAAGAAAAAACGTTCCCGGCAGGTCTCATCCCACCGGGAACGTCGCCAGCATTGGGTGGGCTCAACGACGAGCCACCTCCCCTACCAATTCACCAATCCACCAATCTACCAACTTCAGTAGTTCACGCTTCTCTGTGTTCAATGCGTACTTTTGAAGATCGACAAATCAGTCCGACATTTCCGTTGAGATGAGGACGCTGTGTCAGCGGCAGACGCCCCGGTTATGATGAACCTTAAGATAATACTCCGG
>DAOUBX010000176.1:0-6755 GCA_034432445.1 Anaerolineales bacterium
ATCGCCGAACTGTTGCGGCACGGCTTGGTACGTGGCAGCTTCATACCGCCGCAAGCTCAGCGTGATCTGCGCGATTTGACGCGGCAGCGTATGAACCTGGTGCAAGATCGGACGACCGTGGTCAATCGCTTGCAGAAGGTGCTGGAGTGGGCCACCATCAAGCTGAGTTCGGTGGCCACTGATGTGACGGGCGTCTCGGCCCGGGCCATGCTCGAAGCCATCGTCCAGGATCAAGGCGATCCGGCCGCGTTGAGTGAACTGGCCCGGGGGCGCCTGCGCAAGAAGCGCGACGCCCTGGAACAGGCGTTGACCGGTGTGGTACGCGACCATCATCGCTTTATGATCGCTCAGCATCTGATGCAGATTGACTTTCTGGATCAGTAGATTGCTGCCTTCGATGAGCAGATCACTGCGGCCATGCAGGACATGGCGTAGCCGCCTGATGAGCCAGGGCCTACACAGCCAGACGCGTCCCAGGTTGTAGCCACGTCGCCCGAAGACACAACAGCGCCATTGACTTGGGAGGCCGCTGTTGCGTTGCTGGACACCATCCCCGGCGTCGGACCACGGGCTGCCGAGATGATCCTGGCCGAGATCGGTCTTGACATGAGCCGTTTTCCCAGCGAAGCACATCTCTCCAGTTGGGCCAAGGTCTCACCGGGCAACAACGAGAGCGCCGGCAAGCGCTACTCTGGCGCCAGCGGACATGGCAATCGTTGGTTGCGCACAAGCCTGGTTCAGGTGGCCTGGGCCGCAGTCAAGGTCAAGAAGTCTTATCTTTCCTCCTTCTATCACCGTCTAGCCGCCCGGCGTGGCGCCAAGCGGGCCATTATCGCCGTGGCTCATCGCATACTCATTGCCATCTATCACATGCTCAAGAAACAGGAGCCGTACAAAGACCTAGGCGCCACCTATCTCGATGAGCGCAACAAGCCGAAAGTCGTCAGCCGCATGAAGCATCGTATCGAGCAACTCGGCTACCGGGTAACGATCGAACCGGTGACCGTATCCGTTCCCGGATAACACACTATGACGCTATTGTCAGGTTAGAATCCAAATGCCCGGCACCTATGGCCGAGTAGTTACGAGATGTGTATGCGCAAGGAAACCCAGAAGGTCTCGCGCGCACACCGGCCGGAATTGTTCCCTACTTTCCGCCCGGCGTCAAGAATCGGCCTGACCCTGTTGTCCGAATTGATACGAAATGACAGCCAGATGATACGAGTCGCCTAAGGCTACCACTCGTGTCTCAACGATGAAGCTGTTGACGTGAGGGAAGCCCCGGACCCGTGGTTAGAAACCCAACGGCTGACAGCACAAAGGCCCCACAGAGCCTGGAGTCCAGCGGCTGAGAGCCTGCCCTGAGCGAAGCCGAAGGGCCGCTTGGTACCTTCTGCCAGATGGTTTCAACCACTGATTCCGGCGATGCCGGGCTTTTCAAACAGTCTCCAAGGAGAATTGACCGCCCGGCTCGCAGCTCATAGTCTCTGCTGGATCACCGTAACAACATGATCTCGTACAGCGCTCGTCCCTGTTCGACCGTTTGCAGGCCAGGCAAGTCCAGGCTCAGTTTTAGCGCGGCGTTGAAGCGAAAGTAATATGGGTTGGCCAGGAGGCGCAGCAGGCGCTGCTGCCAGCGGGGGAAGGCCGTCAACAGGCTGAGGTCGAGCGGTCGTCCAGATGAGCGTCGACGTACCACCACGCGAAGAAGCCGCGACCGGTGTCCGCGCGCAGGCCATCCTCCCACGGCGCGACCGTCTCGGTCAAGCCGTCGCGCTGGAGGAACTCAGGGCCGAGGCAGAAGGTGATGGATTTGCTCATAGTTCATAGGTCTTGAAACGCTGATCGCTCTGCCAGATCAGGTCGCCGACATCCAGGATGCGTACCAGGGAGCGGCTGAAGTCGTCCCGGCCTGGCTCGATCCAGCCGTCGCCGCCAGCACCGCCGCCGCCAGCTTGCGCCGCTGCGTCTCCATCCTCGCCAGCCCCGCCTCCAACGCATCGCACAGCCACATAAGCTGGTCGCCCTGGGCGACGATGCGCTGCGCGTCACCATCCACGCCGGCGTTCTGGCGCTTGATGTTCTGGACCGATTTGACGTGAGCAGTGATGGACATTGAAGGTTACCCGGAATCGTGGCACACGTGCAACCATTTCTTGCACATATTGGCGGCCTGCCCCCTTCCTCTTGTTGGGATCTGGGCTAGCCAGGCAGGTTCGTGTGCCGGAAGTCCTTCAAAAACAGCTACTCATCGGCTAGAGACAAGGCTTTCGCCAGCAGGGCTTCTCCATAATAAAGCGGAGAAGAGCGAAGCTTGTTCACATAAGGCTTGATCGTGTGAATGACGGCCTTGTGTTTTGCAAGCAGAAGAATCCCCAGCGCGCCGATGCACACGATCTGATTTTGCTCGGCAACCGCCCTCGCACGACGGTCGTCGATCAATAATGCATCCGCTGAGAGCTGCTTGTAGAGCGCCATGGCCTCTAGCTCTCCTTGCCCTAAACCACCCGCAGCCACAATCCATCGTGACATGTCCACACCAACGACGCGACCAGCCAGGAAAGTCGCCAGCGCTACCCCCTGCGGTTTGTCTGGCGCCGCAACTTCGTTATAGACCGCTGTTGGGACCTTGACGTCTTCGTAGAGCTGGACAAGGACCTCCAACGCGTCGCAGGTCGCCAGAGCCACCAAGGCAGAGCTATCGGCAATCACAAGCATGGTTCACTCCCCAATGAGCTGATGAAACTCCGCCTCCAGTTCGCTGGGCGTCTGGGTTTGTAGCGAAACACCCTGGCGTTTACAGAACTCAACGAACGTGTATCGATCGACGCCCGCCAATTCACAGGCTGCGCCGATAGACAATTCCCCCGCACGGTACATGCCGAGCGCGGCGTACAGGCGGATCTTGTGGGACACACGCTCACGTGGCTCAGCCAGAAACGGTTCTTGGGGGATAGTGACTGTTATCTGCATCGGCAACTCCTTGACCGGCATCTTGCTGAATCATACACGACTTTGGACGATTCACAAGTTGTAGTTTCTCTCGCTATGCGTTAAGCAAGCCCTTCATCTGCGGTTCAGGCTGCCCGATAAGTCTCCTGCTCCAGCTCGCGCACGGCCTGCAGGAACTTGATCTTGCTGCCGAAGGAGTTGAGAATCTGCACCGGCCGGCCGATCTGGTTGATGGGCGGCAGTTGCAGCACCTCGGCCACCTTGCTTTCGTCGCGCCCCTGCTCGACGATGTCAATGCCCTGGTCGGCGTACTTGTCCAGCAGCGCCTCTAGTGTGCGCCGCGCCATGCCGCCAAATTGGTCGAAGACTGCGCTCTTGCGGGCGCTGCGGGCGCGCTCGCTGGGGGTCAGCGGCAGGCGGTCGAAGGCCACGTAGCAGATCAGGTCGAAGGGGTCCAGGTCACCGGCGGTCTGGGCCTGAAGCTGCTCCAGCAGAAAGCCCTGCTCCACCAGTTCCTCCAGAATGGCCTCCTTGCGCTCGGCCGCGCTCCAGCGCTTGAGGAAGTCGTCCACGGTACGCGTTCTGCCAATCCTCCGTGCCCGAGATGCCCTGATACAGCGCCAGGTAGATCTCGTAGGACTTGTCCACCTGGCGGCCGGTGATCTTGGTCATGGCTTCGCCGAAGTGCTTGAAGTCGTTGGTCCTGGTCTGGTCGATCAGGATGTTGCGATCGGCCAGAAAGAGCACGCGCTTCACTGTGCGCGCCTTCCACAAGCGCCAGATGATGTGAAAAGCGGTGTAGGTCTTGCCCGTGCCCGTGGCCATCACCAGCAGGATGTGCCGCTGGCCGCGCGCGATGGCCTCGACCGTGCGGTTGATGGCCACCAGTTGGTAGTAGCGCGGTTCCCGGCCAGAGCGGTCCAGGTAATAGTCGTGCCCGACCACATCGACTTCGGGCGGCGTCAGCTGCTTGCTAACGGTCAGGCGCTGCCATAGCTGCGCAGGGCTGGGAAACTCTTCCAGGCCCAGCTTGCGCTCCACAGGACACTCCTCAGCCGTGCGGTCGTGCTCCATGAAGCCATCGCCGTTGGACGTGTAGACGAAGGGCACGTCCATGGCCTCGGCGTAGTCCAGCGCCTGGTCCATGCCTGCGCTCAGCGCGTGGTTGTTGTCCTTGGCCTCCATTAGCGCCAGCGGAATGTGGGGCTTGTGGTAGAGCAGGTAATCGACGCGCTTGCGCTCCTGGCTGCGCAGCGACAGCGTGCCGCGCACGATGATCCGGCCCGTCGTGAAGGTGACTTCCTCGCGAATCTGGTGTGGCTGCCATCCGGCCGCGCGGATGGCCGGCGTCATGGTGCGGGTGCGGCTCTCCTGCTCGGTGAGTTGTTTCTTTGTTCATGCGTAGTCCCTGGCCGCTAGGGTAGTCGAATGCCTTGTATGCGATCCACACGCAAGATCAGTACCACGATCTGTTCATTCCGGTAGCGCACCAGCCGCCTCTGCTTCTTCGAGTTCAGCCTTGAAAGTTTCCCAGTCCAGGTGTTCTTGTGGGTTAGCGCGATAACGCTCGCTTTCCGCTGATGCCTCGGCCAGCAACAGGCGATCTCCCTCGGGGTCGTCAGGGCCTTCGTGGGCCCAATCGTCGACAATCGAGGACTGCGGCGGAACCGTATGGGACCGTCTGTTCATTTTGTTGCGGTGCGTAGTTGCGTGGCCTGACATGGCAGCTTTGTACTTCACCCGATACGCTCCGGCAAACAGGCTGCTGCTGTGTTGTCTGTTCGTGCGTTCCTGTGATAAACTGCAAACTGCGCTTGTCCTGATACTCATGACCGGTATCGCTGCGAAGGTTCAAACATGCCCGCCCCGCCCACCTGCGAAAAGACTACCATCCGCCGCCTGCTGGCCGAGGTGCGTTTCCTGCACTCGGCGTCGCCGGCCGCGCTGGACGCGCTGGCCGAGGCCGCGGTCTGCCAGCGCTATCCTCAGGGCGCGACCATTTTCTTGGAGGGTGAGCCGACGGCCGGGCTGTTCATCGTCGAGCAGGGCGTGGTCAAGATCAGCCGCGTCTCGCTGGAGGGCCGCGAGTACATCATGCACCTGTCCGAGCCAGGTGACACCTTCAACGACGTCTCGACTCTGGACGGCGGCCCCAACCCGGCCCACGCTACGGCCCACACCGATGTGGTAGTGTGGCGCATCGACCGCGACGCTGTGCAGCGGCTGGCGCGGGCCTACCCCGACCTGGCCTGGGCGCTGATCGAGGACCTGGCCGGCCGCGCCCGCTTGATGGTGACCCTGCTGCACGACCTGGCCATGCGCAGCGTGCGCGGCCGGCTGGCTCGCCTGCTGCTCGAGGAGACCGAACGCCGTGACACAGATGTAGTGCAGCGCCTGTTGACCCAGGAGGAGACGGCCGCGCGGCTGGGCACCGTACGCGAGATGGTGGGCCGCACCCTGCGCAGCATGGCCAACGACGGCCTGATCCAGTTCGACCGCCACCGTATCGTCATCCTCGACCCGCAGCGCTTAGCCGAAGAGGCGGAGATTTGAACTGAGCCCCTGGCGAACCAAGTCGCTACGCCAGGCAACAACGGTCGCAGCATGAAAAGCCGAGTCGGGTCACCACTGGGGGATCAACGCTGCGCCAGGCGCGCCGCCGCAGTCCAGGGCGAAGGCGACGATGGTGTCCAGGTAGAAATGTCGAGCCTGGCGCCGTACATCCTCGAAGGCCCCGCCAGGCGGCTTCTGCATGGCGGCTGACCCGTGACCGAGGAGCGACGTGGCGTAGCGCGTGGGAGGGCGGATGACGCGCAGCGCCTCCCACAGCGCGGTCGCGGCCGTGTTCAACTCGGCCGCGCGTCCGGCGTCACCCTCGCTTACGCTCACGGCTGCCAGGATCTCCAGGCACTCCGCCAGCACCTCCCGCTCCCCCAAGAGATGGCACAAATGCAAGCTTTTCCGCGCTAGTGCGGCCGCACTGCTCGTGTCTCCCTGGTGCAGCGCAATCCAGCCCAAAATGGCCTGCGACACGGCGACCCCTTTGACGTGTCCCGCCTGCTGCGCGATCTCGTAAGCCTGTTCGAACAGCGCAGCAGCCGCTTCCCAGGCCCCCGCGCACATTCTCGACCAGCCCAGGTTGGTCAGGGCGCTGACCATCGCACAGGGGGCCCCTACGGCCTGCGCGCAGGCGAAGCTCTCCTGGTTGAGGCGCGCCGCCTCGGGCCAGTTTTCCTGTATAATTGGCCCTCGAAGCCGGGCGGCGCGACTGCACCGGCCGGCGCCTCGGCGACGGTCGCCGCGGGAGCCGGCTGCGCGGGCGTCGCGGGCACCGCCGTCGCGGGCGCTACACAGGCCGCAAGAATCAGGATGCCCAGCAGGGCGATGAAAAGCAGGTGTTTTGGCATGATGGATTTCCTCGTAGAATCGGTCCAGTGAATGGAATTCACCGGCTGACAACACGAAGCCGCCTCAGCGGCTGAGAAGAGGTTCCCAGCGCCTGAGGGCGCTTCATGGTTTCAGCCAGGGATTTCCAATCCCTGGCTGGCCTCGCGGCGGCGGAACCAGCGCGAGAGACCCAAGCTGACCACGAACATCACGACGCCCACGGCCAGCAGCGTGCCGTTCAACTGCGGCAGCTCGCCCGTGAAGCCGCCCTCGATGGAGGCGCCGAAGAGCACGAAAGCGATGGTGCCCGGAATGCTGCCCAGCGCCTTAGAGGCTGTTTGAAAAGTCTGAAAAGCCCCGAACCGGTGGTTGGAAACCCACCGGCTGACAGCACGAAGGCCCCTCAGGGCCTGGAA
>DAOUBX010000177.1:0-5478 GCA_034432445.1 Anaerolineales bacterium
TAGGCGTCAGGCACTTAAGGCTGCGCTGGCCAGGGCGTCTGCAGAGCCGGCTCAAGCTGGAAACCGGTCGCAAGTGCCCGGCACCTGAATAGTTACCTTTCTGCCATCTGGAAAAGTCAGGCGGGCCAATGGTACCACAGAGGAAGACAATGGGCAATACCTGGAGGAGCATAGGCCAAGCGGACAGTACGCAACATGGGCGAGAAGACACCGCCGTCGGCGGCAGCGATCAACACACCCAGCATTGCCGGATCAACAGAATCGAGTAAAATAGCATGCATGGAACCCGTGATCAATCCGCATGACCGCTTCTTCAAACAGGTGATGTCGGACCCGGCGACGGCGCGCAGTTTTGTGCAGAATTATCTACCGGCCGATGTAGTCGAGCAACTAGATCTAGAGACGCTAGAGCTGACCACAGAGTCCTTTGTTGACGCTGCTTTGCGGTCTCATTACACCGATCTATTGTTCAACGTTAAGCTGCGCAACGGCGACGATGGGTTGATTTACCTCCTGTTCGAGCACAAGAGCTATGCTGATCGACTGGTGGCCTTCCAGTTGCTACGCTATCTCGCGCGTGTATGGGAACTCGCTCTGCGCCAGTATGATCGGCTGGTACCAATTGTTCCCATCGTCGTATACCATGGTCAGATGCCGTGGCAGGTTGAACCCGGGTTTCGTTGGCTAGTGCGCGGGTCCGAACCGTTCAAACGGTATGTGCCAGAGTTTGCTTACCATCTCTGCGACTTGTCACAATTCACCGATGACGAGATTCGCGGTGAGGTCACGCTGCGGGCGGCACTGCTGGTGCTTAAGCACATCATGCAGGAGGACTTCCGGCCGCATTTGGCCTATGCTCTGTCCTTGTTGCGCGATCTGGCACGGGGGCGCACCGGCCTGGAATATCTTGAGACACTGTTGCGTTATGTATCTGTCAGCGCAAGCCGTATCTCAGCAGAGGAACTGCACGAAGTGGTCGATCAGTCTTTGCAGGAAGGAGATGATCTTATGCCAACAATCGCCGAGCAGTGGGTTGAACAAGGACTAAAGGAAGGTCGCGAACAGGGACTGCGCGAAGGGTTGCAACAAGGGCTACAACAAGGGCTACAGCAAGGGCTACAGCAAGGGCTGCAACAAGGGCTGCAACAGGGGAGACGTGAAGGAATACTGGCGAACATTGAGTTTGCCTTGGAACTCAAGTTTGGAGGCGAGGGAGCGCCTCTGTTGTCTGAGATCTACAAGATCGAAGACCTAGGCGTATTGCGAACTTTGCAACAGGTTGTCAAAACGGCTAGTTCGCTCGAACAAGTCCAAACTGTCCTTCGCTCGTTGTCTCGATGAACTCACCTCTCCCAGGCCACATCCGCCGCGCGGTCGTCGTCACCCCCACCTTCGACGAGATCGAGAACATCGCCGACCTGATCGCTGCTGTGTTGGCGGAACAGCCGCGCGCAGCGGGTTTTGACCTGCATGTTCTGGTGGCCGACAGCCACTCGCAGGACGGCACGTTGCAAGCCGTGAGCGCGCTGGCGCAGGCCAACCCGCGCGTGCATCTGCTGGACGTGCAAGAGCGCGGCATCGGGGTGGGTCTGTACAAGGGCTTTTGCCACGCCATCGAGGAGCTGGGCGCGGACGTGCTGATCGAGATGGACGCCGACTTTCAACACAATCCGGCGGACATCCCCCACTTCTTGGCCAAGATCGACGAGGGGTACGACGTGGTGGTCGGCTCGCGCTTTGTAGACGGCAGCGTCAACCGCATGCCCTTCTACCGCAAGGTGCTCAGCGTGGGGGCCAACCAGTTCGTGCGTACGATGTTGGGCCTACACGGCGTCACCGAGATCACCACCTCCTACCGCGCCTTCACTAAGGAAACCTTCCTCAAGGTCGATCCCGCTACCGTGCCCTGGCAAGAGAAATCCTTCATTTTCGTGCCGGTGTTTCTGGTGCGCATGCTGGAGACCGGCGCGCGCGCCACGGAGATTCCCATGACCATGCACCCCCGCATGCTGGGCTATTCCAAGATGATCTACTGGCGCTACATCCGCGATATCGTGCGCTTTTCGATCAGGTCACGCCTAGGGCTCAACAGCCCCGTCGGTCGATCTTCCTAAATCGACTGAAGGAGCTGGACGGGGCTGGATGGGGCTGGACAAGCCCGGAAGCTCGTCCTACGGGGTGACTAGCGCCACACGATCGTGCCTAGCACAACCAAAGGAGTTTCTGGGGATTCAGCATCAACGGGCAGTCGCTGCTGTTGCGTCATCGGCTCAACCCAATCGCCGCCGAACGGACGCACGGCCACGGCCACGGTGTAAACGCCGGGCGTGGCAGGGACGGGCGCCAGCAGGTAGTCATCGGCGTAAACCTCTCCAGGCCGCCAGCGGTCGGTGCTATAGCGGCCTCCCGCGGGCGAGTGGCCCCACTCGGCTGCCAGCCAGCCGTCCGCATGCACCAAGCGCACAGCAGGTCGCAAGTCGCTGCCGAGCGGCGCGGCCGCACGCCACAAGAGCCGGATGGGCGCCGGCTCGCCCACAGCCAGCGGCTGCGCGGGGAGTTCTACACCTGCCAGCTCCAGCCCGGCAAAGGCAGCCAGAGCCTCAGCCGTTTGGCTGCCGGCCGACGCCACCGGCTGCGGCGGCGCAAACGCTGGCTTGATCACCCCAAGCAACACCACCAGCCCAAACACCGCCATCCCTCCGGCAAACCCGACAACCACCACCCTATCCTGTACTCCTTTCCCGTCTTTCCCTCTCTTTCCGCTCACCCCATCCACCAGCCCTACCACCCCCATCCCCACCCACACCGCCATGGCCGACAACGCCGGAAACATCAGCCGCGCCTGATCAGTGCCCAAGGCTATGGCGCTGTAGCGCACAACGGACAGGAACATCAGCAGCGGTGCAGCAGCGAGCAAAGTCAACAGGAGCCAGAACCGCACACGATGATCGGCAGCCGACGCCAGTCGCTGCGCTTGTCCTGAAAGCGAGCCCTCCCTTCGTAGTAGCGACTTCAGTCGCTCAGCGCCGCCCGGACGACTGAAATCGTCACTACGAGGGTCTTCATCGGCCGTGGTGTCACCCTGCCTTTCGCCACTCTTCTGCCGCCTGCTATTCACCACGTACCACACGCCGCCAGCGATGACTACAGCCGTGAACACCAGGGCCAGCGCAAAGGCCCAGCCGGGCAACACGACTTGGCCCGCGGCGGCGAAGCGGCCCCAAAAGCTGGTATGAAAACCGCGCAGCAGCCAGCCGATGTCAGCCCAGGTCAGAGGCGCCAGGCGTTGATCCACGGTAGCGCGCACCAGGTCCCACGCCAGGGGGTCGCCGTAGAGCCGCCAATTGCGCAGCAGCCAGGGTGACGCAACGAGCAGCGCCGTGCCGTAGATCAGCGCGATGTGTGCCATGGCGCGCCAGAACGTTCGTTTGTGCTCCCCGGACAGCCACCAGGCGCCGCCCACGGCCAGCAGCGCCAGCGGCCACAGCGCCAGCGTGCCGACCTTAGACAACAGCCCCAGCCCCAGGCACACACCGAGCAGCAGCGACTGTTGCCAACGCAGGCCACGGCGCAACAGCACGGCGCACAGCAGCACTGCCAGCGCGCCAAAGGCTCCGGCGGCGTTGTCATTGTTGATCGATCCGCTGATGAAGAGAAAGCCCGGCAGGCCGGCCAAAAAGGCCGCCGCCAGCAAGCCAATGGCCGGTCGCCGAGGAAACACCGCCAGGCCCAGCCGCCAAGCCGCCCAGATTGTCACCGCGCCCAACACGATGGACAGAAAACGCGCCAAGTGCATGGCCAACGCGCCTCCCCGCCAGGGAAAGTCCTCCAAGGAGGTGTGAACGAAGAAGTTGGGCGGTTTACCAGGACCGAGGGGCAGTGCATCGGGGTTGGAGCGCAAAAAGGTGAAGTCCAGGCCGGTCCACGCCGTCGCCGCCGCGACCGTGGCGTGATACAGGGGTGGATGCTTGCTCTGCGTGACCGTCGTGCCTTGCGGCAGCCTGCGGTTCTGCCCGAGGTAGACGATGTAGGCGTAGTGATCGGCCTCGTCCGGCGCCTCACCCAGGGGTATGCTGACGGAAAAAGCGCCGGCCAGGGCCAGGTAAATGATCAGGATGATGAGCAAGAGACGCTTGGACGACATGAGAACCACGTTGACAGTGTAGCGATCTACCGCTCTACCGGCAAAACGCCCACATCGACCCGGTTGTCGGGCGTCGGTGGATCGACGGCGAGATTGCGCAGCGGATCGAGCTGATAGAGGCCTGCGCGCAGCGCGTACTCGCCCGGCGGCAGATCAGTGGGCAACGCAAAGACGTGCCGGTCGACGATGACCTCGCCCGGCCGCCACCGCGTGGTGGGCGTGAACCCGCCGACCGGGTCGCCGTCGTGCTGGGCGATCACGCTCCCGTCCGGCCCCAGAAGGTGTACGAAGGCTTTGTAGTTCTGGCCGGTCTCCCGCAGCGCCAGCCAATAGAGCGTCACCTCGGCCGCGGAGAGTTCAGGGCGCGCTGCGGCATCGGCGGCCAGCAGCACAGCCACATCCTGCAGCTTCGCCTGAACAGGCTGCGGCGTCCACGTGCGCTGGCCCACGCCCAGGCTGTTGAGCGCCAATGCCAGCGCCAACCCCGCCAGCGCAACGCCGGTCACGCGCAATGTCCGGCTGCGCGTGCGCGTCCAGGCGAGGGCGCCCCAAATCCCAACGCTGGCCAGGGAGATCAGCAAGCCGGCAGTGCGGGCCGGCGTCGCGCCGTACCAGATGTCCACCTGATGCGTCCCGGCCGGTACAGCGAGCGTCACCAGGCCTAGCTCACCGGTGGGATAGGTGACGACGGCCCGGCCATCGATCGCAGCGTTCCAACCGGGCAGATGAAACTGGTGCAGGCGCAGTTGCAGCGGAGCTTCCGTCGTGACCTGAGCCGCAAACGAGGCATAGCCGACGCGCGTCAACGTCGCCACCGGAGCAGGAGCCAAGGGAGGGCTGTCCACTGCGCCTGCGCGCGGTCGGCCGAGCGCCCAGCGCTGTTCCTGCACGGCGCGCGGCAGAAACTCGCCCGTCCAGGTTGCGCCCACCTGGCCGGCAGCGGCATCCTCCGTCCACATGCGGTTGGGCAGGATCACGTCGGCCCGGCTGAGCGACAACGGCTCGACGCGCAGGCCCAGCAGCGAGGCCACCAGGGCCAGCAGCGAGACCGCCGCCACGATCCAGGCCGGTCGTAGAGCAGGCAACAAGGCCGGCAGCGCCGCGGCCACTCCCATCAGTCCCACAGCCTCCAACAGGAGAAAGCGCCACGGGTATTGCAGCTGTCCCAGCCACGGCGTCAACGGTTGCCAGATGAACAAGGCGGCGGTGGTGGTCATGAACATGGCAGCGGCAGCTAGGGCCAGGTGGAAGAGGATAATGGCGGTGGGCAAGGGGGCCAAGTTGCCATCGTTCGGAAAAGATGGCAACTTGGCCCCCGTGTGCCCGACCCGCGC
>DAOUBX010000178.1:0-6165 GCA_034432445.1 Anaerolineales bacterium
TGCCATAGATCTGATTGCGGTCGACGCCACCCCTCGAAAGAGGCTGCGCAGCTGCACAAGAGCAAACGCCTGAGGAAGCGAAAAGTCGCGCCTTTGTGATCGTCTCGTCCTGTAAAGGCAGCCTGCTTTTCTACTTGAGTTTAGAGCCGCCGGGATAGGCTGAATCTTAACAACCGAAAAGGAATCGGCGATCATTGGTCTTGTGCAAATCCTTATGAAGGAGAGACCAATGATCAACCGATTCCGACGAGAAGTATACCAGAGTTTCGAGCAGCGTGCCGATTCAGGCATGGACCTGATCGATGCATTGTGTAGTGTGCTTACGGTGGAGTCGCCGGTAGCACAGAGCGAGTCGCCTCTGTTTCGGAGGCGTTTCAGCAGCGTGTACGACTTTCTCAAGAAGGGCAGAATTCAGCTTCCGCAACTGCGCAAGGTGCTGGATCGGAACCAACCGGAGGCTGCGCAAAAGATCGCCGGATTCGAGGTCTACGCCGTGGACTGCACAGACGATCCAGTGCCAGACGCTGAGACGTTGGCAGACCGAATGCGCAGCCAGAGGGACGGCACGCACCTACCGAGGTAGTCCATCGCTACTCGTGGTTAGCCCGCCTGGTGGCATGGCGCACGTCCTGATGTATGCCCCAGGATGTGCGGCGGGTCCCGACTCAGAGCACAGACAGTGCAGTCGGGGCCAAGCAGGTGACTGCCCTGGTAGAGCGCAATGATCGGCCTAAGGTGGTGGTGGCAGATTCGTTGTACTGCAATGTCATCTTCCTAGCCGTCTTCCTGACGGTGCAGCATCTCTACGCTCTGGTGCGCCTGCGCAGCAACCGCACCCTGTACGAAGCAGCACCCGAACGGGAGCCTGGACAGCGAGGGCGTCCTCGCCAACATGGACGCAAGTTCAAACTGTCTGAGCCGTGGCGAGACCCAGACCGCGAGGAGGAAAACACCCTGCTGGGTCAGCGTGTCCGTCTTAAGGCATGGGAAGGGCTACACTTCTACCAACTGCCCTGCCTGGTGGGCATGGTGGTGTGCGTTCAGTTCCTCAAGCCTGATGGCACGCCCCGTTTCCAGCGGTCGCTCTATCTCTTCTGAACCGGTCCCTCCTCGGTGGCCTTGGTAGACCTGGCCCAAATGTACTTGTGGCGCTTCGCCATCGAGCACATGTTCAGATTTCTTAAGCAGCACCTGGGTCTGAACTGCGCCAACTCACCTGATCTGGCACATCGCCAGCGCTGGGTCTGGTGTTGTGCGCTGGCCTACTGCCAACTCCTGCTCATGCGACAGGATGTAGCGGACCAACGGCCCGCCTGGCACCCACGATACGTGCCAGGAAAAAGCCGTCCTCTGACGCCCAGATAGGTTCAGCGCCAGGCTCTTCCCTTTTTGCTTAACTTGGGATCACCGGCTCGACCAGTGCAACCTGCAGGAAAAGGGGTCGGCCGAGCCTTCGGCTACTCTCCCCAATCGAGAAAACGCTTCCCGGTGGTCTCGAAGAGCCGAAACAAGCGCACAACTACCTGATTCCGCAGGTAATACTTCTCTCTTCGGTTGTTAACGTGCGAGGCAACTGCGTCTCGCCTAGTTTGCCTTACCTCAGTCCGGAACTAAGCACTCTAAACTCAAGATATAAGCGCCTGGAGATAGCGTCTGGTTTTCATCATCACTGCTCCACTGCGGCGCAACTCCGCAGGAGTGCGCTACCGCCGTACCACCAGCGGCAGGTAGGTGCGTTTTCCCGCGCCGGGCGTCGCCGTGGGCGTTGGCGTGCGCGTGACGGTGGTGGTCGGGGTCGGCGTGCGGGTGACCGTGGCCGTCGGGGTCGGCGTCCTCGTGGGCGTGGCCGTCAGCAAAGCGCCGCCCACGAACCGCGCCGGCTCCGATGTCGGCCCCGTCTGCTTTGAGGTCCCCAGCGCGTACGAGATCGTGGTGCCTGCACCTGGAGGGCCGGCTACTAGTCGGACCTACACAGCCGTGCCTCGCAAGCTCGTCGGCAGCGCGCAGAGCCGGCGACAGGGCTGGGTGTTGCAGCACGGCGCGTTGCCGCTTACGGGTGACATAACAAGATTGGTCGATGTCCTCGCGCTGGCCGACGAGGCCGAGCGGGCGGCGCAGCGCACAGCGTTGGCGCAACGAGCGACGACGGTGGAGGAGGCGCTAGGGCGTGCGCCGTCTTTTGAGGAGACGGCTGCGGCCTTGGCGCTCGGTTTTGAGACAGCTTTGGGCATTCGGCTGGTGGATGGTGAGCTGACAGAGGCCGAGCTGACCACAGCCGAAGCCCTGCGGCGAGATGTGTATGCTGCGCCAGCCTGGACGGCGCGCTTCTGACGTCGCAAGAGGTCACAGTCAGGCCTTAGAAGTCACCCTCATTCACGTAGGGGGCGCTCCACAGCGCTACTGACAGCGCGACTGCTTTGAACCACGCTTGATGCATCTTGTCTACCGGCTCGGTGCTGTGCCCTTCTTGACCAGAAAGGGCTTGATGGTCGCGGTGATAGGGTAGATGAAAGCGGTCATGTAGCGGTGGTGGATGGACGGCACGGCGTTTACATCGTCCGTCTGGTTCCTCTTCGTCCGGTGATGGCGCAGGCCGATCTCCCGTCTCCCCTTGTGCATTTAGTCATTGCCGGGGCAAGCTCGCCCAGGTTGCGTCAATCTCGTCGTTGGTCGGTTCAGTCAGGATTAGTTTGCGCTTGCCCTCGCCCACCACCACTGTCGGCGTGCTGCGATAGCCGTTGTTGATGAAGATCACAAAGCGTTCAGCTTCTGGGTCATGGTCGATGTTTAGCTCGCGAAAGGGGATGCCGCGAGCACGCAGGTGTTGGCAGGTGCGCTCGGTGTCATCACAGCCGGTGGAGCCGTACACAGTGAGGGGCAGGGACATGGGACATCACCTCCTAGCTTGGGTTGGGCGACGGGGCCGAGGGCCTACAGTGCGTCGCGTCGCAGGCGCCTTTTGCGTTCCTTGCGGGACGAAGTCGGGACACTCGAAGTAGGTGTTGGGCTCGGTCAACGGCGCGTCTACGAACGCACAGTGATGCGGCCCGCGCGGATCCGCAGGATGGACGTTGCGACGGAAGAAGTGGCAGCCCCAGCACATCTCGTAGACCTGGACATAGCCGCCCTCCTGCAGGCGACGTACAATCGCCTGGGTAGCGCGCACGAGCGCTTCTTGGTCCTCGGCAGACAGGGCGGCGATGGCGGTCTCGATCTCGCCGAGCACGTCTTCCAGCGCCTGCGCTTCCTGTTGGCCAGCTTCAGTGAGGTTCAGCGTGACAGTGCGGCGATCCTCTGGCAGTGGCTGGCGGGTCAGCAGCGCCTTGTGCTCGAGCGCGTCTACCACGCCGCTGGTCGTGGCGTAGGTAGACACCAGGCGCTCAGCTAATCCGCCGACCGTGCGAGCGCCGGGCCGGGCGAAGCGCAGGAAGAGCAGGGCCTGCATTTGCGCCGGCGAAAGCTGCCGGGCCTTACCGCGCAGCCGCAACAAGTAGCTTATCGCCTGGCCGATGCGGTAGAGCGCAATCGTGACGGCGCCGGCCGGCGTTTCGACGCGACGCCGAGGATCGAAAGCTGTCATAGGGAAGTCCTTTGTTGTTGTTTAGTAGTACGAAATAATTTTATTCACGACTCCGTAGTTGTCAAGAACGGCGCTGGGCCTGTAGCGCAAAAGGTTGACTACCCCGGCCTAGGGACCGTGCGCTATCGATCGGAGGAAGTACAAAGAGGAGGATCGCCACGCCCGAGACGATCAGGGCTAGCGAACCAACACCGGTAGGTAGAGGCGGAAGCGCGGCAAGGCGACGGCGGTTGGCGTAGGTGTGCGGGTAGGGAGTTGTGTAGGTGTAGGGCTCATCGTCGGTGTAGGTGTGGACTGGGCCGGCGCTAGCCGATAGTAGGCGACTGGTTGTCCTGCCAGACTGTGGCGATAGGTGAAGGTCACGGCCGCAGCACTGGCCGTCGCCGAGACGCGGCCGATTGGACGATCGTTGCGGTCGAACGCCCACACGTCGATGGCTGTCTCGGAAGCCCATGGCGACAGCGGACGAACGGTGAGTGGGGTGTCATCGCCCATCGGCTGGCGTACGATGATCTCGCTTGCGCCGCGCTCCTCGATCAGGTAGTGGTCGCCGGGGCTCAGCGCCGAGCTGTTGTAGGCGGTGAAGATGCCGGCGGTGAGGCTGTTGTCGTCTCGTTGTACGAGCACGCCCTCGGGCGGCAAGACGTACCCACCCGAGGCGTAAGAGCTTGTCTTGCTCCAGTTCATCATCACGGTGGTGTGCTCGAACCTGGAACGCGTCACGTCGCTTTGAAGCTGCTGATAGTCGAGCATTCGCTCGGTTGCATAGCGCGAGACGACATGAGACTGGAAGGCCCCGGTCACAGTCAGCCACGGGCTGGCAATGCTCAAGTGCCCCACATCGTATCCCAGCATATAGCCAAAGGCCAGATTCAACGACAAGACCCATTTCTCCGTGGTTGACGAACGGCCTTCCGTATTGTGATAGAGGAGGACTTTATCGCGCAGCAGGATGGGGGCAAGAGGGTACATATACCAGTTTTCATCTCCCCATTGCGCGTTGGTTCTCCCACTCCTCATGTCGAGCAACACCGATCCGTGAAAGCCGGTCTCGGTGGCGGCGAGGCGATCAAAACCGTACTCGCAGGTCAACAACATGTTGTGATAACGCTGGGTGTGCTCAAACCAGCCTTGGGAATAGCTGGTCGTGCTGGGCGAGGCGGGGTTGTAGTCGGGATAGGAGGTTCGTCCTCCCACTTGATCTTCATGGATAAGATCGCTCGGAATTGCCTCTTTCATGTCATGCATCAGGCGGTCAAGCCGCTGTTGCACAAACGGATGGTAGGGTGACACCACGTACCCCCAGTGGATGTCGTAGGGCTCGTAGAAAGGCTCGCCCTCCTTATTGAGCACGGCGATATCGCGGGCTGTAAGCGGCGGCGGTAGGTTCTGCATGGTCGGCGACTCGTCATCCCACCAGGTGGGATTGATGTAGGGCATGACGAGATATCCCATGCTCCGCACCTGGCGAAACATGGCGGCCATTTCTTCCAACGTGCCCAACGCAGGGTCAGGCGGGAAGAAGTCGGGGTAGTTCTCATCAAAACCGCGCGGCCAGTAAGCCACCGGATGCAGGATTCCAGGGTAAGGGATAGGGCTCAAGTAAGCGGCGTAGTCAGCGAAGCGCAGAGGCCGCAAGTCTGCCTTGTAGAGGGGCAAACGTACAATCTGGTCGGCGAGTGTACCGAGTTTGTCCTCGACAGAAGGATACTCGTCCACACGATTGTCGGTGCGAAGCGCCTGGATGCTCCCCGGATAATCCTCGGCCACGCGGATGCGCACCAGCGGCGACGACCACACGGCGCCGTGCCTGACGCCTGAAGCGAAATTGTGGAGGAGAACGCAGGTGTTGGTGTGCTCGCAGCCGGAGAAACCGAGGCGAACAGGCACAACTTGATTGTTGGGCGAGATCGAATACATAGCAAAGCGGCCAGCAACCGACTTTAGCGCCACAAAATCGGCCAGGATGCCCGGATACTCGGCTTCGGCCGCCTTGCCGAGTTGAAGAAAGCTTGACTCGAGGACTACACCCGGCAAATATGGCAGCAGAGCTTCCTGGACGCTCCCTTTGGTGAACACCAGATCGGACGGAAACTTCACATGAACCGGAACATAACCCCAACGATTTTCCAGGCTCATGTGCAGGTCAAACCAGTTGCTCGCTGACGCTGTCACCGTCACGACTGCGGCAACCGATTTCGCTGCAGCGGGATCGGGATCATAACGCATGGTCAACTGGCGGGTTACGGCAGACCAGGAATAGCTGAAGCGATATGGATTGTTGGGCCGAAAGCGACAGGACTCGATGTATTCGTTTTGGGTGTTGTAGTCAAAGACAACCACCCATAGGCACCCATTCAGCGATCCCTGGCTCAGCTGTCCGCCGGCTGCCTTGTCGGTGATGTAGACGATTCCGCCGTTATCCTTGCGAAAGGCCACCTCATAGAAGCTGTTGCCCAGGCGCATGAACTCCGGGCCGGTGTCGTCAAAGTAAACGCCGGCGGCTAGGCTGGGGCGGTGCGGGGTTGCAGCGGCCAGTCCGAGGATCAACAACAAGGCAAGGATGAAATGGAAGTATTTCATGA
>DAOUBX010000179.1:0-16299 GCA_034432445.1 Anaerolineales bacterium
GGCGCAGCCGTGTTGGCAGCCGTGCGCCGACGGTGAGACGCCCGTCTTTCGTCGGGTGCGCCAGCGGCTAGAGCAGATCAAGGGACGGACAGCGCCTCGCCAGCCGGCGTCTCAATGGAGCCTGGAGGCTGCTATCGAGGAAGATCTCTTTGCAGCTCCGAAACGCCCTGAGCGTCGCCAAGAGGCAGCGCCGGTGTCGTCCACGAAACAACAGGAAGACGGACAGGAGTTGCCTTTGCTCAATCAAATTGAAAAAGGCCTGGCTGTTAGAAGCCCAAAGGCCGGGTAGGACGAACCGGGAGGTTCGGGTTGGCTCTTACAACATTGCAGTCAGGACGCCAGCAGCCTGCTGGCAACTTGCCACCTTAGGAGGACATCATGGCAACTGTTCAGAAGTTCGAGAAAAGCATGATCGAGAAGTTTCTCAAGTCACGCGGTCTCAAGTACCTCATCGACCAGGACGGTGACTATCGGGTCGAGTTTGCCTACGATCCAGAGACTCAGTGTGAGTTGACTATCTGGTTGTTGGCTGAGGGTTCTGCCCACGACATCTATCGAGTGTTGGCTATGAGCGACAAGAGGATCCCGAAGAGTGACTGGGGACGCGCCATTTTGGCCTGCAACACCTGGAACAAGGAGAAGCGATGGCCGAAGGCTTTTCTCTACGTCCGAGATCCCAACGCTGATCCCTTTGGTTTCATCCATCTGGAGCAACAGTTGCCCTTAGACACCGGCGTTCACCAAGAGTTTCTTGACCATATGACCAACATGACCATTATGGGAGCCCATCTCTTTTGGAAATGGGCAGTCAGCGAACAGGGCCTTTGACCTTCCCATCTAGCGCCAGCGTAAGCGCTTTAGACTAACGCCGGAAGGCTTTCATGTCTGAAGCGCTTGCGCCCTGCTTTTATCCCAGGACTGCTTATGACTCCCGAAGATCGTTTGATCGACGAAGTGTTACAGGGCCAGCGGGGCCGCTACACCCTGCAGCGCCTCCTGGGCGCAGGCCTGACCGCCTGGGTGTACCAGGGCCAGGCCGAGCTGGAGGGGGGCGAACCGTTCACCGTGGCCATCAAGGTGATGAAGCCCGGCCTGGGCGCCGAGGAGCAGCGCCGTTTCCGCGCCGAGGCCGAGCACCTGGCGGCGCTGCTCAGCGCCAGGGCCGACGCCGCGCCCGTGTACTACGAGGCCTTTGCCACAGAGCGCGCCGACGCGCCCGAGGCCCTCGTGCTGGAGCTGATGACCGGCCAGAAGGTGGAGAAGCTGCTGGAGCGCGAGGGCCCCTTCCCGGAGCGGGAGGGGGTGGCCCTGGCCGTGCAGTTGACCGGTCTGTTGCACACCCTCCACGATCAGCTCCGGCGCACCTACACCGACTTCAAGTTCGAGAACCTGTGGTGGCAGCGCAAGACGCGCACCCTCAAGGTCACCGACTGGAACGTCCTCAGCGCGCCGGGCGACCTGAGCCGCGTCCACGTGGATTTGCTGCGGGCAGCCCGCTACGTGTACTCCGTGCTCACCGGTGGCGAGGCCCAGGAACGGGGCGGCCGGGTGATCACTCCCTTCATGCGCCACCCCGGCTGGGCGCAGCTCAGCCTGGCCACCCAGGGGGTGTTGCGCCGTGCGCTGCACTACAACCCGGAGCAGCGGTTCAAGACTGCGTCTGACATGCTGAAGGCCTGGCAGAAGGTGCAGGGCTTCTGGGAGCAAGACCTCGCTCGGCTCTTGGTAGATGTCGAAGACCTCATCGGCGAGTCCTACCATCGCGAGTCTTACGAAAAAGCTCGCGAGATCTTGGACGTGTTGCGCCGACGCTCTGACGCTGGAGATGCCGCGTTTGGAAGCGCCGAGATCGCCCGTCTGGACCAGTTTGAGGCCCAGGTGCAGCAGGAGCTGGGCAAGGAGCAAACCTGGCTGGAGCACGGTCGCCACCTCTTCCGCGGGTTCTCGTACGTGGAGGCGCAGAACCTCTTCACCCGGGCCCAGGAGGACGACCCTTGGAACCAGGTGGCTTGGCGCTGGCGTGAGGCGGCGCGCGTAGCCCATGCTACCACCGGCTTCGACCGCCTGGTGGACGACGTCATGCGCGGCCTGGACGCGCTAGACGCAGGCGAGTACGCCCGCGCCGAGGACATCCTGCGACGTCTGTTGCCTTCCGCACCGGGCCTGGATCGGATCCTGCGCGAGGCTCGTGCGCGGCGGCTGCGGGCAGAGGCCGAGGGATGGGCAGCCGAGGCCCAGCGCCTGGTGGAAGCCGGCCTGGGGGACACGCCCGAAGCCGATGCAGCGTTCACCAAGGCCCAGAACGCTTACCAGGAGGCAGCCGACGCGCTCAATGGCGTCACGCCGGAGGACTTCCGCCGCAGGCTGTTAGAGGACCTTGGTGATCTAGCCGCGCAGGGCCGCGCCTTCGCCGACGCGCGGCGGAGCGAAGCGGCCCAGGCCGGCCGCAAGCTGCGGGAAGCCGAGGCTGCCGCCTCCGTCGGCGACTGGGACGCAGTCTGGAATCACTTAACGACCGGCCTGACCGCCGTGCCGGCCGAGCGGCGGCTGGTGGACGCGGCATTCCGCTACGGCCGCGAGCGGCTTCTGGCCGGCGACCTGAGCCGGGCCACCGACTTCCTCGGCCTGGTCGTCCGCCAGACGCCCGCAGCCGAGGAGCCGCGTGCCTGGTATCGTGCGGCGACCGGGGCGGCCGGTGCGATTGCAGTGCTGCAGGCCGGGGAGTGGCGAGAGGCGCTGGCGCTGACGACGGCTGCCCTGAACCTGACGGCGCCGGCCGAGGCCCAGGCCGCAGCCGCCCTGGCCATCGCAGCGGCGTGGCAAGACGCTCTGCGGCGGCCAACTTCAGCGCCAGACCTGGCGGCGCTGCGCCAGAGCGTCGATGCCCTGGCGCGCTGCGCTCAGGCGGCGCCTCAGCTGCAGCCTCAAGCCGACGCCGCCCTGCAACAGTGGCCCAACTTGGCGGCTTTCTGGATCACCGACCGCGCCGGTGTCTGGGAAAATGCGACTCTGGTGAAGCAGGTGGAGCAGGCCCTGGCGCTGACTACAGCGAAAGGTCAGCGGAGCGACCTGGCGGCCGCGCTCCTGTCGCTGGCGCGCAGTCGCCTGGAGCAGGGGACGCGCTGGCAGGACACGCCTGCCGCGGCGGAGCTGACAGCCCTGGCCTGGCGCTTGCACGAGATGCAACCCCCGGATGGCCCCGAGCCAGTGTGGATCACGGAGACGCAAGCCCGTTTGGTTAAGGCCGACCTCGAGGCGGAGCTGGTCGCCGGCCGCCCCCTGGCGGCGGCGAAGTTGGCCCTTGATGCAGTGTCGACGGCTCGTGATGCGGCGCGGCCGGTGTTGTTGAATGGGCTGCGTGAGCCGTTGCGCCGGGCTCGTGACATGACGCAACCAACCGCCGATCCCGCTGCAGCGCGTGAGCTGTTAAACGTGTTGACAGCCGTCGCTGCTGCTGCGCAGGGATTGGAAGCCGATGCCATGCTCATGGATCTGAGCGTGTATCGAGATGCCGTGGAGCAGGAGGAAGACAACCGCCGCCGCCGCACCCAGGAGCGCCTGTTGCAGCGCATCGAGGGTCTCTTGGCTGACGGCAGCCGCGAGGCCCTGGTCCAGGCGGACGAGGAGATAGGCGCTGCCCTGGCCCTGACGTCCCCTGACTCTGAGCAGTACCGTAGCCTGCAGGCCCTGCGGGAGCGCCTGTTGCGGTTGCGAGAAGGCCAGATAACAGCCGCCGACTATCGCCAGCGCATTGATGACTTCTTGAATCGTTTCCCTGTCGAGTTGGGTGCGGCGCGCAGCGACGAAAAGTTCGAGGGGTTGGCTCAAGCGTTGGCTCAGGCCGCCGAATGGGCGCGGCAGATCCACGACTCGACGTTGATCGCACGGTGCAACGCCGCCAAGGACCAGCTCGACGGCGTGCGCGCGCATCGGACCGAGGCCGCCCAGTTAGAGGAGGAGCTGGCCAGCCTGCAGTCCTTGGAGCGCGAGCTGGCTGACCGGAAGGAGCTTCCCGGCTCGTGGCTTGCCCGGCAGGGGCTGTGGGACCGCATCGGCGAAGCGGCCGACAAGCTCTTGGAAATCCATCCTCACCACAGCGACGCCGCACAAGCCCGGGAGGCTAAGGCTGCCTTCCTGCAAAGCCGGAGCCTGGATGAGCGCCTGGCTGCGTTTCGTGGCCTGCGCCAGGAGCTAGGTCCCGACCTGGAGCTGCTGGACAAGGCCAAGGCTGCGTGGAGTGCGGCGCAGCCTGAAATCGCGCTGGAGCAGATCGGTCGTCTGCGGCCGGAGTGGCGCGGTCAAGGGGAGGACCTGCGCCTGCAAGCCGAGCAGGGCAAACTCTTCCTAAAGGAGGTTGAACGCTTGAAGGGCCTGCCCATTCCCAGCGCCGAGTTCGACGCAACGCTGCGCAGCCTTTTGGACCAGACAGTACCGGAGACCTACTGGCAGAAAGCTGGCCTAGCCCAATGGCTGCAGGAACGGCGCCAGGAGGCGCTGTCCAGGCTGCAAGCGTCGAAACAGCGCAAGCAGGACCAGATACCCACAGCGCTGGCGCAGTTGGTCGCGCTTGACCAGAGCTGGCGCTGGCTGGAGGCCAGCCGGCGCGGGGCTAAGCCCCAACCCGCAACGGCCTCGGTAGACGTGCAACAAGTGAAACCCTTTGTGCGCCAGGCGCTGCGCCTGACGGAGAACGGTGGGGCTACCTCTGAGTGGAACCAGGCCCTGGCGGAGCTGCTCTTGGCCGAGCGCCCGGCGGAGCTGGCTGCGGCGGTGCGCCAAGGGATTGAAACGGCCTTGTACAACAGACGAGACGACCGGCGCCGTCGTCTGGTCGCCTTGGCCGGTTTGGGTGTCGTGGGTGCGCTCCTGCTGACGTCGCTGGCTGCCTTGGCAGCCTGGGTGTGGCCCGGCCTGGCCAAGGACAGCCGACCCAACCTGGTTACGGCCCTGAGCACCGCTACCGCTGAGGCTGCCCGGCCGCGCGTCACCGTGGTTACGCAGCAGGTGACGGTGGTGTTGACCCCTACGCCGTTGCCTCCGACGTCGACGCCGACGCCGACCTTCACGCCCACGTTGGAGCCGACACCGACGCCAGTCCCGGAGCCAACGTCCCTTTACAGCGACCCCGTCCGCATTGAACAGATCGTGAACGGCCTGCAAACGCTTTATACTTTAGCCGGTAATCCTATCATCACCACTCCTCAGATTTCCGTAACCGATGTGATCGCCGTGGTGGACGATGCCGATTACGAAGTAATCTTACCCTCGTCAACAGCTGCGGTCACGAGCAAGGCACAGTTGACGGTAACCAACGTGATTAAAGTTCCCACACCCGGCCTGTTCGGCGGCATGCACTACGTCGACCTGCGGAATGTCTCAGCAGAGAATTATCCCGTCTGGGCTTGGCCGCCTGTGACTATCGCAGAGCCGGGAGCGTATCGTCTATTGCTCCATGTGCCCTCCAAACACGGCACTATGGTTGTCAACTATGGAGCTGAGCTGATTACCGGTGATGGCAGCACAGCGCGTTTGCAGATCAGTGAACAGGTTGTGATCGCCGTAGATCAGAGCGCATGGAGCGACCAGTGGATTGTCCTGGGCGATGTCAAGGTGGACATCCCCGGCCGCCTGCAGGTCACCGCCCGTCCGTCGCAGCTACGCGCCAAAATCGGCACTAATCCAGCAGAAGCGGCTTTCGACGCCCTGGCCGTCGTGCGTGTCAACCAGGTTGATTCCGGTACGCAATGAGGTTTTTTTTCGATGAGTACACCATCCTATCCCGTAGACGAGATCGTCATGGAATTGCGCAAGCAGCGGCGGCAGGCCCTACGCGAGGAGGGAGGCCGTGCGGAGGAGCTGAGCGAGGCCATCAACCAGGTAATGGACTGGGCGGAGGGCAAGCTGATGGGGCCCTTCCCCGTGGACCTGGCCCGGTTTGGTCTGGCGCACCTGACGCCGCAACCGACGGCAGCGCCAGAAAAGCCTGACGCGTCCGAGGGCGCGCCAGCCCCTGTTCCGGACGCAGTGCCGACGATTCCTGTCGCTTCTGTCCAGGAGCCGTTAGCTCGGCCGCTGGCTCCTCCTGCGGCCGAACCATCCCCCACGGCCAACGAGATCGAGCGCCGGGAACGCTTGCGGCAGGAAGCCGAGGCGGCCGAAGCGCGCGGGGACCGGGCCACGGCTGAGCAACGGTGGCGGGAGCTGTTGGCGTTGGCGCCGGGAGATCCGGAGGCCCAGCGCGCCCTACAGCAGCGAGCGCAGGCCGTTATCACTCAGAGCCTGCGCAACAAGCTCAGCGAGCTGCGCACGAAGGCCAACAGCCAGAGCCTGCACGACCTGGACGATGCCATCCGGCTGGCGCAAGAGCTGCGCACTACAGAGGGGCTCGACGAGGCCACCTTCGAGCAGGTTCAGGCACTGGAAAACAAAGCGAAAACCAAGCGCGCCGATCTCAAGGCGCGCTCAGGCGACATCGAGACGATGGCCGGCTTGGGGCAGCTGCGCGAGGCTATTCAGAATCTCGAACGGATGATCCGCGAGGGTGTGTACGAGTTCGAGGATCGTGAGGGCAACATCGTCCCCTCGGCCGTCAAGCTGGCCGAGTACAACCAGGAATACGCAAACTTTTGTACCCAGAAGGCGAAGGAGTACCTGGCAAAGGCCGAGCTGTCGCTGCCGGCCTTTCCCAAGGCCGCTGTCGAAGTCTTGAACAAGGCGCTGGAGGAGTTCGACAAGGCGGACGCTGACGTGCGCGCCGAGCTGGAGCGACGCCGCACCGAGGTTCGGGAGCTGATCACCCGCTGGCAGGAGGCCCAGAGGCTGATCGCCGAGGCGCAACAAGCACAGGACCCGCATCAGCGCCTAGCGCTGTTGGAGGAGGCCCGAACCGACTACAAGGACTTCGAGAACCTGGACGTCTTGATCGAGCGGGCGCAGCAGGATGCGGCCGCCGCCATCGTGCACGACATACGCATTATCTACCAGAACGCTCACTTCTTGTTGCAGAAGGCCAACCTGGAGGAGGCGCAGCAAGTCGCAGTCACGGCGCGCGAGCGGGCCAAGAACCTACGCGGCGCATCTACATTGCTGGATGCTGAGCTGGCGCAGGTGGACGGCCTCATCAACCAGATTGCGCACCAGGCTGCCCTGCGCCGACGAGTGGAGGAAGCAAGGAAGGAGGTAGAGAGGTTCCTGCAGCGCCGCGACTACATGGGCGCTTCTCAGCAAATCGAGTTGCTCTCCGAGGAGGTGCGAGAGCACCCGGCCATCAAGGCGCTGCAAGGGCAGATCGCCCGCGCCCGCGGGGCCGAGACCACCTTCCAGCTGGCCCAGAAGCGCTTCCAGGCCGGCGACTGGCAGGGGGTGCTGGACCTCCTGGACCCCCAGGCGGAGGGGGGCGGCAACGCCGCAGTGGTGCAGTTGGACGAGCGGATGGAGAGGCTGCTCACTCAGGCGGCGGCGCGGCGGGCCTACCAGGAGGGGCTGGAGTTGCTGGATGAGGATCCGGCGACGGCAGAGCATAGCTTTGAGCTGGCCAAGCTGACCGATCCGGAGCTGGCAGAGATGGTGAAGCCCTATCTCGACCAGATTGCCGACTGGAAGCGACAGACGGGCACAGTGCGCCAGCTGTTGGACGACGCGGCCGACCTGGAGAGCAGGGGCAATTTGGCCGAGGCGTTTGCCATGCTGAAGCAGGCCCGGGGTGTTTCGTCGCCCTTGAAGCGGGAGGCGGAGGAGCGCTGGCTGGCTGTGCGCAGCGCCTGGCGCCAAGCGCTACTGGACAGGCTGAGCCGCATCTCCCATGACTCCGCTGAGGCCAAGGCGGTGATAGACGCCATCCGCCAGAACGCCTTGCTGGACGAAGCCGAGGACCAGCGTCGGATCGCCGCTGCCGAGCTGGCTTATTACAGAGCGCAGGCTACCCGGGCGGTGCAGGCCCGGCCTCCGCGCTGGGAGGAGGCTGCCAAGGCGTGGGAGCGATGCCTGGCCGTGGAGCCGGACAACGCAGACGCACAGGAAGGCCTGCGCCAGGCCTTGCGCGAGGTGGCGTTGGCCGCCGCGCGACGCGAGTTCGCCACCACGCGCGACGGCGCGAAGGCTCTGGCAGCGCTGGAGGGGCATCTGCAGGACGAGCGTCTCCAGAACGACCCTGATTTCCTGAAGGCCCTGGTGGAGACAGCAGCCCAGTACGGCGACTTCGAACGGGCTGCTCAGTACCTGGATGCTCTGCGGCTGGTGGAGCCTGCGACCTCCCGGCTGGTGCAGGAGGCGGAACAGCGCTTACGGGAGACTCAGGCCTGGGCCGAAGCCAAAGCGCGGAGCAACAAGAGCTTTGCCGATGGCCAGTATCTGGCTGCCGTGCAGGCGCTGGACGACGTGCTGCGCACGTATGCGTCGGCGCCGTTGCGGCCGCAGTGGCAGCGGGAGCGCGACGAGGTGCAGCAGCGGGCCTTGAACGCTCTGATGGAGAAAGCGCGCGAGCTGCGCCAGCATGTCTCCGGCCCGGGCCGCACCGAGGTGATCAGCCTGTACAGCCAAGCTATCCAGCTGGGCGGCGAGGATGTTGCGCGCGACGCCAGAAAGGCTATCGAGGAGATCAAGAGCGAGTTGCCCGACCTGGTGCGGGTCGTCGTGGAGGATGCCGAACGCTTCAACCCTGACAACAACGATCCTGTGGACGCACAGGGCGAGGCTGAGCGGCTGTTGGGCCGGCTGCGCGACTTCCGCCAGGTGACCAACTACATGGGCAGCGATGGAGAGCGGTGGCGCCGGCGCATCGCCGAGGCTGAGCAAAAACTAGGCAATCAGCTCGACATGCTCGTCCGGGTGAACAAGCTGCTCTATGACGTGCGCGATCGGCTGCGCAACCCAACGAGCGATCGGTCACTGACCGACGCGGAGGCTAAGCTGAAGGAGGCCAAGCGTCTGTTCTCCAAGGCGGCCGGCCTGAGCGACCTGGAGACAGAGCTCAGCAAAGTGAGGAGCGAGCGGGAAGAGGCCAAGAAGCTGATCAAGCAGCTCAAAGAGGCGGCGCAAGACGTTGATGATCCCAATTCCTTTGGTCGGGTGATCGAGGCGTGCCGCAGCCTGAAAAGGCTAGACCCCGAGGACCGCTTTGCTCTGCAGACTCCCGGAGAGCTGCTGGTCTACTACACCTTCCTGGACAAAAACGTGGACTCCTTGGAAGAACACGAGCGCCTGGCTCGGGAGCAACAGGCCAACTACAAAGTCCACCGGGAGTGGCGAGACAAGTGTCAGCCTGCCCAGGAGCGGCTGACAAGCGCTCTACAAGAGGTGGCCGAGAAGCGCAAGCGAGGCTCTCTCGACGAGCAGCAGGACGCTCTATCCCGCGCTGTGGAGCTATGCAAGGCGGCGCTCGAGACCTTTGCAGGCAGCCCCCCAGCCAAACCGCAGAGCTTCTTGGCCCAGGACATCAGCGATGAAATCGCCGAGTGGCAAGCCGCCGCTCTGCGTGAGCAAAGCGACCGAGGAGCCGAGCTGGCGCAGGTGCAAGAGAAGCGCCAGCGTCGTGACGAAATCGCAGGACAGCTGCAAAGGCTCTTGCTCCAGAGGCCTGTGGCAGCCAACCGGTCGGCTGCCGAGCGCAGGCTCAAAGATCTGCGTGAGCTGGACATCAATTGGCAAAAGCTGCCGGAGCTAGAGAGAAAATTTCAGGCTTGGCAGGCGCCCCCGAGCAGGGGGATCTTACCTTTTGGGCGGTAGATTCGTATGCGAGTAGCGATCCTATCCGATGTTCACGCCAATGCATTCGCCTTGGAGGCGGTGCAGGCCCACGCGCGCCAGCGGGGTGCTAACGCCTGCTGGTTTCTAGGTGATGCTGTGGGCTACGGCCCGCATTCCGAGCAGGCTGTGGAGTTTTTGCGCGGTCTAGCGCCCGAGCACTGGGTGCCAGGCAACCACGACGCAGTATTTGTACAAGTTCTAGACGTCAAGACGGTGAACGGTCAGGCCAAGGAGTCCCACGATCGCAACCGGGCGGCGCTGGCCCAACGTCCCGATCTGGAGACATGGATGCGGGAGAGCTTTCCGGCGCCGGTGGACTGGGTGCGGCGGATCGTGCGGGACGACGACCTCTACGTGTTGGTGCACGGTGCGCTCTACCGCGACCCCGAGGCCCCAGCGCACCTGGTTCAGGAGATGAACCAGCTTCTGCCGCCGGACCAGCAGCTCGACTGCAAAAGCATGGCCCCTCTGCACCACCTGATGCTGTACATGTGGCCTTGGCTGCTGCCTGGCGACTTCCTGCGCGAGTTGGAGTGCGTGTCGCTGCTGCGTGGGGAGACCACCGGCCGTGCCTGCGTGTTCAGCGGCCACACCCACGTGCCCCAGTTCTGGTATCTGGACGGCGCCGAGGCCGGCGCCGTCCAGGCAGTGCGAAGGCGAATCGTCTACGAGGAGCCATGTACGCTTCCGGACAAACCAGCGTTGGTGAATCCAGGCAGCGTGGGCCAGCCGCGCGACGGCGACCCCCGCGCAGCCTACGCCCTGTTGGACTGTGAGGCCGGCACGGTGACTTTCTACCGCGTGCCCTACCCCGTTGAGAAGACCAAGCGCGATATGGCGCGACAGAACTATCCCGTCTTCTTGCAACAGCGATTGAGCCGGGCCCATCGCCCAGATGATTGGCCGCCGGGTTTCGAGCTGTGAGGCCTGGGATTAGTCCCGTTGGATGCGGTAAGGAATACCATGAGCGCGGAAGAGTTCTTTCAAGTGCTGTACGACAGCCAACTGTATCGGGCGTTTCCGTGGTATTACCAGGGCGCTGGTCCTTTGATAGTCTTGGCGATTGCAGCTGCATGTTGGGTGTACATTCTGTACGGGAGCGGGATAAAAGCGCTCCAGAAATGGAAGGACTTGAAGAATCTTTCAGGTGCTGCGTCCCTCAATCCGCCAAATGATCTCTTGAGAGATGCAACCTTCCACCTGATTTTGGCGCAGGCCGTTGCCGCCACCCTAACGGTGTCGGTTCCCTGGCATGCCTGGCGTATACAGCGCAACCCGATCACACTGTTACAAGCGATTGATCCGGGACTGGATTCTCTGTACGACCTGACGCCGGTCGGCGTGCAGTTCGTGGTGAACTATTTGTTCTGGACCACTATCCTTTCTTTGGTAGCGGCTCTCAGCCTGTGGATAGTGGCCTCCGGAGGACTCTTGTTCCAGATAGTACAGTCCCGGGTCGTATTTAACCCCAAGAGGATTTTGGTTCCGGGAGTTCTTTTCGCGCCGTTATTGGTGATGATCGTGGTCTTGAACGTGCGGTACTTCGACTTAACTGCGGGCAACCAACTATCCGGGCACGCCGAAGCCTCCGAACCTAGATCTGCGTGCCAAGCCTCCGAAGAAGTCAAAGTGATAGAACAGGACTGGAGAGAAGCCACCCTAAGCAACGGCTCGCCAGGGTTGCACGGAAGGTTGGTCGTTCGCTTTCCACACAAAGGTAGCTACCCTGTCGGCTTGACGTTGCTTTCTGCTGCTCAACTGCCACTCTTGAGCTCTCAGGTCTTGACACCCTCTGGTCAGTATGATCCACTGGAAATCACCATCTATCCGATGCTCGACGCGGAGTTGACACCCGTAGAGAAACAATTCGCTGCAGATGTGCTTCGTGAGACCGTCTCTCACTTCGACTTAGGCGACAGCAAGGACCGCGTCTGGCTTCATTTGTCCAAACACAGTACGATCGATAAGAAACTGCTGGCCTGGCCCAGTGAGGTCGCCAACGAGGTCTTTACTTGGTCAGCGGACGCCGATTTGGATCAAATCGACTTTCTTGACGATCTGGAAGATGTAGTGGCAGAGTTGCCTGATGAGCCTGTGGAAGGCTCACAAAGTGATCTGCCGCCATTGCTCATTCTTTTTCGCTGGTATCCACGCCAAGCACCCGACTTCCTTTACGACGCCGGTTTCTATAACGAGCTTAACAAGGATGGAAAGTTTCGGCTGTGGATCATCGACTTGATCACGACCGGCCCAACTGATGGATTTGAGAGTGAGCTTGAGGCTGCCAAAGTCGCTTATCTGAGTGTGCCAGTACCTCCAGCGCTGGTTGATCCCAACACGGGAAAGCTTAACATCGAGCCCGTCAAACAGCGTTTGGAGCAATTGGAAAAGCGATCGGGGATCGAACGCATTGGCCGCAGAATTGGGCAACTGCGCCCCACGCGTGAGATCACATTTACGACAACGAGAGTGTTCGCCAGCCAGGACAGTCCTGGCTTCCGGTTATCCGTCGATACTTCCTCCCGCTGTGATTATCGCTTGCTTTTGAGCGCGATCATCATCAGCCCATGGCCGGATGATGGCGTCACACCTGTCAGCAGTCCGTTCTCGGCGACCAGTCGTCGGGCAGCTCTCTGGGCGCGTGGCGTGGTGTATCCGATCGCAATTGTCTTTGCTACCCTGGTTTGGATGTTGGGCAAGCTGCCATTTGCCCGGCAGAGTGATGAGCATGGCACCTGACGTGGCACCTGACATCATCCTTGCGGTGATCGTGGAGATCGTAGCTGCCCTTGTGCTGACCGTCCTCAGCTGGGCAGCTAGTACGCGTTGGCAATCCCCGCTCAGTTTAGGGCAAGTCTGGACGTTGATCGGAGGAACGGTTGTCCTCACAAGCCTGATCGTTGCTGTCACCACGGTCGGTGAAATGTTCGGTGCAGTCAAGGGAACATATGCCCTGGTCCAGCAGAGGAATCCGCCGATTCCAACGCCGATTCCTCCTTCGCCGACCTTGGCGTATGCGGTCATTGTGTCATCCACTGCTACGCCGACCCCAACCGCTACGCAACAGCCTACAGACACACCGACACCTACCCCGACCGAGACGCCCGCTGAAACCCTCTCGCCTACCCCCACGGTGTCTTCCACAGCAACACCTACGTTCACACCTTCAGAGACGCCAACCGCGGAGCCATCGCCTACCCCCACGCCGACCTCTTCGCCTACGCCATCGGCGACCCCTTTGCCGGCAATTGCGATCATCTGGCGAGATAGCCTCTGCGACAGATCTGGCCAACAAGCCACGATCACACAGGTGCGCGTGGAGGGCGACTACTTGGTGATTGAGGGCATAGCTAACATTGCCTTGTTCGACAGATATTCGCTATACTGGGGAACAGGCCCAGATCTCAACAAGCCCGTTGAGGAGCGCACAGGCTTCGAGTCGAAAACGCCCGTGCCTCCGCCAGGAGGTAAGTTACATCGCATTCAGCTAAGTACGTTTCCGCCTGGAGAGTATCGGTTTACGTTAAGGGTTGTCAGGCAAGACGCCAACTATGACACGTGCGAGGTCGGCATCATTCGCCGATAACAGTGACTCATGTTGCTTTCGTCCTGGGTACTTTTGCTCACCTGCGTGATCTGGATAGCGCTCGCTGTGATGGCGCTTGCCAGCGACACGCGCTTCGCGGTCGGGCTGCGGCCGCGACTGTTGACTTTGCTGGGCGTGGCGCTCATCCTCGGTGGCTTCTTCCAGCCCTGGCTGAACCTTGACTTTCTCCGCTATGTGCGCCTGGGTCCTGATGTACTAACCGCCTTCTTGCCCGAAGTTCTGCAGCAGATTGGGCCGGAACCCGTTGCGAAAGTGTTGTTCCTTCTAGAGCGTGTGACCCACCTCAACGGCTGGCAGATGCAGCTTGTGCCGTTTTACAACGTGCCCACCCGCTTGGCAGCGGTGGCGCCGTTGCTGTTGGCGATGGCGGCTCTGGTCTGGACGCCGTGGGGGGCGTCGCTGGCCGGCAGCCGTGCGTGCAAAGCGGTCGGTGGCATTCTCACCTGCTTGAGCCTGGCCTTGCTGGTAGCACTGACGGCAGCCGCGCCGATCCTAGATGCCCTCGGCCAGCCACAGCAACTAGAGTGGTCACTCTTGACGGTGCTGTTGGGCGTGCGCGTGGGCAACGGCGTCTGGCTCACGCTGGTAGGCCTGCTCTTGTTGGCAATCGGCGGTGTCGTCGAGGTCGTTGACCAAGGCCCTGGCGCTGCCGCAACCTCGCTGCCGGAGGCGACCTGGTGAATGCCGTGCTCATGGCAGGTTTGCTGTTCAGCCTCGTCCTGGTCATGCTAGCCGTGCGCCGGCGTGCGGATGGGTTGGCGGCAGCCGTTGTTGGTGTAGGATTTGCCGGCTCCGCTCTGACTCTGGCAGGCCTCCTTGTTTATCCGTGGGCCGTGCCTGCGCCAGCAACCGTGTTCGAGCAGAACGCGCTGTGGCTGGCGCAACACTCTGCGCTGCTGCAGCCATTGCAAAAAGTCCCGCTGTTTGGCCAGGCGCTGGCATCTTTAGACCTTTCGTCGCCTGATTCGCTGCGCGCCTCGTTGGAACAGTCTCAAGCCGGGCTCCTGGTTCAGCAGGTGGCAGCGGGACATTCTCTGTTTAGTTGGCACCTTTGGCAGCTCGGGTGGCGGGTAAGTCCCCTCTTAAGCACCGGTCTTACTGCGGCCTTCCTAGCTAGTCTGACAAGCGCCGGCCTGGTGATTGCCTCTCTGTTGAGTGGTGGAATGGTTTTGCCCAGGCTGGGCGTTGCTGTGGCGGCGGCAGCAGGTCTCGGCTTGCTCTTGCTGGTGACGCGGATGACCACGGTAGACAGCCTGGGTAGCAGCGATGACTTCGTTGTGCGGTTGACGGCGGCGTTGGCTCAGGTCAGAGTGGGCCCTGGCATCTGGTGGACGCTGCTAGGGCTTGTGCTCCTGATAGCGTTCGGCCTGGTCTATGACATTGCAGCTCGTGTCAGTTTGGCCTCGCGTGAGCAGCTTCACGGGTATGAAGAGGAGTCCGGTGTGTTTCCTGGAGGTTGGACATGAACGATTACGACTGGGGCGATGGCCGTACCTCGCGACGTGCCTTCTCTACCTGGCCCGCGCCGATCCGGGCGACAGTGCTGGTGTCTATCGGACTGCTGATACTGAACGTGATCACTTTTCTGTCTGCAGGAACGGCAGCGCCTTTGTCATTGCCGTTGTTGGCGCTCGTGTATCTGGGATGCGGCGCGCTGGCGGCGCGCTTCAGCGACGAAGATGAAAGCGCTGCCAACCCCACCGTCGTTGGCGCTCTAGCCGGGCTTGCTCTATGGATCGTCTCGTTCCTGGTCAACACCTTGCTGACGCTGTTGCTGGGCGCGCCATCGTTCGGACTGAGCTTTCTGGTCGGCATTCCCATCTTGTGCTTGTGCGGTCCCGTAGAATTGCTGGCCGGCGCCTTTATGGGGTCGTTGGGCGGTTTCCTATACGGGCTAATTTGGGGGCGCTCAGAGGACAGTTATCCCTATTGAGCGCAGAGTGTCGTAAGTCTTCCGCAGGAGCACCGCATGCCTTCTTCTGATTCCTCGCTAGAGCCACCCCCAATCACCGATGAGCAGCTTATGCGTCTGAAGCTGGCGCGTATCTTGCCTCAGCGCTACCGGTTGACTGATTGGTGTAAATTCATCCACCGCAGGGTTTCGCCAGAGAAGGCCGCGCGCTATTTGGAATTGTATACACCGCAGGGACAACCTGACGTCGAGAAGCTAAAGGAACAGATTGCCGAACGCAGTTTTCTAGCTACGCCTCACGGACAAGGTTACATCATTACGGTAGCCGATCTGTTGGGGTACGAGGGCACGTCCAGGGTAGAGTTCGCTGCTGCGCCCTGCGGAGAGGCGCCGCCACTACGGGTGGGATGGCAGTCGTTTGTCGAGCGGTTGATGCAGTGGAAAGGGGTGTTAGGCGTGCTGGCCTTCTTGGTCGCAGTGTTGGGGGTGCTGGCTCAGATGGTGGACATCCGGCCGCCGCGCACCATGCTCACGATAGTGCTTGACGCCTCGGCGCCTATGGGGCGGTTTGTCAGCGTCGACCGGACGCTGTGGGATGTGGCACTGGACATCGCCCAATCCAGGCTGCCTAACGACGAATACTCCAAACATGAGCGAGTCGCGATCTGGATAGAACGGGGCATACCTTCTTCCGATGACGACTGTACAAGGAGCCACAGTCGGTTGACAAAGGGCTATGTGCCATCGGAGGGTCTGGAGATACGCTCTCTTGCCGCCAATATTCAGCCTATGGGATTGCCAAATCCGGGGCCGGCCTTACGTGAGGCGATGCGCGGTGCACCTAACAGTCTCCTACGCAACACCAATCATCGCGCTGTAATTCTGACCAGCGGCGCCCAAACCTGCAGTGGCAAGTCCCCTATTGAAGAGATCTGTGAAGTCTTAACGGTAGTTTCGCTCATTTACAAAGGCGTTCTGGCCAATGACGGGCTGGCCAGTTGAGTGTAGACGGTGTGTGGTATGCCGAGCAGGTCCA
>DAOUBX010000180.1:0-3259 GCA_034432445.1 Anaerolineales bacterium
GGCGCAGCCGTGTTGGCAGCCGTGCGCCGACGGTGAGACGCCCGTCTTTCGTCGGGTGCGCCAGCGGCTAGAGCAGATCAAGGGACGGACAAAGCCACAGAACACTATCAGGTCATAGGTTCACAGCCATGAGCACCGCAGCCCCATTGCTTTCCTTGTCCACCCCGTATCCGGTGAGCCGCTTGTATGAAGACGGCGCTTTTGGCCGCGTCTACGTGGGTGTGCGTAGCACAGAGAGCGGGCAGGAGGAACTCCTGGAATTGTTGCCGCCGTCAGGCGCGGGTCCGTGGCTGACGACAGAGTTCAAGGCCCAAGGAGAGCGGCTAGCGCGTTTGCAGGACCTTCTGGCGCAGCGCGGCGAGAAAGGCGTTGCGCCGGCGTGGCTGGAGCAACACCCTGGCCCGCCTCCCACCCTAGTTGTTCCTCTGCCTCCAGACCGCCTGTTGGCGGAGCGCGTTGTTGCCGATGGGCCGTTGCCGGAGGAAGAGGCGTTGGAGCTAGTGCGACGCGCTACCCTGCTATTGAGCCTGTTGCACGATGACCTTCGCCTGGTGAGCTCGCCCCACGCTTTTGCGCAGGTGCGGTGGCGTTCTGAGCCGCGCGCGCTGTGGCTGCCGGTATGGCAGGCCGCGTTGCAGTCGGACGCAGCATCGCAGCGGGCCGAGGACCTACAGCGGGCGGGAGAGCTGCTCTTCCTGGCGCTGACCGGAAGAGCGCCGCTTCAGCCCTGGGGGCGATTCGTGCTACCTCCACCGCGCGACTCCGTTTGGGACGGGATGAGCGTTGGTGCGCGTCGTCTGCTGCAGCGATTGCTGCAGTCCCATCCTGTACAGCCGCTGAGAAGCGCCGCCGAGGCGTACCGCCAAGCGGCACGGTTGGCCAGGGCTTGGCGGGAACAGACGGAGCGCCTGCTGGACGAGGTGGATGACCTGTTAGCGGCTGCCGCTGAGGGAGCAACGGATAAGGCGGCTGAGGCGGAGGAGCTGCTTGACATCCTGCGCCGACGGGAGCAGTCCGGCCTTGAGCCAGGCGGCCGCTGGGTGTTGCGCCTGGATGAGCTCTGGGACCTGTGCCAACCGTTCGTGGCACATGCCACCATGGTGGACCGGGCGCTGCAACTGGCGCAAGCGGATTCGGTGTCTGCGGCGTTGGACACGCTGCGTTCGGCCGACAACGGCGTGCGCAACAGCTTGGCTTTGCAGCGCTGGCAGGCCCTTCTGAGCGACCCCACAGCGCTTGAGCTACTGAAGCAGGGCCGCAGCTATGATCTACGGCGGGCCGTTGAGGCGTTAGAAAAGCAGGACGGCGATCAGGCAGCCGTTGTGGTCGGCGGTTGGCCGGAGGCGCCTGGCGCGCTGCTTGCCGAGATTGCTCTGCTGCGGGCATGGCAGGATGCTCTTAGCGCTGCCGGTGATCCAACGACCGCCCTGGCAGCCCTTGCGCGGGCTGACGAGGCTCTGCAGCGAATTATGCCATCCTTCGCCACCGCGCTTGATCTGGCGCTAGGTAAACTCTCGTCTTGGCGAGAGGCTATCGTTGCCTACCAAGCAGATGAGGAGCAGCGGCGGTGGTTTGCACAGCTTGAGGAGAGCATCGAAGCTGCCCGTAAAGAGGGGCGTGCGCTTGATGCCCTCACAACACTGCAGATGGCGCTGTATCGGCGGGTAGGTCTCTCCCAGTTGTGCAGGCTGGCGCAACAGCTAGGTTATCGCTGCCTGGAGTCTGATCAGCCGGCTTTGGCGGCAGATCTCTTTGCGATGTGCCTGGTCCAGTCCCGTCCTACAACAGATCTGCGTTTGGGCTGGCGCGTGGCTCAGGCGTTAGCCGCGCTGAAGGCTCAGCCCACTGGCCAAGAGACACTGGTTGCCGTTCGAGCGGCGGTGACCATGCTGCTAGACCTGGAAAAGCAAGAAAGCCCACAATGGGCCCCTCTGCTTTCTCTACGTCTTGCGTTGGAGGGAGGCCTGGACCTCGCCCTCAAGAGCGCCTCAGTTGGTTCCTCACCCGAGGCTGGGTGGACGTTGTACAGCCTCTACCAACAACGTCAGCGCCTGAGGGATCAACCAGAGCCAGAGGCTGCTGACAACGAGCCGTTGCTGGCGCTGCAAGTTGCGCTCTATCGCGCCTTGGCATACGATGCGCGGTCGACTATGGCTGCCGTTTCTGACTGGTTGGCTGAGTTGGCCAATGCGGTCCCTGAGGTAACGCTTCAGGCCCCTCCGTCGATTGGTGGTCCGGCTGACGAGTCTGTGACCACTCGTCAGGTGCTGAGCGTCACAAGCGCCTGGCTACGGCGGGGCCTGGGTCGCTTGACCAAAGCCCTTCCGGAGGACCAGACAGGTATCACCCCTGCTCGACGGCAAGAGGCGCGGGATATGATAAAGCGACTGGTGTCTAACCGCTTGGACCTTCAAGACGATGCCCTGAAGGAGTTTTACTCCATTGTACCGGCGATCAACGGGCTCGATGAGTTTGCACCGTTGGTTGCTGAGCGAGAGAGACAGATCGCAGCCCATCGTGAACAGATGGCGGCGGTGGTCCGTGCGCTGGCGCGTCACAGCCCCCAGCAAGCCCTGGAAGCCCTGCGCAAAGCCACGAGCAAGGGCAAGAGCCCTGTATGCTGGGACTGGGACGCACAGGCTTGGGTGTCGCCTGCGGTCTGGCAGGAACGAGTGAGGGCCGGGTATACCCCAGAGCTTACCAGCATTCGCAGCCATCTTGAGAGCAACGATCCCCAACGCTGGGACTACATGCTGCGGTTGCCGCCCGTTTTGTTCAAACAGTGGTCGTCCGATCTCCAGGGTCTGGCCGGCAAACGAAGATCACAGATCGTTAGTCACCGCCAGTTCATGCAGCAACTGATGGACGATCAAGCGAAGACCGCTACGGCGCTGGATGAATTCGACCAGTATATCGCCGACAACAGTTTCGTCAGCTGTTGGTATCCGGCTGAGGGGCAATGGCGTCGAGTTGAAGCGATTCGCTTTGCGCTGCGGCCGAGCGTACAGGCGGGGCGACGAATCGGCGGTGATACCACTTCGACCATATCTGAGGTCATTCAACCGTCCGCCTTGGCCGCTAGAGGAAACGCGGGCAGTGCTGCAGCTCAGCCGGCGACTGCGGATGCTGTGAATCAGCGAACGCCGCGGCTCCCTCCAGCAGCTCAGGGTGCTGCAGCTCAGCCGGCGACTGCGGGTGCTGTGAAGGCGAGCTTAGCAGAGCTGCGGCGGCTTCTGAGCGCTTCCGATCCCCGCGAGTG
>DAOUBX010000181.1:0-14443 GCA_034432445.1 Anaerolineales bacterium
GGAAAACTGGGGAAACTAGCACCGGTTAGTTAAACGCCTGACGGCGGCGCAGCGCGCGCGCTATGCCATAGCCGACGGCGAAGAGCAACAGCGTGCCCAGCACGATGGCCACGATCCCGGCTAAGCTTTCGTTGGTGATGCCGGGGAACACGTAATCGGGGATGATCTCGAACAGCGGGCCTTGGGCGGCCTCCAGGAAGCCTTTGTCCTCAGCCACGCGCTCCAGGCCGTCCGGGCTGCCGGAGGCAAAGAAGACCGCCAGCACCCCCACTACCAGCGCCAGGATCACGCCGCCGGAGACCCAAGTGCTGGGGGCGACTTTTTCGCCGGCCACCCGCTCGCCGAACATGCCCGGCAGCGCGGCTGCCACCAGCGCCACCGCTGCGGCCGTGATCACCCCCTCGCCGATCCCGATCAGCGCGTGCACGCCACCCATGGCAGGCAGCACAATGCCCAGGGCCGAGGTGCCGCTCAGCGCCAGCAGGAAGGACGTGACAATGGCCGCCATCACGACCGACAGCCAGCCGGCGACGAAGGCAGCTACGAAGCGGTTGAAGCGCACCAGAACCTGGTAAGTGAAGTAGCCCACCCAGACCGTCAGGATGCCCATGATGAAGATGTTGGCCCCCATCGCCAGCAGGCCGCCATCCTGGAACAACAAGCCTTGCAAGGCGATCACCGCCGTCATCACCAGCAGCGCCGGCCAGGGGCCAAGCAGGATGGCTGCCAGCGCGCCGCCTAGCATGTGGCCCGAGGTGCCGCCGGCCACGGGGAAGTTGAAGGCTTGCGCAGCGAAGATGAACGCGGCCAGCACGCCCATCAGCGGCACCTGGCGCTCGTCTAGCGTGCGGTTGGTCATGCGCAGAGCCACAACGATGAAGGCAATCGTGACCGCCCAGGCCAGCAGGGCTACGGGTACGGACAGAAAGCCATCAGGGATATGCAGGGCCTCTCCACGGATCGTTGGAGCGGCCAAGATGTGCAACAGGATCATGTCGGTTCCTCCTAACTGCGAGCGAGTCTCAAGCGGATGCCGAGGCGGCAGCGCACTCGGCGCATAGACCGGGGATGGTCCAGTGGACAAGATTGGCATGGAAGCCATACGCTGCCAGCAGCTTGTGTTGCAAAGCGTCCAGCTCGTGCGCCTGAATCGCCAGCATACGACCGCAGCGGCTGCACACGATGTGATGATGCTCGTCGCCCCTGTGCACGACCTCATAGCGCACAGGCTGCCCCTCCAGCCGCAGCTCGCTGACGAGGCCGATCTGCTTGAGCAAGGTCAGCGTGCGATAGGTCGTGGCGAGATCAACGTAGGGCGAAAGCGCGCGCACTTGTGCATGCACCTCGTCGACAGTCAGATGGCCCTGGCTGTGGTAGAGCACCTCCAGCACCATGGCTCTTTGGGGGGTCAGGCGCACGCCTGTGGCGCGCAACTGATCGATGGCGTGGGAGTGGCAGGTCATGATGGCCTCTTGACGGGTCGAGCGATCGTTAAGATCGCTCACTGTGTGAGTCATGCACCCCTGGTGCGTGACACTGTTCGGATAGATGCAGTTGCAAAGATTTGCAGCTGCTATGGATTATAGCCCATTTGGCCTGTAGCGCAAGTAAGCTCTCGGCGTTGGAGCCAGGAGCATAGAGCTCAAAAAAGTGCTTGACAAGCGGGCGTTTGCGTGTATAATAAAATCAGAATTCTACTTCTATTTTTGGTGTATCCTTATGACCCGCTCTACTGCGCACCACATCGTTCAACAGCCCCGCCAAGAACGTAGCCGCGCAACGATGATCCAAATCCTCGATGCGGCCGCGCAGATCCTAGAGACCAAGACCTTCGACGAGCTGACGGTGGCCGAGGTCGTGGAGCAGGCCGGGACATCGGTCGGGGCTTTCTATGGCCGCTTCCGCGACAAGGACGGCCTGCTGCAGGCGCTGGACGAGCGCTTTTTCGAGGAGTTCGAAGCCAGGTTCGAGGCGCTGCTGGCCACGCCTGGCTGGGCCGAGCAGCCGCTGGCGCGCCTCGTGCGCGATGCGGTAGCCTTCATCGTGACGACCTACAGCCACGATCAGGGGGTACTGCGCTCGCTCAACCTGAAAGGCCGCCTGCACGGCGACAGCCGCTTTCGCGAGCGCGAGCAGCGCGCCTGGGACGAGCTTTTCCCCCGTCTGCAAGCGATCTTGCTGGCCCACCAGGGCGAGATGAGCCATCCCGATCCCCGCCTCGCCACCCGCCTGGGCTTTCAGCAGATGTTCTTCGCCGCGCGCGAGCTCTTGCTCTGGGAGCCTGTGCGCGGCGGTCACGTATACCCCGCTGACGAACTGGTCCGCGAGCTGACGCGGGCGTTTCTGGCCTACCTGGGCGCCGAGGAGGGCTGACGGTGAGCGAGGCCGAACGCATCGTGCGGTTGGGCGCAGCCGGCGCCGCGCTGGCAAGCCTGCTTCTGCTGGCGATCGCGTTCGTCGTCCTGCCCGCCGGCTTGAGCTATCCCGGCCTCCCCGTGTTAACCGGACAGATCACCCTTGCGCCAGCCGACCTGGACGCCTATCTGGCCGGGATGCGAACGATCTTCACGCTGGACGGGATTTTCCTGGTCGGCTGGCTGCTGGCCTGGCTGGGGCTGTTCATTGTGGTGCGCGGCCGTTCCCCGCTGCTGGGCTGGCTGACCATGGGCTTTGGCCTGGCAGGCGCCCTGTGCGACTTCGGTGAGAACAGCCTGATCCTGGGCGCGCTGGCCGTACTGGAGGCGGGCCAGCTGCCTTCCCTCGGCTGGATGGCGGGCTGGAAGGCGGTGCAACACCTGAGCTACTGGCTGCCTTTCTTGGGGGCGGTCTTCGCCGGACTGGCGCTCTGGAGCCGCCGCGGCCTGGATCGCTCCACTGCGCTGTTGGGAACGCTGGGCGTGGCCATTGCCGCGGCCGGGTTGTACTTCCCAGCGTTGGCCTTGGCGTCCAACGTGTGGTTCCTCTTGTGGTTTGTCAACGCCGCTCTGTTGTTGGCGTTTGCGCAGATGGCATCTGCGGCATCACCGCAGATGCCATCTGTTGATGAGACAGGCGGCGCGTCGATGTCTGCTCGTTCGCGAAACCCCGAAAGGAAGGTGGCCATGTCTGCTTCTCGTGCCCGGACTCTCCGTCTCGCCCTTTATGCAACGATCTACTTTCTACAAGGCGCAGTGCTCACCTACTTCACCGCCTTCAACGTCCTCTACCTGCGTTCATTCGATTTGTCCTTTTCGCTGATCGGCATCGCCGGCGGGATCACGCTCACGCCCTTCATTCTCAAGATTTTCATCGGCTTGCTCAGTGACCGCGTCAATCCCTTGCGCTTGGGCCACCGCAAGCCCTACATTATCACCGGGCTGATCCTACAGACCCTGGCCTTCCTGCTGGTGCCTTTAGTCAACCCTGGTAGCCAATTCGGTTTTTACTTGGTGCTGATGTTGCTGGCCGCGCTGGGCATGTCCACCTATGACACCACCACCGATGGGCTGGCCATTGACACCACCCCGCCGCAAGATCGTGGCCTGGTGCAGGGCTTGATGGTCGGCGGTCGCGCCCTAAGCATGGTTCTCACCGCTGTCGTGATGGGCGTCTTCGCCGGCAGGGGCCAATGGAACGCCAACTTCCTCTTGGTCGCTGGCCTGGGGGTCTTGACGCTGATCATCGCCTTGCTGGTGCAGGAGGCCCGCGAGCGCGCGCCCGAGATGCGCTTCTCCCGCGCAGCCTTTGGCTCCTTCAAGGACAAGGCCTTCTTGCTCTTCTTGGTGGTGGGATTGATCTACCCGTTAGCCCTGTACAGCGCGCAGGGCATGATCGGCGCGTTTCTGAACGAGGGGCTGAACGTCTCATTGGCCGCCGTCGGGCTGTACACCTCCGTGTTCGGCATCGGCGCCGTGTTGGGCGGGATCATCGGCGGCCCGCTGATGCGGCGCATCGGCGAGCGCAACAGCCTGCTGGCCGCGCTGCTGCTGACCTCGGCGGTGACTTTCATCCTGGCCATCACCCCTTCGGCCGGGCTGATGTGGGCCGTGGTCTTCCTGTTCGGCTTCGCCTTCGGCTACTACGAGACGGCCTATCTGGCCATCGGCATGGACTTCGCCGACCCGCGCATCGCCGCCTTCATGTTTTCGGTGATCATGGCCGTCGGTAACATCGGCATCGCGGGTGGGCAGCCGCTGGCCGGCATCCTGGTCGACTCCGTGGGCTTTCGCGCCATGTTCGCCGTGTTTGCCTTCGTCCACCTGCTGGCGCTGCCGTTGGTTTTCGTCATCTTCCGCATTCGCCGCCAGTCCACGGCAAGCGTGCCATGCGCATCACCCATGTAGAAGTCCTGCCGCTGGACCTGTCCCTGACCACGGCACTGACCGTGGCCTATGGCAGCTACCCCGTGCTAAACTACGCCCTGCTCAAGGTGTTCACCGACGACGGCTGCCTGGGGCTGGGCGAGGCCTCGCCTGATCCCGAGGTGACCGGCGAGACCCAAGCGCAGGTCATCGCCGCCTTGCAGCGCGCCGCTGCGCTCCTGGTGGGCCGCAGCCCCTTCGACTTGGCGCTGATCCTGCGCGACTGCTTCGCCCAGATACCGGCCTTCCCGGCCGCCATCGCCGCCATCGATATGGCGCTCTACGACCTGATGGGCCAGGCGGTGGGCGTCCCGGTCTACGACCTGCTGGGCGGCCGGGCATGGCCCGCCATCGATCTTTACCCCGTCATCCCGCTGGACACACCGGAGGTCATGGCCGGGATGAGCGCACACTTCGCCGCTCTGGGTGCGACCACGCTCAAGGTCAAGCTCGGCTCAGTGCCCGACCTGGACGTGCGTCGCCTGCAGGCGATCCGCGCCGCGGCGGGCGATGCCGTCCGCCTGCGTCTGGACATCAACCAGGGCTGGCGCGACGCAGCCACCGCCCTGGCCGCCATCGAACGCCTGGCCGGCTACACCATCGACTGGATCGAGCAGCCGGTGGCTGCGGCCGACCTGGACGGGTTGGCGGCCGTTGCGGCGGCCACCGACATCCCCATCATGGCCGACGAAAGCTGCCACAACGCGGCCGACGTCCTGCGCATCGCCTGCCGAGGCGCGGCCGACATGATCAACATCAAGCTGATGAAATGCGGCGGCCTGCACCGGGCGAGCAAGATGCTGGCCGTGGCCGAGGCGGCCGGGCTGCGCTGCATCCTCGGTTCCATGGGCGAGAGCTCCATCGGCAGCGCCGCCGGGCTGCACTTCGTCACCGCCCACCCGGCCATCGTGGCCTGCGAGCTGATCGGCCCGCTCTTTATCACCAACGACCCGGCTGCCGGCTACGAGGTGGATCGGGTCACTTTTCGGGCGCTGCCGTCCCCGCGCCCTGGCTTGGGAGTACATCTGCTATGATCGACTGGAACGACATTGAAGCGCAGGCCGGCCGCCTGCTGAGTGAGTACCTCAAGATCCCCTCCCTCAACCCGCCGGGCGACGAGCAAGCCGCCGCCGACTACCTGGCCGGCCTGCTGGCCGCGCGCGGCCTCCCCCCCAAGCTGTTCACCTCCGCCCCCGGCCGCGTCAACTTGACGGCCCGCCTGCCCGGCGACGGCTCGCAGCGCCCTATCCTACTCTACCATCACATGGACGTGGTGGAGGCCGACCGGCGCAGTTGGACGTGCGACCCCTTCGGCGGCGAAATCCGCGACGGCTATGTGTGGGGCCGCGGCGCGATCGACATGAAGGGCATGGGCATCATCCAGTTGCTGGCCCTGGACCTGCTGCGCCAACACCAGGCCCAGCGTCGCCGCGATATCATCTTCTTTGCCGCAGCCGACGAGGAGAAGGGCGGCAAGTTCGGTACGCAGTGGATGATCGAACAGCACTGGGATGAGCTGGCCGCGGAGTACGTATGGGACGAGGGCAGCTTCGGCCTGCAGGACTTCTTCGGGCCGCAGCCGGTCTTCGCCGTATCCGTGACGGAAAAGCGCGACCTGTGGCTGAAGCTGATCGCGCACGGCGAGCCGGGCCACAGCGGCATGCCCCACAGCGAGAACGCCATCGTCATCCTGCTGCGCGCGCTGGAGCGGGTGCAGCGTTTGGATGCGGCTTATGAGCTGCCCCCGGTGCCGCAGCGCATGTTTGCGGACGTGAGCGACCGCCTGCCCTTCCCGCAGTCCTTTCTGCTCAAACACCTGGACAATCCCCTGGTTTTTCGGCTGGCCCTGCCTGCGCTGAGCGCCAACTCGACCATCGCCGCCATGCTCAAGGACACGCTGAGCATCACGGTGTTGCAGGCGGGCGGCAAGGAGAACATCATCCCCGACCGCGCCGAGGCGACGTTAGACCTGCGCCTGCTGCCCGACCGCACCCCGGCGACGGTGGTGGAGCGGCTGACGCGCCTGATCGACGACCCGCGCGTGGAGATCGAGATTCTGCAGGCCCCTGCGCCGGCCGCCACCTCGGACCCTGGCTCCGAGTTCTTCCAAACGCTCGCTGGCGTGCTGGCGCAGCTCGTGCCGGAAAGTCTGACGACGATCATGCTCTCGCCAGGCACCACCGACTCGGCTTTCTTCCGTCAGCGGGGCGTGCAGTGCTACGGTCTCTTTCCCGCCATCATCACCCCCGGCGAGCTGGCGCGCTTCCACGGCCACGACGAGCGCATCTCCCTGGCCAACTTGCGCCTGGGCGTGCAGATCATGTTCGAGACGCTGCGGCGGTTGTTGGCAAAAGATCAAAGCGAAGAAGTTTTCCGCTGAACAGCTTCAGCAGATCGACGAGCAGGTCGAGCAGGAGCTTCGCTTGTCTGGCCCTCGGTCTCCGGCTTGGCGCCTCGGTGTTGACGGCCGATCGGCTGTGGGCGCAGGTTCTGCTGGAGGTCGCCGTGGGGGTTATTCGCAGCTAGCGCCTCAACATGCCGGAACAGCCAAAAGACCTCCAGGTCCGTTCAGGGTCCTGGAGGTCTTTGCTTTGAAGCCGTGGTACGGCGACGGTGCCGACTCGTCTTACATGGCTACTATCACCTGCACCAGCGCCACCTGCCCCTCGCGGCCTAGGATGCTCTGGGAGGTGGCTGCATCCAAGCAGGTTCCCGGCTGGACGACGGCGCGGCCGTCGGCGAAGTGCACGTGCAGCTCTGGCCGGTCGCCGCGCACGTAGACGACCGGGGTCTGGCAGACGGTGAAGGCCAGCGAGTCGGCGGGCAGCGACAATGCGCGCGGCCGGCGCGCCACGTCCACTATCTCGAACTCGGCCGGCGCGGCCAGGAACTCGTCGCTGCGCAGCAGGGTCGGCGCGAAGCACAACGTTCCCCCTTGCACCGACACGCCCAGCTCGCCGAAGCGGGTCAGGACCTCCTCCTTGACCTGGCCGGTCATGCCGGGCTGGCGCGCGCCCGCGCCCAGCGGCGTGTGCGAGTAGGGGTCGGTGGGAAACGCGCCGTAGACCTCGGGCGATTTGTTGAAGCCCAACCCCTGACGGATGTCGTAGTAGGCCGCGGCCAGCGCCGCGACGACGGACGGATCGGCCTGGGCGGCCACGGCCTGGACGTAGCACTCCTGCGCGGCCAGCAGCAGCTTCGACACCATGTGCCAGTAGATGCTGCCCAGCCCCTCGTAGGCGAAGAAGGTGCCGGAGCGGCCGGTGAAGGCGCGGTGGTCGAAGGTGGCCTCGAACAGATCGAGCACGAAGCCCCGCTCGGCCGCGGCCAACGCCGCGTAGGCCGGCTCCTGCGCCATGGCGTCCAGCACGCGCGCCACGTCGCCGGCGTTGCGGAACTCGCCGTTGAAGTGGTACACGCCGGCGTCGTCGCGGACCAGCAGGCGGCGGTCGCCCGCGGCCGTCAGCGCCGCAACCAACTGCGACTCGGCCACCCGGTCCGCCGGCACCTGGTTCTTCTGGAAGAAGCCGGGCAGGTGACGGTTGGGATAGAGCATGTAGGAGTGCTGGTCTGGGCGGTAGAGGTCGCTTTGGCGCAGGCTGCGCAGCAAGGTCAACGCCTCGTCTGGCGTCAACATCCCCGCCGACAGCGCAGCCACCTGCCCCTCCAGCATCAGGTAGAGGTTCTCGACCGCAACGCCGCCGTCATGCTGGTGCAGGATGTTGTAGCTGTGATACATGCCGTCGGGCCGGCGGTTGGCGCGCAGGGTGTGCTCCACGTAGCGCTGGGCCAGGGCCAGGAACGCGCGCAGCCGATCGACGTCCAGCGCGACCCGCGCCGCGGGCACGCCGTCCTGGTAGACGCGGGCGCGGTAGGCGGTGGCGGCCATCCCCAGGGCATCCATCAGCGAGCGCCGCGTCTGATCGGTGAAGCCGCCGGCCAGGTGCGGCTCGTGGGCCAGCAGCGCGGCGTGTACATCCTCCAGCAGCTCGGCCACGGCCGGGTTGACCAGGGCGCTGGCGGCGTCGGCCGCAGCCAGTTGCGCCTGCCAAAAGGCGATGAAGCGGCGCAGATAGCCCACGGTGACCACCGACACCCCCTTGCCCACCAGCGCGTTGTTGGCGTCGTTCCACTCCGGCCGCTGCGTGTTCATCCAGATGCCGCCTTCGGGCACCAGGTTGGTCAGCTTGGCCAGCAGCAGCACCAGCAGCTTCTCGGCTAGCGTCACGTGGACGACCGCACCGTCGGCGTCGCGCACCAGGCGGGCGTCCGTGCCCAGCGCGGCGACCGCGGCCGATATGGCCTCATCCTTGGCGTAGTCAAACTCGATGGTGTTGTACCAGTCCGCCAGCATCTCAGGATAGGGGCGCAGGCGGTAGGGCACGTCGGCGTAGGAGAAGACCGGCCGGTTCCACAGCGCAGCCAGCGCGCCGGGGTGCACCTGTTCGGCGATCTCCAGCAGCTTCTGCAGGTAGATGATCTGGTGGTCGCTCCAGTAGCCGATGTTGGACCAGGGGTTGTGCGGCTCCGGCACCTCCCATTCGATGCCGTCGCGCGTCACCCGGTAGGGGTTATAGCCGTCCACGGTGGTGGCGTTGAGGAACTTGACCACCATGCCCTCGACGAAGCCGGGGAAACTGAGCGCCAGCGGCTCCCAGTTCTGGAAGATGTCGCGCCAGTTGCCCTGGTAATCCAGCCGCGCCGAGCCGTCAGGCCGGGTCAGGTTGATGGAAAAGCGGTTCCAGGGCCGGCTGGGGTCGCCGTGGCGTCGGCTAAAGGTGAGCGGCAGGTACTCGTAGCACAGCCGGATCAGATCGGCTGCGCCGCTGGCGGCCGCGCGGGCATACAGCTCCTGAATGGTGAGCTGCGGCGGCAGGCTGGCGAACCAGTCGGCGTGGCCGGTCCATACGCTGCGATTGCGCACCCGCACGAAGTCGCCCAGGTCGGCGCGCGTCACCTGGTAGTTGTCGACAAAGATGCCGCCGCGCATGATGTTGAAGAGGACGTTGGCGAAATGGTGGGCAGTGGTGGTTTCCTGCGCCGTGAGCTGCAGGCCATCGGCCGCGGCCACGAAACGGACCAGCGCGTCCGTGCCGCGGGCGATGTCGGCCTCGATTTGCTCCTCGACGGCGCCTGGCGCCTCGGCCAGCAGCCGCTGCAGGCAGACCACGGCTGCGGCGTCCTGGTTCACGTCGGCGACGATGTGCCAGCGGCAGGTCTGGCCCGCGGCCAGATCCACGGCCGCCGCCACGAAATACGCGCCCGGCTTGCCGCGCACATCCTGCTCGCCAACGACCGCATGGCCGCGGCGAAAGGCGTCGAGCTGATCGCTGCACAACAGGTAGGCCGCGCCGTCCAGTCCCACCTGCCAGGCCACCGTCGCTTTGAGCGACTCGCTGGGCTCGGCGCGGTCGGTCAGCGTGGCGCTGAGCGCGAAGACGCCCAGCCCGCTGGCCGGCTCCAGCTCGTTGCGCTTGTAGGCGTCGAGCAGGTTGCTCATGCCGCTCTGCAGTTGGCTGTTGGCGCCGAAGGGCAGGATGTTCTGCAGGCCGTCGAGCACTTCAACCTGGCAGGCGCGGTCGCCCTGGTTGTGCAGCCAGCAGCTACGGATGAAGCCGAAGCGATCGCCGGTGCGCCAGGCCATGCGGAAGGTCAAGCCCAGGTCGTGGTTGATCTCCTCGAAGAGCAGCTTGTTGCCGAAGACGTTCTTGTACAGGTGGCGTTCACGGCGGTAGACGCCGGCGTAACGCTCAGACCAGGGCTCCCACAGATAGGTGCGGCCGTCGCGCGTGACGCGCAGAATGGTCTTGCTGCCGGTCTCCTCGCCGTGGGCCTGGATCTTGTCCACCGTCTCGTAGGGGAAGAGCGCCGAGTCGGCGTTGATGCGGCCGGCAGTTAGCCCGCCGTTGCTGGCGATGAACAGCCAGTGATTGGCGCCGCTGACCAGGCTCATGAAGAACGGCGGCATCTGGTCCACGTGAGCGATGCGGTAGTACTCCTCGCCGAGGAGATGGACGTATTCCCCGGCGACCGGCTGCGATTCTGCAACCAGCGGTGTATTGCCGATCCAAATAGGGGCTTGGGCGTTGGTACTCATGATGTATCTCTGATTTCTGTCTAGCATGGTAAATGCTCGGCTACTTGCCAGGGTTGGCTGATGATTAGCACGTGGGCGCGGCTATCAAGGTGGACATGCGAGGCGCGTGCTGGCGACTGCCACCGCAGGACACCTGCACGTGCGGCGCCGGTGCACGTGTGAAGTCCCCGGCTGGCCAACAGCGCCCCGTCAACGGGACTTGATGGTACGCCACGAAGCCGGAATTATCCCGCGCCGCTTCTTAGCCGGTGGGATTGATCCCCCGGCGACCATCGTCGGCCCACGCACCGCATTCCGCCAGAAAAGTCGATATCGAATGCGCCGGACACTCGGCGATGGCTCGTTCGCCGTCCACGGTCAAGGCGAGCTGGACCGCCTCGTCCGCGCGATTGAGCAGCACAACGGCGATCTGTCCGTTCGGATTGCGAAAGGCAGCCGCTTCCAGCAGGTCGTGCGTGGTGGCGCAGAGGATGCGCCGTGCGCCGGGCCGGACGAAGCGGCTGAAGTGGCCGATGGCGTAGTAGCTGCTCTGGTAGTGCAGCTCGCCGGTGGCCGTGTCGGCCAGGATCGGCGCGCTGCAGTAGTTGCCTACGTGGTTCGGCCCGCCCTGCGTGTCCAGCAGCAGGTTCCAGTCGATCCAGCCCACGGTCCAACGGTTCAGGTCGTTGATCAGCGAGCGAGCGTAGCGCTCGGCCATGGCCCACTCGCCCAGGTGCGGGCCGCCTTCCTGCGTGCCCTCGGTGAAGAGCAGTTGCTTGTCGGGGAAGGCGTCGTGCACCAGTTGCACGTTGTCGAACTTGTCCACCACGTACCAGTGGAAGGCGACGCCCCAGACATACTTGGCCGCTTCAGGGTCGCTGAGCACCGCATGGGCCCGTTCCACCATGCGGTCGCGGTTGTGATCCCAGATCAGCAGGCGCACGTCATCCAGGCCGGCCCGCGCCAGCGCCGGGCCCAGGTAGTCGCGCACGAAATCGCGCTCCGCCTCGCCGCTGTAGAGGCACGACTCCCAGGTCTGGGCGGCCTCAGGCTCGTTTTGCACCGTCAACGCCCAGAGAGGGATGCCCTCTTGCTCATAAGCGCGCACATAGCGGCAGTAGTACTCGGCCCAGGCCGCGCGGTACTGCGGCTTGAGCTGGCCGCCGTGGCACATGTCGCCGTTGGTCTTCATCCAGGCCGGCGGGCTCCAGGGCGAGGCCAGCAGCTTGAGCGGCCGGCCGGCGGCCTGCTGCGCCGCCTGGATCAGCGGGATCAAGGCCTGGCGGTCGCGGTCGACCGAGAAGTGGCGCAGCTCGACGTCCCCGTCCACCTCGGCGTAGGCATAGTTGCCTCGCGAGAAGTCGCAACTGTTGATGTGCGTGCGGCCCAGGGTGTAGCCGTGGCCGCGGACGGGGTCGAAGTAGGCGCTCAGCACCTCGGCCTGGCGCGCGGCCGGCAGTTGGAAGAAGGTCAGCGCGGCCGCCTCGGTGAACGCGCCGCCGAAGCCCTCGATCTCCTGGTAGCGCACGGACGAATCGACGAACAGCGCGGCCGACGCCGTCCGGTCGGCGCCGGCCGGCAGCGTTGGCCGCCCGCTCAGGCGGTAAGGCGGGTCTTGGGCGGTGCAGATGTGATGGATCGTCATCTTCGCCAGTTCGCCAGGAGTCGAGCACACCCACGTGCGGGTTATGCCTGCGCAAGCCACACCTGGGGGTGCTCGCTCCGCAATGTACAACGTCAGGCCGGCTGAAAACCTGCGTAGTGACGACTTCAGTCGTCTGGGTGTCGCAGAGCGACTGAAGTCGCCACTACAAGCCCGCTTGCCGCTCAGGCCAACTTGCGCCGACCCAGCGCCAAGGCTGCCAGCCCGGCTAAAGCGAGCAGGCCCAGAGCGATCAGCCAAGAAGTGGTCGAGGCGACTGGGTTGTCGACGCTGACCTGGCCAAAGGTCACGGCTGTGGGCTCGGTGGTCAGCCGCACCTGGTCCATGTGCAGCTCGCCGCTGCTGCTGGCCGGCAGAGTCACGCCGTAGCCCCAGACCTCGCGCAGCCCAAAGCCGTCGTCCGGCGCGCCGGCCGGCTGCTGGGCGCTGCGGGTGAAGGCCGAGAAGGGCAGGGTGATCTGTCGCCAGCCGCTGAAGTCGTCCACAAAGCTGGCTTCGAAGCGCTCCGACGTGTTGGGCGCCTGGTAGACCCGCACATAGTCCACCAACATCTGCTGCGGGAAGGTCAAGTCAGGGCTGATCGTGCCGCCGAAGTTGCCGCCGACGGCCAGGTTCAAGAGCACGTAGAAGGGATGGTTGAACACCCACTGGTTGGGCGCCACATCGGCCGGGCTGGCATTGTGATAGTTGATGCCGTCCACGAACCAGTGGATTTCGTCAGGCGCCCACTCCACGGCGAAGGTGTGATAGTCGTTAGCCACCGGCACAGGGAAGGTATACGTTCTGCCGAAGGCCGAGCCGCCCGAGTATCCGGGGCCGTGGATCGTGCCGAACACCTCGTAGGGGTTGCGGCTGACGTACTCCATGATGTCGATCTCGCCGCTCTGCGGCCAGCCGACCTCGCCGATGTTGGTGCCCAGCATCCAGAAGGCCGGCCACAGCCCAGCCGCGCCGTCCGGCACACGGATGCGGGCCTCGATGCGGCCGTACTGCGCCTCGACCTTGTTGGCCGAGACCAGACGCGCTGAGGTGTATTCACATGGCCCGTACCAGCAGAGCAGCTGCTGAGCCGGATCGGCCTGGTTCAGCGTGATCGCCAGGTTGCCGCTGCCGTCGGTGGCTGCGTTGTTCGTGCCGTCGGTGTAGAACTGCGACTCGCTGTTGCCCCAGCCGGGGATGCCGTTCAGCGTGCCGTCGCCGATCTCAGCGCTCCACACGTTGGGATTTGGCCCGGTGCCGGCCGCGTCGTTGAACTCGTCGCTCCACACCAGCTCCCACTGGCTGGGCGGCGTCTCGGCCGTTGTCGTCGCCTGGTTGTCCAGCACGCTGACCTTGATCGTTTGGCCGCTGTTGCTGCCGTAGTACCAGAAGCTCAGGCCCGCGTAGCCGGACCAGTTCTGGCTGGCAGGGAACATGCGGGTAAAGCTGGCTGCCCCGGCCTTGGCCGGGCCGTAAACGCCGGTCAGAACCTGCTCGAACGTCCCCTGACCCGGCAGCGCCATCGGCTCGCCCGCCCTGACCTCGGTGATCGCCAGATCCACACCAGACACCTCGGTAAAGCGATGGAAGCCCTCGAAGTCGTCCAGCAAGGCCGGATCGAGTTGGTCGTCGTCGACGATGGTCAGCATTGCCTGCACCTGCAAGCCGGCCTCCGCGTTGACCGGGTTGTGGAGGTTCAGCATTAGATTCTCGTCGCCTTCGGCCTTGCCGTCCTCCAGCGTGATCACCTGGAACGTCTGCTCCAGCTGGCCGGCCGGGATGACCAGGACGCCGTTGGTCGGCACGTAGTCGCGATCGGGCGTGGCGTAGCCTTCCGCCGTGGTGTAAGTGATCGAGACCGGCTCAGTCGAAGTCACGCTGAGGGTCACAGTGATGATGGCAGTGTCGCCCTCGACGACCTGATAGTTGCTGCGCGCGAACTGCACGGTCAGCGGCTTCGGGCCGCCGCCGGTGTTGCCGAAGATCGCCATCTGGTCCACAAAGTAGCTCTGGCTGCCCATGTTGACGTTGCCGTAGCCGCCGATGCCGTAACCGTGCACTTGCTCGCGGGTGAAGCCGTCGTTGGGCGCGCCGTTGCCGATGTCCTTGCGGTGGAAGTCGGCCCAGGTGAACTGGAAGAACTGCCAGCCGCTGAAGTTGTCGGGGATGTCCACGCTCCAGCGCTCGGCGTCGTCGGTGGTAGAGCCCGGGTTGCGGTTCTCCAAGATGTCCACGAACAGCGTGCCGCCCGTGTTGTTGCCGTACAACCAGAAGCAGATGCCCTCGTAGGTGCTCCAGTCCTGCGGCACCCACTCGTCGACGGTCTCGTTGCTGAAGGCGTGGGTGAAGCCGGCCCACTGGCCGGGGCCGATGGTCAGGTCCTCT
>DAOUBX010000182.1:0-4608 GCA_034432445.1 Anaerolineales bacterium
GTAACTATTCAGGTGCCGGGCACTTGCGACCGGTTTACAGCTTGAGCCGGCTCTGCAGACTCCCTGGCCAGCGCAGCCTTAAGTGCCCGGCACCTAGGGCTGAATAGTTGCTGCGTTGCTTCAATTCTCGTTCTGGTGCAACGCAGCACATGATGGTAGAATGGCCCCCTTGTCGCCCTGCGCCACCGATTGATTTGAGGTACACCCGCTTTGACCGTCACCATTCCTGCAGCCGACTACGACTTGAAGAACACCGTCGCGCCCAACCGGCTCACCGGCCTGTGGCGCATGATGACCGGCTTCCGTTGGACCTACATCGGCGCAACCTTGGCGCTGGGCCTGGCTGCTACGGCTAAGACCAGCACCTATCTGCTGTTGCGCCGTTATGTCGATACGGTGCTCGGCGACGCGGCCCAGGCCAGCCTGGTGCCGCTCTTTGCCCTGGCTTTCATCGCGCTGGCCGTGGTCGAGGGCAGCTTCACCTTCCTCAGCGGCAAGTGGGCGGCAGCGACGGCCGAGGGTATTGCGCTGCGGCTGCGCAACTACCTCTTCGACCACATCCAGCGCCTGCCTTTCAGCTACCACGACAAGACCCCCACCGGCGAGCTGATCCAGCGGTCGACGTCCGACGTCGATGCCATGCGCCGCTTCTTCCAAGACCAGGCCATCAACGCCGGCCGCATTGTGCTGTTGTTCCTCGTGAACTTCGTGGCCCTGCTGCTGCTGCATTGGCAACTGGCGCTGTTCTCTGTGATCGTGATCCCGATCGTGCTGGCGGTCTCGCTGTTCTTCTTCCGCCGCATCAACGACGCCTACGAGAAGTACCAAGAACAAGAGGCCACCCTCTCCACGACGTTGCAAGAGAACCTCAGCGGCGTGCGGGTGGTCAAGGCCTTCGCCCGACAAGAGTACGAGCGCGCCAAGTTCGAGCGCGACAACTGGGAGAAGTTCCAGCGCGGCCGACGGCTGCTGCTGATCCACTCCATCTACTGGCCGATCACCGACATCCTCTGCTCGGCGCAGATGCTGGCCGGGTTCACCGCGGCGGCGCTGCTGGCCATCGATGGCAGCATCTCCGTGGGCACCTATCTGGCCTACCACGGCCTGGTGATCTGGATCATCTGGCCGATGCGCAACCTGGGCCGGCTGATCGTGCAGATGTCCACGGGCATGGTCTCCTACGAGCGCGTCGAGACGGTGATCAAGGAGGACCGCGAGCCCTTGCTGGCGGGCGACGTGGAGCCCGACGGTCAGCCGGCAGGCGAGATCGTGTTCGACGACGTAGCCTTTCAGTACGAGGATGGCAGCCTTGTGCTCGAGGACATCAGCTTTCCTTGCCGACCTGGTCAGATGATTGCGCTGCTGGGCGCCACCGGCTCCGGCAAGACCAGCCTGGTGAACCTGTTGCCGCGCTTTTACGAGCCCAGCGCAGGCGAGATCACCCTGGACGGCATAGCGCTACAGCGCTACCCGCGGCGCTACCTGCGCCAGCACATCGGCATTGTGGAGCAGGAGCCGTTTCTGTTCTCGCGCAGCATTCGCGAGAACATCACCTACGGCGTGGGCCGCCAGGTATCCGATGAGGAGGTCTTCGACGCGGCCAAAGCTGCGGCCATTCACGACGTCATCCTGTCTTTCCCGGACGGCTACGATACGCTGATCGGCGAGAAGGGCGTCACCTTGTCCGGCGGCCAGAAGCAACGCGTGGCCATCGCCCGCACTCTGCTCAAAAACCCGCGCATCCTGATCCTGGACGATGCCACTTCTTCCGTGGACACCGAAACCGAAGCCGCCATCCGCCGCGCCCTGGACCGCCTGATGGAAGGCCGCACTACCTTTGTCATCGCCCACCGCATCCAGAGCGTCATGAACGCCGATCTGATCCTGGTCATGCAGCAAGGGCGCATCATCCAACGCGGCACGCACCAGGACCTGATGCGCCAGGACGGCATGTACCGCCGCATCTACGAGCTGCAAGCCAGCGTCGAGGATGAGCTGCAACACGAGACGGGTGGCAAAGAAGGGAACGGAAGGAAATGAGGGAAACGAGGGCAAGAAGGGAAAGGTAGCACGCAACACCTGATCCTCCGACCACCGTTCACCGTTCACCGATTACCGTTCACCGTTCACCGATTACCGAACATGGCAGACTACGACTACGAAGAAGAAGAATTTACCAGCCAGATGAACGCCGGCACGCTGCGGCGGATCATTGGCTTGATGCGGCCGCATTGGCGGTGGATGGTGGGCTTTCTGGTGGCCATCGCCATCACCGCATTCCTGGACTCGGTGTTCACGTTCCTCAGCAAGCAGATCGTGGACGTGGGCATCATCGGCCAGGATCGCCAGGCGCTGCTGCGCATTGTGCTCCTCTACGGCGGGCTGGCCCTCGTGCAGGCGGGCGCCGTGTTCGCTTTCATCTACCTGGCCGGCATCCTGGGCGAGCGCGTCCAGTATGACCTGCGGCGCAAGCTGTTCAACCACCTGCAGAACCTCTCCTTCACCTACTTCGACCGCACCCCCGTGGGCTGGATCATGTCGCGCGTGACCTCGGACTCGGAGCGGGTATCGCAATTGGTGACATGGGGTGTCCTGGACGTGACCTGGGCCGTGTTCAGCATCGCCAGCTCGCTGGTCTTCATGCTGCTCATCAACTGGCAATTGGCGCTGATCGTGGCCGTGATCATCCCCGTGCTGGTGGTAGTCGCCATCCAGTTCCGCAAGCGCATCCTGGTGGAGTACCGCACCGTGCGCCGCGCCAACTCCAAGGTCACCGCGGCCTACAACGAGAACATTACCGGCGTGCGCGTGGTCAAAGCGTTGGGCCGTGAACAGGAAAACCTGGCCGAGTTCAGCCTGCTAACCAGCGAGATGTACCGCGCCGGCTACAAGGCTGCCTGGTGGTCGGCCCTCTTTCTGCCCACCGTGCAGATCATCTCGGCGTTCGCCGTGGGCGCCATCGTGCTGTACACGGGCGTCGAGTCGCTGGGCCAGAACCCGCTCATGGCCGGCATGACCATCGGCAGCCTGCAAGCCTTCATCAGCTATGTCACCTTCATGATGTGGCCGGTGCAGGACCTGGCGCGCGTCTACGCCGAGATGCAACACGCCATCGCCTCGGCCGAGCGCATGTTCTCGCTGCTGGACACGGCGCCGGAGGTGCAGGACCAACCGGGTGCGATCGATCCCGGCACGGTGCAGGGCGACATCCAGTTCGACCACGTGGACTTCTTCTACGAGGCCGACAAGCCGGTGCTGCAGGATTTCAACCTGACCATCCGCCAAGGGGAGACCGTGGCCCTGGTGGGCGCAACGGGTGGCGGCAAGTCGACCATCGTCAACCTGCTGTGCCGCTTCTACGAGCCCAAGGCAGGCGCGATCCGCATCGCCGGCCGCGACTACCGCGAGCTGACGCTGCATGCCCTGCAATCGCGAGTCGGCATCGTGCTACAGACGCCGCACCTCTTCTCCGGCACCATCCGCGAGAACATCCGCTATGGCCGGCTGGACGCCACCGACGCGGAGATCGAAGAGGCCGCCAAGGTGGCCGGTGCGCACGAGTTCATCACCCGCATGCCGAAAGGCTACGAGGAGGAGGTGGGCGAGGGGGGCAACCTGCTCTCCGTGGGCCAGAAGCAGCTGATCAGCCTCGCGCGCGCGGTGCTGGCCCAGCCGGAGATCTTCATCATGGACGAGGCCACCAGCTCCGTGGACACCTTGACCGAGGCGCTGATCCAGCGGGGCATGGAGGCGCTGATGCAGGGCCGCACCAGCGTCGTCATCGCCCACCGCCTGTCCACCATCAAGCGCGCCGATCGCATCGTGGTCATCGAGAAGGGCCGCATTGCCGAAATGGGCACCCACGCCGAGCTCCTGCGTGCCCGCGGCCACTACTACGACCTCTATACCCAGCAGTTCAAGCGCGAGACCACCTGGGAAGCTGCCGCCCTGCACCTGCCCGCGCCGGCGTTGGAGCTGGCCGCCTGACCGTGCTCCGCTCCGCAGTTTAGCTCAGAGCTTCTGGAGCGGGAGTAGCAGTTGGAGCCAGGATGCTCCCTATGGTATACTCGGCGCACCACTACCGCCTATGGAGCTAAGCCAACTCGTGACTTCTGCTACCGCCATCACCAGCGATTTCTTGGCCGCCTACCAGGCCGTGCGAACGGGCGCCGGCCTGCGCGCCGAGCATAGCCACGCGCGGCTGTGGCTGGCCGGCGACGACCGCATCGCCTTTTTGCAACGCATCAGCACCAACGACGTCCGCCTACGGCCCGGCCAGGGCACGGTGACGGTGCTGACTTCGCCCACGGCGCGCATCTGGGCTGTGCTGACTGTCCAGGTGCACCCGACCGGGCTGCTGCTGCTGGCCGGCCCCGACCAGGGGCCTGCGATCTTCAACACGTTGCGCACGCAGATCTTTTTCCAGGACAAGGTCAGCCTGGAGGGCCGCGGGGGCGCGTTGGCGCAATTTGGCCTGTATGGCCCACGGTCTGGCCAGGCGCTGATCGACGCCGGCGCCGGCGATCCGACGGATCTGCCGCTGTTCGCCTGGCGCAGCACCACGGTCGCCGGGGTAGACGTCACCGTGCAGCGCGTCGAGGGGGTGGG
>DAOUBX010000183.1:0-12934 GCA_034432445.1 Anaerolineales bacterium
CATTGCCACTAGACTGCCAGGACGAGGTTGGGTTGTATGCCGAAAGCTGTGTAAATTCGTAGCGCAAGATTAATCTTGCGCCACTTTTACACAAAAATCGAGACACTGCCACGAGATTATATCTTGACGACCAGGGAGCTGGAGTATCCCACGCGCGTGCCCTGTCGGTTCGAGGGAAAGGAGGGCCAGATCGTGCTCGATCAGCTGCGAACGGTGGACAAGGCGCGGCTGGTGAAACACCTGGGAGAAATAGATCCGGAAACGGGGCGGAAGGTCCTGGCCGTGCTGGCGGAGATGTTTGCGGAATAGGAACAGCCTATGCGCCGGCCGGCGGGGTCAGCTCGCGGTAGTAGGCCTGGAGCGCGGCCTGGGGCGCGGTGTTCAGCTCGGCGCGCAGGGTCTCCGCCAGCTTGAGGTACAATCGCCGCGCCGCTGCCACGTCCCCCAGCGCGACCCAGGCCCGCATGCCCAGCAACACCGCACCTTCGTGCCACGGCTCGACGGCCAGCAAGCGCAAGCAGGCATCCAGGGCTTCGGCCGGCCGGCCGGCGGCCAGGCGCGCGGCGGCCGCGGCGAACAGGGCCCGCTGGTAAAGCAGGGCCGCCCGCTCCCGGTGGAGCAACGTCCAGTCGGCGTAGCGGTATTCCGGCAGCAGCTCGCCGCCGTAGAGGGCCAGCGCGGCCTCCCACTCCCCGCGCTGACAGTGCGCCTCGAAGGCCTCGACGTCCAACCACGAGCCGGGGGGCAGCTTCAACGCGATCTGCCCCTCCTCGACTTCCAAGTAGCGGGAGGGGAACTTGTCGGGCAGGTCCGGCTCCAGGGCGTGGCGCAGGGCCGAGGTGGCGTGGTGAAGAAGAACCTGGGCAGCAGGCGTGGACTTGGCGGGAGAGAGGGCCTCGGCTGCCTGCTCAGCGCTCAGGCGATGGCCAGGGGTTAGCAGCAACAGGGCCAGCAGCTCGCCGGCCCGGCGCTGGCGCAGCAGCCGCGCCTCGACCTCGCGGTGTCCCTGGCGGACGAGGAAGCGGCCCAGGGTCACGACGTGCAACGGCGGCGGCGGCACGCGGCGCAGCCGCTCCAACAAGAGGGCGCCGGTGCGCGCCAGGTTGGCGTCGCGGCCGGCCTGATAGGCAGCCAACAGCGGAAAGGCCAGGGACCGCTCCTGCTCCAGCAGAAAGGCGTAGCCCCCCTGGCTGATCGCCTGCGCCGCGGCTAGCCACGCCTCGGCGGCCTCGGACCGTCCCAGTTGGTGCAGCAGCGCGGCCAGCAGAAAGCGGCTGTGGGCGCCATCAAAAGCAGCCTCCAGTTCGCCCGCCAGCTCGACGGCGGCGCGCAGGTCGGCCTCGGCGCCGGCTAGGTCGCCGCACAGCCATGCCGCCCGGCCGCGCTCGATCAGCGCCCGAACCTGGTCGTAGCGGCAGCCGAGGCGGTGAGCAAAAGCCAGGGCGTCGTCGGCCCAGGCCCATGCGTTGGGGCCGTCGCCAAGCAGGCGGTGATGGCGGGCCAGGCCCAACCGTACAGAGAGATTCAACCAGGGTTCGCCGCTGGCTTCGGCGATGGGCCGCGCTTGATCGAACAGGGCGCGCGCAGCCTCCATGTCCCCCTCAGCGAGGGCCAGCTCTCCCCGCAAATACAGAGAACATCCGTGGACAACCGAGCCGGGCGGCGCCAGCGCCTCCAGCTCAGCCAACGCCGACTGCGCCTGAGCGCGCTGCCCGGTGAGCTGACATGCCAGCACGGTGGTAATCAGAGGATAGACCAGCCAGGCGGGATGGCCCAGGGCCTCTGCGATCCGACGGGCCTCGCGGTCGGCGGCCAGCGCCAGCTCAAACCGGCCGCGGGGCAGATAGACCGCAGCGGCCAGGCCGTGCAACGCCGCCACTTGCGCCCATGCATTGCCCGTCTCGCGCGCCAGGTCGGCGGCCAGACGGTAGTAGGTCTCGGCCGTTGCCGGCGCTTCTAGATCGGCTGCGCAATTGGCCAGCACCTGCCAGGCGTCGGCGCGCAGGGGCGAGCGTTCCGGGCAGGCGGCCAGGGCCTCGTCGGCCAACGCCTGGGCTGCCTTGTACTGTCCTAAGCGGAAGCGCAGCCGAGCCAGAGCGACCAGCGCCTGGGCCAGCGCCAGCGGTTCAGCGCTTTGCTTGGCAGCTTGAACCGCCTCTTCAGCTTGTTGTAGGCGATCTGCCACCGACTCCAGCGGCTCGCAGGCGATGTCTTCGACGGTCGAGCCGGCGGCGCAGACGGACATCGACATAACGAAAGCTCGTGCTATTGCATGGACGCTGTGCCTCCAGTTTAGCACGAGCGCCAGACGCGGTCAAGACGCCCGGTAAGTGGGTGTGTTTCACAGTGGGGCAAGACCTTGGGGTCTCTCGACGCGTGACGGTCACGAGCCGTTAGCCTAGGACCCGACGGGTCCGCGCCGCCAAACTGAAATGAACCCCGCTAGGGGCAGACCTTGCGCGGTCGCTGTCTGCCGTTCGCAGGTGATCGCCAAAGAACTGGTAGACCGGTGGAATGGTACGCCGGCGGCTGCGCCCGAGCTTGCGCTCGACGCAACCGCCGGCGTTGACGACTCGCCAGAGGAGGGCCCGAGGGAGGCGCTAGGGCTCGGCGCTTAGAACAAACGCCCCAGCGTTGCGCCTAACAAACCGGTGGTGCCGGTGGACGCTGTCAGCGCGGCAAAGATGATCGACACCATGCTCATCAGCTTGATCAAGATGTTCAGCGATGGGCCGCTGGTGTCCTTGAAGGGATCGCCGACCGTGTCACCCACTACGGTAGCTTTGTGCGCCTCGGAGCCCTTGCCGCCATAGGCGCCTTGCTCCACATACTTCTTGGCGTTGTCCCAGGCGCCGCCGGCATTGCTCATCATCACCGCCATCACAAAGCCGGTGGCCAGCGCGCCCGTGAGCAACCCCACGACCCCTGAGGCGCCAAATAGCAGGCCGGTGGCTACCGGTGCTGCAATGGCAAGCACGGAAGGGAGGAGCATCTCCTTCTGTGCGCTGGCGGTAGAGATCTCGACGCAGCGCGCGTAATCGGGTTTGGCTTGGCCCTCGAGCAGCCCCTTGATCTCGCGGAACTGGCGCCGCACTTCCTCCACCATCGCGCCCGCGGCGCGGCCGACGGCGTTCATCGTCATGGCGGCAAAGAAGAACACTATCATAGCGCCGATGAACAGCCCGGTGATTAGGGATGGGTTCAACAGCGTGAGATCGTAGTACGTGACGATGTCACGCATGGTGGCGCTGACGAGATCGACGGAGCGACCGGCCGTTTCGATGGTTTTCTGGCCTAACAGGTGGTACAAGCTGAAGCGCACTTGGTCGATGTAGGTGGCCAGCAGAGCCAGCGCGGTCAGGGCGGCCGAGCCGATGGCAAAACCCTTGCCCATAGCAGCAGTGGTGTTGCCTACGGCGTCCAGCTCATCGGTGCGGGCGCGCACCTCCTTCGGCAGACCGCTCATCTCGGCGTTGCCGCCGGCGTTGTCGGCGATAGGGCCATAGGCGTCGGTCGCCAGGGTGATGCCAAGCGTCGACAACATGCCCACCGCTGCCAGGCTGATGCCATAGAGACCGAGCAAAGTGTTTTCCAGGCCGCCGGCCACCGAGAAGCTGAGCAACAAGCCCATGCCGATAGTTACCACCGGCACCGCCGTCGACTCCATACCGACAGCAAAGCCCTGGATGATCACAGTCGCCGGGCCAGTTTGCGCCTGCTTGGCGATACTCTGGGTGGGCCGGTAGATGCTGGAGGTGAAGTACTCGGTGGCGCGGCCGATGATGACCCCTACGCCAATGCCGATCAGGATGGTTAGCCAGAAGCCGAGGGCTTTCTCCGGCAGGATGAGATAGCACAGCGGTAGCGACAGCACCGCCACTCCTAGCGCCGCAAGGTTGATCCCCCGGTCTAAGGCGTGGATCACCTGGCCCATCTGGGCGCCTTCCTTGGTGCGCACGAAGACCATGCCCAGCACTGCCATCAACGCACCAAGGCCGGCGATTGCCAGCGGCAGCACTAGATAGTTGAGTTGGGTGGCCAGCCCAGCCGCCATGCTGGCCGAGGCTCCCAGGGCCATGGCAGCTACAATCGAACCGACATAGGACTCGTATAAGTCGGCGCCCATGCCGGCCACATCGCCCACGTTGTCACCCACGTTGTCGGCGATGGTGGCAGGGTTGCGCGGGTCGTCCTCAGGGATATTAGCCTCCACCTTGCCCACCAGGTCGGCACCAACGTCAGCAGCCTTGGTGTAGATGCCACCGCCCACCCGGGCAAAGAGCGCCATGGCGCTGGCGCCAAAGGAACCGGCCAAGATCACCGCAGCGATCTGGGTCAGCTTGTCGTCCGTGCCCCACGCCTGGGCCGGCACAATGAAATACAACACCAGGAAGACCAAAACCACGTTGACCAACGCTAATCCGACCACGCTGAGGCCCATCACAGCGCCGCCGCGAAAGGCCACCTGCAAGCCATCGTTCAGGCTGTTGCGCGCAGCGTTGGCCGTGCGACCGCTGGCGTTGGTGGCGGTGCGCATGCCGATATAACCGGTCAGACCGGAGGAGAGACCGCCCAAGAGGAAAACGAATGGGACATAGATGCTCTGCAGCCCCAAGAGGGACAGCCCGAGGAAGACGACAAACAACACGGCAAAGACAATCGCCACGACCCGGTATTGACGCTTGAGATAAGCCATAGCACCTTCACGCACGGCTTGTGCGATCTCCACCATGCGCTCGGTGCCTTCGGGCTTGCCCATCACCGTGCGGTAGAACGTAAACGCCGTTGTCAGCGCTACCAGGGCCCCCAGCGGAGCCAACCAGAAGAAGACAGGCAACATTTGTTTGTAACTCCTTGTTTCTGAATGAGGTTGGACGCTTTGCGTCAGACACAAGCGCATTTGTACACGCATCTTGTGACCAACAGAGCTGAGGCATTATCTCTATCTAGCGGCAGGGTGGCAAGTCAGTAACGCGGGCAGATGCGCGCGATCCCCAAACCGCGGCCGTCCCACCGTCAAGGCTCGCGGGCAAGCGTGTATGACGCGTATGATAGGATACAGACGTCAACCGCGCTTTTGCCTACAGTGAAAGACTGCACATCACGGCGCAGCCGTCAGCCATACGCCCCGCGACCGGGATGCACTTGCAGAAGACAGGATTGTTTGCCAAGCCAGCACATCTGTGCTAGTATTACGTGCTTACTCCCTGCTGCTCGCCGCCCAAAAAGAGACAAGCGATTTATGCCTCAAGATAAATTGATCATTCGCGGCGCACGCGAACATAATCTAAAAAACATCAGTCTTGAGATTCCGCGCGATAAGCTGGTGGTGATCACGGGCCTGTCGGGCTCGGGCAAGTCCAGCCTGGCCTTCGACACCATCTACGCGGAAGGCCAACGGCGCTACGTGGAATCGCTCTCGGCTTATGCCCGCCAGTTCTTGGGGCTGATGGAAAAGCCCGATGTGGACCAGATCGAGGGCCTTAGCCCCGCGATCTCCATCGACCAACGCGGGGCCAGCCGTAACCCGCGCTCAACCGTGGGCACGGTGACCGAGATCTACGACTACTTGCGCTTGCTGTACGCCCGCATTGGCCTGCCGCACTGCCCCAACTGCGGCGAACCCATTGCTGCCCAGACGATCGAGCAGATTGTGGACACCCTGCAGTCCATGCCGGAGGGCGCGCGCATCCTCGTGCTGGCGCCGCTGATCCAGGCGCGCAAAGGGGAACACAAGGGTGTCTTCGACGATATTCGCAAGGCGGGCTTTGTGCGCGTGCGCGTGGACGGTGAGCTGCGCGAGGTGGACGAGGACATCCAACTGGACCGCTACAAGATGCACACCATCGAGGCTGTGGTGGACCGCTTGGTGATCCGCCATGGCCGCAATGGGCACGAGGCTGGCGACCGGGACGAGAGCGCGCGCCTGGCGGATTCGGTGGAAACTGCGCTGCGGCTTGGCGACGGGGTCATGCTGATCAGCGATGTGACCGACAGCGAACATCCCAAGGATCGCTTCTTTAGCGAGAAGTTCTCCTGCGTCAAGTGCGGCTTCAGCATGCCCGAGATCGAGCCGCGCACCTTCAGCTTCAACAGCCCGCAGGGCGCGTGTCCCACCTGCACCGGGCTGGGCGCACAGTTGGAGTTCGATCCCGACCTGATCGTCGATCCGGAGAAAACGCTGGAGGCCGGCGCCATTCTGGTTCCTGGCTGGGGCTCCGGCAACGGCGGCGGCCGCTACCAGGAGGGCACCTACTACGGCCAGCTCTTGCAAGCAGTTTGCAACCGGTATGGCATACCGTTCCACGATGTAGCGTACAAGGAGCTTAGCCAACGGCAAAAGGAGATCATCCTCTACGGCGCGCCGCGCGGCGAGCGGGTGATGTTGCACTACGTTAACCAACAAGGCCAACAACGCAGCTACGAGACGAACTACGAGGGCGTCATCCCCGCGCTGCAGCGACGCTACAAAGAGACCACCAGCGACTACATGCGCGCCGAGTACGAACGCTTCATGTCCTCGCGACCCTGCCCTACGTGCGAGGGCAAGCGCCTGCGGCCCGAGGCGCTGGCGGTGACCATCAACGGCGAGAACATCGTGCAGGTGACGTCCAAGTCGGTGGTCGATGCGTTGCGCTGGGTGGCGACCCTCCAAAGCGACGAGGAGCGCCAGAAAGCGACCGATTCGCTGAACGGCAGCACCGCTACACTGCCACCTTCCCCTCTTAGCGCCCGTGAGCAGACGATCGCCCGCCAGATTCTCAAAGAACTGCGCGCGCGGCTGGGCTTTTTGCACGACGTCGGCCTGGACTACCTGACGCTGGACCGCCAGGCGGCCACGCTGAGCGGCGGCGAGGCGCAGCGCATCCGCCTGGCCACGCAGATCGGTTCGCAGCTCATGGGCGTCATGTACATCCTGGACGAGCCCAGCATCGGCCTGCACCAGCGCGACAACGCCCGGCTCCTGCGCACGCTGCAAAGCCTGCGCGATCTGGGCAACACAGTGCTGGTCGTCGAGCACGACGAGGACACGATGCGCCATGCCGATTGGATTGTGGACCTGGGGCCGGGCGCGGGCCAACACGGCGGCGAGATCGTTTGTCAAGGGCCGGTGGAGCACGTTATGCGTTGCACCGACTCGCTTACCGGACAGTACTTGAGCGGTCTGTTGCAGATCCCGGTGCCGGCGGCGCGACGGCCAGGCAACGGCGCATATCTGATCGTCAAGCATGCCGCGGAAAACAACCTGAAACGCATCGACGTGCGTTTTCCGCTGGGCAAGTTCATCTGCGTGACCGGCGTCAGCGGTTCCGGCAAGTCCACGTTGGTCAACGAAATCCTCTACAAGGCCATCGCTCAACGGATGTACCGCGCCAAGGACAAACCGGGCCGGCACCAGGGCATTTTGGGCCTGGAGCACATCGACAAGATCATCGAGATCGACCAGTCGCCCATCGGCCGTACCCCGCGATCGAACCCCGCCACCTACACCGACCTGTTTGCGCCGATCCGCGATCTCTTCGCCAGCCTGCCGGACAGCAAAGTGCGTGGCTACAAGCCCGGCCGCTTCAGCTTCAACGTCAAGGGCGGCCGCTGCGAGGCCTGCCAGGGTGACGGCATCATCCGCATCGAGATGCAGTTCCTGCCCGACGTGTACGTACCGTGTGAGGTGTGCCACGGCAAGCGCTATAACCGTGAGGCGCTGGACATCAAATACAAGGGCAAGAGCATCGCCGATGTGCTAGATATGACAGTGGAAGAGGGTCTCGACTTCTTCGCCAGCATCCCCGCCGTTTGCAATCGGCTCAAGACCCTGTGGCAGGTGGGCTTAGGCTACATCAAGCTAGGCCAGCCGGCCACTACCCTCAGCGGCGGCGAGGCCCAGCGCATCAAGCTGAGCAAGGAGCTGAGCCGCCGCGCCACCGGCCGCACGCTCTACATCCTGGACGAGCCTACCACCGGTCTGCACTTTGCCGACATTCAGAAGCTGCTGCACGTTCTGCAGGATCTCGTCGACCGTGGCAACACAGTGGTGGTCATCGAGCACAATCTGGATGTGATCAAGTCGGCCGACTGGATCATCGACCTTGGTCCGGAGGGCGGTGACAAGGGCGGCTATGTGATTGCCGAGGGCACGCCGGAGCAGGTGATGGCCAACCCGCGCAGCTACACCGGCCAGTTCCTGCACCATGTCCTGGCCGGCCGCGAGGCCAAGCAGCCGGCTGAGGTGATCGCGGAGCTGGGGAGAAGTCGGTTGAGCGATGCGTGATGAAAGCGGATGACCGGGTCTTGACCGCTAATCTGTGCAATAAGTACCTGATCTCATGCCCACCCTGATCCCCTCCATCACCAATGCCAGCGGTGAGCGCCTTGGCGCACGGTTGGACCTGCCGCTCGAGGGCCGGCCCTTGGCCTATGCCATCTTTGCCCACTGCTTCACGTGCACCAAGAACATCAAGGCCGCAGCGCACATCAGCCGGTCTCTGACCCGCCAACGCATTGCCGTGTTGCGCTTTGACTTCACCGGCCTGGGGGAGAGCGAGGGCGATTTCGCCGAAACCAACTTCACCTCCAACGTGTCGGACCTCGTGGCAGTGGCCAACTACCTGGCCGCCGAATTCGAGCCGCCCAAGCTGCTCATCGGGCATTCGCTGGGTGGATCGGCCGCTCTGCAGGCGGCCCATCGCATTCCGTCGGTGACCGGCGTCGTGACCATTGCTGCGCCCTTCGAGACGACCCATCTTTCCCGCCTCCTGGCCGAGACCAAGGCCGTTGCCGAGATCCAAGGCGAGGCTCGCGTTGTCATCGGTGGCACCACCTTCAAGCTCAAGCGGCAGTTCTTCGACGACTTAGAGCGCACGAACATGCAGCGCGCCATCGAAACCCTGGGGCGGCCGCTGCTGGTCATGCATTCCCCGGCCGATCAAACCGTGGACATTGCCAACGCCATGGAGATCTTTGCTGCCGCACGCCAGCCCAAGAGCTTCGTGGCGCTGGACAAAGCTACCCACCTGCTGTCGGACCAGCAGGATTCGTGGTATGCCGGGGAGGTAATCGCCGCCTGGGCTGGCCGCTACTTGGGGACAAGCGCATGACGTCGCTTCAAGCGGTACAACGCCGGCTGCATGCGCTGTGTGCAGACCGCACCGGCCACTGTTTGCGCCTGATTGCCGCATTCGGCGCAGTGTACATCATCTGGGGATCGACCTACCTGGCCATCCGCATCGCCATCGAGACGCTGCCGCCGTTCGTGATGGCCGGCGTGCGCTTTGTCATCGCCGGCGCGCTGCTGTACGGTTGGACGCGCTGGCGCGGCGCGCCACAGCCACAACGCGTCCACTGGCGCAGCGCAACCATCATCGGCGGGCTGCTGCTGTTGGGCGGCAACGGCGGCGTCGTGTGGGCCGAACAGTACATCCCGACGGGCCTGACGGCACTGTTGGTGGCGACGGTGCCCCTGTGGATGGTGATGATCGACGCCTTCAGGCCGGGCGGCGCGGGACGGCCCAACGGCAAGGTTATGGTCGGGCTGGCGATGGGCCTTGTGGGCGTAACGCTTTTGATCGGCCCTGGCAGCCTGGCCGGCGCACACCACGTGAACCTGGTCGGCGTGGCGGCGGTGCTGATCGGCGCCCTGTCGTGGGCGTTGGGATCCCTCTACGCGCCGCACGCCAAGCTACCGCGTGCGCCTTTGCAGGTGACCGGCATGGAGATGCTGGCCGGCGGTGGGCTGCTGCTGATCGCCGCTACGGCCACGGGCCAATGGGCGCAGGTGGACATGGCCCAGGTCTCGCTGGGCTCTGTGCTGGCCGTGGCCTACTTGATTTCCTTCGGCGCGATCATTGGCTTCACCGCTTACGGCTGGTTGCTGCGAGCCACCACGCCCGCGCGCGCGTCCACCTACGCCTACGTGAACCCCGTAGTGGCTGTCTTTTTGGGTTGGGCGCTGGCCGATGAACCGCTTACGCCCCAGATGGTGATAGCCGCCACGATCATTATCGCTTCCGTTATGTTGATTACCACCAAGACCATCCCTGTCAAACCCAAGAAGCAATCGTAATCAGATGTCCCAGTCCATGGTAACTCCCCCTGGCTTCGCTCTCATCACTCCAGCCGACCGACCCGACTATCGTCAACTCGTGGGTGACATCTCCGGCCAAGCCTGGCCGGAGTTCATGTTGCACGACCCGATTGCCGCTGCCAACTGGGATGAGCTTTTTGGTCGCTTCGCCGGCTACCAATTCGCCCTGTTGGATATTGCCTCCGACACGGCGGTAGCCATGGGCAACAGCGTGCCGCTCGCCTGGAAGGGAGACCTGGCAGACCTACCTGAAGAGGGCTGGGACTGGGCCTTCCTGCAGTCCGTGGCCGACCACGCTGCCGGCCGGGCGCCCCACATCCAGTGCGCTCTGCAGATCACTCTGCGGCCGGCATTTCAAGGACGCGACCTCAGCCGGTTCATGGTGCAGGCCATGAAAGCCGTCGGCCGCAAACAGGGCTTGGCAGCGCTGATTGCGCCTGTGCGCCCTAGCCGAAAAAGCCAGTATCCCTTAACGAGTATTGACCGTTATGTGGAATGGAAGACAGAGGAGGGGCTGCCATTCGATCCTTGGTTGCGCGTGCATGCCCGGCTGGGCGCGCGCATCATCAAACCGTGCCACCAAGCTATGACCATATCCGGCACGATCGACCAGTGGCAAAGCTGGACCGGCCTGTACTTCCCTGATAGCGGTCCGTACGTGGTGCCCGGCGCTCTGACGCCAGTGGCAATGGACGTTGCAGCCGACATCGGCGTTTATGTCGAACCAAATGTGTGGATGGTGCACCCGATAGCCGATTATGAGGATAGCCCAGCTTCCAGGTCGCGCACCAGCAAGTAGCCATGCGCCAGCAACTTGCGCCGCAGGTCGACGTGGTAGCCGTGCGCGGCTAAGTGTTCGGCGCTGGCTATGAACCATTGGCGCAAGCCGAACGCGCGCAGCGACGCCGTCACCAGCGCCGCCCGCTTCCAGGCCGCAAAGAACGCGTGGATCGGCTCGCCCGGCGTCACACGATGGATCAGGTTCTTCGGTAACACCGTCTGGAACTCAGCCGGGTCAAACCCCAGCCGAAAATTGGTGCTGAACAGCAATCCCTCCTGCACCAACCTCCCCTCTCCCCCCGGGAGAGGGCCAGGGTGAGGGCGCCGCAACACATTCGCTACCCAAATACGCCCAAACGGCTCAGCCGTGCCCTCGATCAACAACCCGCCGGGCAACAAGTAGCTCCCCAGCTCGGCCCAAGCCGCGGCCACAGCCGACTCCTCGTACTGCCGCAGCACGTTGAAAGCGCGGATGCAACGCACGGTTTCGAGCCTGCCGTCGGGCTGCTGGCGCAAGGGCAAATTGAACCCGCCCCGACGGAACTCAGTCAGCTCATCAGCGAATGGCTGAGCAGCCGCTACCCGTTCCGGGTCAATCTCCACGCCGAGCACAGGCAACCGAGGGTTGATCCGCCGCAACCTTTGCGCGCTCTCCAGCGTGGTCACCGGCTCCGCGCCATAGCCCAAGTCCACGAAGAACGCACCGGCATAGGGGCCGTCCTGCCGGCGCAGCAAATCCGGGTCATGCAGAAGCAGGAAGTTATCAACCCGCCGCAGCCGGTTGCCGGTCGTCTTGCCGCGCGTGGGATGACCCAATGGACGCTGCGACCGCCGGCGTGCCATGCCTACTCCACCCACCGCACGCTCCCTGTCTGTGCGGTCTCGTAGCCGCCCAGCGCTGCAATCGCGGCTTTGGCCGGCTCACTGCGCAACCAAGTCGCCAAGCATTGCACCGGCTCCTTGGACCAGGTCTCCACAGGCATGGCCAAATCGTACCGCTCAGTGGCCAGGGGGACGAAGGCTAGCCCATACGCCAGCGCAGCAGCCTCGACGCCCAAGCCGACGTCAGCCCGACCGGCGAGGATGGCCTCTGCTACAGCCGAGTGCGTGGTTACTTCTTGGTGATAATCCACAACGACGGACGCATCCAACCCCAACGCACGCAGCTGCGCATCCAACCAGACGCGCGTCCCTGCGCCTGGCTGACGGTTGACAAAGCGCAGTTCTCCTTGCACCACGTCGGCCAAGCTGCGGACACCGCGCGGGTTGTCGGCGGGCACGATCAGCCCTAGGCGCCGCCGGGCCAGCGTCACCAGCGCCACTCGCCGGCCAGGCAGGAGATGCTCGACAAACGGCACGTTGTAGCAGTCCCGCTGGGCATCCCACAGGTGACAGCCGGCCAGGTCGGCCTCGCCGCGCGCCAGCGCCATCAAACCGCCCAGGCTGCCGGCATAGCTGACACTCAGACTGGAGCCGGGCGCGATCTGGCCGAAGCGCTCGGCAATCAGCGCAACGGCCGGGTCATGGCTGCCCACAAAGCGCAGGCTGGCCCGGTCACCGGATTTCGACGTCCGTTCAGTGGCCCGCCAGCGTTCCACGGCCGTGTGCATCGCCTGCTCCACTTCGTCGCTGGCGTACCCCGCGGCCACCATCTCCAGCAGGAAGCGCTCGGCCTGGTTCAACAAGGTTGCACGGCGTAGCGGAGCCTGAACACCAGCCCGTGGGGCAGCCCTCTCTACCACGCGCGTGCCCTGACCGCTCCGGCTGCTCACCAGTCCCTCGCGCGCCAGTTCGGCGTAAGCGCGCTGCACCGTGCCGATCGTGCAGCGCCAGCGGTCGGCCATCACTCGCAGCGGCGGAAGCTGCGCGCCGGCCGCCAACGCGCCGTAAAGAATGTCTTGTCGAATGCTCTCGGCAATTTGCTGGTAGAGGGGGGTCTTGTCCATGAGACGGTGAGGTGAGACGAGAAAGCGTCGTGCGTGAGTAACTGCTCAGGTGCCGGGCATTTGTAGGCGATTTGCGACCTAGGTTGGCTTCGCAGACACGTTTGCAAACCAAAATCCAAATGCCCGG
>DAOUBX010000184.1:0-15771 GCA_034432445.1 Anaerolineales bacterium
CGCTCGGGCCGGTCTCCGACCGTGCCCGCCGCGCTTTCATTGACGGTTGTGCGCCCAGCGCATGGGCATCTGGCTTGCAAACGTGTCTGCGAAGGCAACCTAGGTCGCAAATCGCCTACAAATGCCCGGCACCTGAGCAGTTACGAGCCAGCAAGGTCATTCCGCCGAAGCCATCGTCACGTTCGAGCAAGCGTGGGAGAAAGCACGGATGCAGGGCGAGACTGTGCTGGCCGCAAGCGCCCTCTTCAACCTGGCCAACGAGGAGCGTCGGTTGGGTCATCTCGGGCGCGCTTGCCAGCTGCGGCAGGAGTCTGTTCGATTGCGTCGTGAGCTGGGGGATGCCGTCTGCCTGGCGCGTTCGATTATCTGGATGGCGTCGGACCTCTGTCTGTTGGGGGATCTAACCACCGCCCAACACTGCGTTCAGGAGGCAACTCTGATTTTGCAGCAGACCGGCAACGTGGTTGACCGCTGCTACTTGGCGGCCATCGAGGCTACGCTCTTGGAAATGAAGGGCGCAGCCGAGCAGGCAGCGACGCCGATCGCAAGTTGGTTGCCCTGTGTAGAAGAGGTCAAGGTTTGGCCGGCTGTCGCCCGGTTGTTGACGGCGCAAGGGCGAGCAATGATGGCGCAGAAGCGCCTGAGCGAGGCTTTGGACGCCTGTCAGCGTGCTTTGGCCGTTGCCCAGAGACTGGCGCGCCCTGTCGAAGTTCTGGCCGCCCAAGTTGGCTTGGCGCAAGTGTATCTGGCGCTTGGCGCCTGTGCAGCTGCACAGGCGTTGAGCGACGCTTTGGCCCAGCTTGTCAACCTTACCCACGACTTGGACCGCGCCTTAGAGTATCCCAATCTCTACGTGGCCGGTTACCATGTGCTGCGCGACCTCGCCGACCCGCGCGCTGACGGCGTGCTGCACGCGGGAATTCGTGTGCTGCACGCCGTGGCCGCAGAAATTCCCGATCCGAACGCCAAGCGCCGTTTGCAGACCGACGCGCCTGGTCATGACCAGCTGTTGCAGCTGATGGCGGCGCAAGGGTAGCTCGCATGCTCAAGTCCCCCACGGCATCTCGGAAAACTCCAAGTGTCTGGAACACTGCGGGCCGCCTGGGGGCAGTCGGGCAACTAGGCGTTTTTGTTGTCCTCTGGTAAAATTGACTTCAGTTCCTCAGCGGCTTGCGAGTCGCCACGGAACTGAAAGGTCGCCATGCACCTCCCATCCGACTATCAAGCTGCGCTGGATTATATCTTCAACTACGTCGACTATGAACGGCGGCGCTCTGTGCCGTACGACGAAGAGGCGTGGAATCTCGCACGCGAGCGCCGCGTGTTGGCCGCCCTGGGCAACCCACACCTCGGCTACCGCATCGTGCATGTGGCCGGCAGCAAGGGCAAAGGGTCCACGGCCGCCAACATCGAGGCTGTGTTGCGCGCCAGCGGCGTGCGCGTCGGTTTCTACACATCACCGCACCTGCACACCTTTCGCGAGCGCATCCGCGTGAACGGCGAGTTGATCAGCCGCGCGGATGTCGTCCGTTTGCTGGCGCAGTGTCGTCCCGCCATCGAGGCCGTACCGGGGATCACTACTTTCGAGATCATCACCGCTCTAGCGCTGTTGCACTTTGCCCAGCAGGGCGTCGAGTGGGCGGTGTTGGAGGTGGGCCTGGGCGGGCGGTTGGATGCCACCAACGTCGTGACGCCGGTTGTCAGCGTCATTACACCGATCAGCTACGAGCACACGGCGCTGCTGGGCGACACGCTGGACAAGATCGCCCGTGAAAAGGCTGGCATCATCAAGCCAGGTGTGCCGATCGTGTGTGCCCCGCAGGCTGATGAAGCACTGGCTGCCATCCGGGAGGTAGCAGAGCAGCAGGCCGCACCCTTCATCCTGGTGGGCCGTGACTGGTGTTGGCACAGCGTGAGCGATGGGCTGGACGGGCAACGGTTCGATGTCACACGTGGCCCGGCTTACTCGCCCTCGTCTTTCGCCAACGCAGCAGAGCTCGGTCAGCCCGGTTCTGCGCCGGCCGCCTCCGACTGGCCTGACCGGCTCAGCGGGCTGTATACACCGCTCTTGGGTGCGCATCAACTGGCCAATGCTACGGCCGCCTTGGCAGCCTGTGAGCAGGCGGCAAGGGCCGGCGCGCCGATCACCATGCACGGCCTGCGGCAGGGCCTGGCGGCTGTCGTCTGGCCGGCGCGGTTGGAGGTCTTACAGCGCAGCGAGCCTGGCCAGCCTGCCGTTGTGGTAGACAGCGCGCACAACGACAGCTCGGCGCGGCTGCTGCGGTCGGCCCTGGCCGGCTATTTCCCAGGCCAACCGCTGCATTTGGTGGTAGGCGTATCGACCGATAAGGACATTGACGCCTTGTTTGCCGCGCTGATCCCCGGAGCTCAGCGCTTGATCGTGGTACGCTCCCGCCATCCACGCGCCTGCGATCCGACCGAGCTGATGCGGCGCGCTCAGGCTCAAGCGCCTGAGGTGGCTACCACGATCGCAGACAGCGTTGCGGCCGGACTGGCGAGAGCCCTGGCAGGCTGCGACCGCGGCGAAGAGACAACCGCCGTGGTGTGTGTGGCCGGATCGCTCTTTGTGGCCGCTGAAGCCCGCGAAGCCTGGCTGGGTGCCCATCCCCAGGGGTTGCCGGCCGGCGACTGGGCTTATGAAGCTGAACCCTTCGATGGCACGTGGCAGGTGAGCCAAACGCCGCGCAGCGCCCTGGCGAAGTGAGAGGCGGGCTGATTGACCGTGTGGGAGCCGGTTCTGGGTAAACGGCGGGCTGGCGCCGGGATGTTGCCCAGCCGGCAGAAGCGACTATGACTGTTTCAGATCAACGACCATCTTTTGTAACCAATGATCCGTTGGCGTCCTGGCTGGATCCTGCGCCGAACGAGGCCGGAGACCCAGGTGAGAGTGGCGGCGAGGCCATTTATCCTTTGTTGCCGCTGCGCGATGTGGTGATCTTCCCTCGCAGCGTGGCGCCTTTGCTCGTGGGGCGCGATCGTTCGCTGTCGGCGGTGGAGGCGGCGTTGGCCGAAGACAATCGGCTGGTTGCCGTGGCGCAATGTGACTCTCAGGCCGAAGAGCCAGAGCTGAACGAGCTGTGCCGGGTTGGCGTAGAAGTGCGTATCGTTCGCGTGTTGCGCATGCCCGACGGCTCCACCAGCCTTCTGGTGCAGGGCCGGCAGCGCGTCCAAATCGAAGACGTGATCGACGAGGGGCCACACTTGAGCGCGGTCGTGACGCCGCTGTGGGAACGCACATCGTCTGGCGGGCCGTCCGTCGATGTTCTGATGCGCGCAGTGCTCAACCTGTTCGAGCGCTGTCTTGATCTCAGCCCCGACCTGTCGGATGATGCCTACGTGGCGGCGCTGAACGCGCCTGACCCGGGCGCGCTGGCCGATGTGATTGCGTTCTCCTTGCCGTTTGATCTCGGTGTCAAGCAGGAAATCCTGGAGAACCTTGACCCGGTGCTGCGCTTGCAGCAGGTGAGCGTCTTGTTGGGCAAGGAGTTGGAGATGCTGGAGCTCGGCAACAGCATTCAAGCGCGGGTGCAGGAGGAGGTGGACAAGTCGCAGCGCGAGTTCTATCTGCGTGAGCAAATCCGGGTCATCCAGGCCGAGCTGGGCGAGCTGGACGAGCGGAGCCGCGAGCTGGCGGAGTTGCGCAGCCGGATCGAGCAGGCCCAGATGCCCGCCAAAGCGCGTGAGAAAGCCGATCAAGAGCTGCGTCGTCTGGCCGCCATGCCGCCTATTGCGCCCGAGGTGACGATGGTGCGCTCGTACCTCGACTGGCTGGTGGAGTTGCCGTGGGCGACGGCCACAATGGACAACATGGACATCGCCCACGCGGCGCGTGTGCTGGCGCAGAACCACTATGGCCTGACCAAAGCCAAGGATCGTATCCTGGAGCACATGGCGGTGCGCAAGCTGGCCCAGGACAAAATGAGCACGCCGATTTTGTGTCTGGTGGGCCCGCCCGGCACAGGCAAGACCTCCATGGGGCGCTCCATTGCCCAGGCGCTGGGGCGCAAGTTCGTGCGCATCAGCCTGGGCGGCGTGCGCGATGAAGCGGAGATCCGCGGCCATCGCCGCACGTACATCGGCGCCCTGCCTGGCCGCATTCTTCATGCCATGCGCACGGCCGGCGTGATCAACCCCGTGTTCATGATCGACGAGATCGACAAGCTGGGTTTGGACTTTCGCGGTGACCCGGCCGCCGCCCTACTGGAGGTGCTCGACCCGGAGCAGAACCGCGAGTTCAGCGATCACTACCTGGATGTGCCCTATGACTTGAGCCAGGTGTTCTTCATTGCCACGGCCAACCTGCTCGATCCCATTCCCGAGCCCCTGCTGGACCGCCTGGAGGTGATCTCTTTCCCCGGCTACATCGAGGAGGAGAAGCTGCGCATTGCGCAGGATTTCCTGATCCCCCGCCAACTGGAGCAGACAGGGCTGACCGGCCACGGCTTGCATTTTAGCGAGGCAGCCCTGCGTGTGTTGATCCGCGAGTACACCTCCGAGGCAGGACTGCGCAACCTGGAGCGCTGTATCGCCAACATCTGTCGCAAGGTGGCGCGGCGGGTAGCCGAGGGCAAGTCGGCGCCCCATCGCATCACCCCCTCCCTCGTCACCCGCTATTTAGGGCCGCCGGAGTACTCCTACGGCGCGGCTGAGGAGCAGGACGAGGTGGGGGTGGCCACGGGCGTCGCCTGGACAGAAGCCGGCGGCGACCTGGTGCAAGTAGAAGTGACGTTGATGCTGGGCAAGGGCAACTTGCTGCTGACCGGCCAGTTGGGTGAGATCATGCAAGAGTCGGCTCAGGCCGCGTTGAGCTACGCGCGGTCGCACGCCGAGGAGTTGGGCATCGACCCCGCCAGCTTCGACGACCTGGACGTGCACATTCATTTGCCGGAGGGCGCTACGCCCAAAGACGGCCCGAGCGCGGGCATCACCATGGCGACGGCGTTGATCTCGGCGCTCACCAACCGCCCTGTGCGCCGCGATGTGGCCATGACCGGCGAGATCACGCTGCGCGGCCGCGTGCTGCCGGTCGGTGGGCTCAAGGAGAAGGCCATCGCTGCACATCGCGCCGGCTTGAAGATGATGCTGATCCCGCAGAAGAACGAGAAGGACCTGGTCGAGATCTCGGCGCGCATCCGCCGCGCGGTGCAGATCACGCCGGTGAGCACGATGCGCCAGGTGTTGGAGTACACCTTGCTGCCGCCGCTGCCAAGCGCACCACCTGCGCCGACGGTGGTTGCACGCAAGCGCAACAAGCGCAGCGGCAGCGAGGGATAAACAGCCGACTGCGGCCATGAGACAGCCGACCGGCGGCTACCGGCAAGCGGCCCATGTTCGCTAGGCTGCAGGCGGCGCTGGATGAAAGCGAGGGCGTATGGTCTTGGAAACGCCAATCCATCAGAAACGTATGCCGCAGCGTGGGGCTAGGCCGAGGCTGGCACTTGTCGTTCTTGCCTGTTTCGCTCTCGCGGCGCTGCTGCTGAGCGGATGCCGGCAGGAGAAAACACAGCTGCCCTTGCCCCTGGAGGACTTGATGCCCACCGAATGGCGCATCGTGACGCCGGAAGGCGCCAAGGAACCGTTGCAGGCGCTGAGCATCGATGGCGACGAGGACAAGGAGTGGCTGCTGTTTTTCACATACGACAACGTCGGCGCCGACGGCGCGGCCGGGCCCATCGGCGGCGTGATCTACGATGCTCAGCAGGACGCAGCTCAATATGACCCGCAAACCATCGTCCCTTTTCCCTATCAACCCTCTGCTTTTTTGGTGCCCTATCGCCTGTTGCCCGACTGGCGAGAGGGCAAGGGCCAGGGGTATCTTGGCAACACCGCCGTCGGTTATGAGCTGACAAGTTTGGCCCCGGCGCGCCAAGAGGAAGACACGATTTTCAATGAGCTCAACGTTTGGGGCAAGACCAATGGCGTGGCAACGCGGCTGTCGATTTTCCAATGGCAAGGCTTGGAGCGGGGCTACGGCGTCGCCCACTTTGTGGGCAGCTACAACGTGGCCATCAATGAGCGTGGCCCAGGTACGGTGGCGCGCACGATTACCACGCTGGACCGGCTGAACGAGCGCAGCAACCTGTGTAAGAAGACGGTGTACCGGCGCACACCGAATAGCTTTCAGTTTCCCGTCTCCGAACAGCCCACGATCGTCTTTTGTCAGGGCACACCCACTGCGCCGACCTATCCTGAGGCCGTGGTATTGGCGTGGTTGCTCAGCAGCGACAAGAACGTTAAGGAGGGTCTGGTAAAAGGCGACAGCGTCGAGGCCGTGAACCGCAGCGCATCTAGCTTGCCAGGTCGCGTGGTCAGCTTGACTTATGATTCGACGGCCGGCAGCCAGGGTCTGGGCCAAGGCGCAGTCTCGACGGTGTTGGTCACGAGCCGGTTGGCTGATGAGATGGGCGTCACGCGTGAGTACTTGTGGACGCTGGAGGAGAAGAAGCCTCAGACGGTGAAGGAAACCGCTCGTTGGTTGATTACGCAAGTGGTACAGGTGCAGTAGTCTATGGACACACGCGTTGCCTCGCCCTATCACACCTCTCCCGAACAAGTCCGCGCGTGGCTGCGGGCCGATCAAGGCCCAACCCTGGCCTTCTTGCCAGACCTAGCCAACCCGCGGCGTCTGGCCGAGACGCTGGTGGCGTTGGCCAATGCCCACGGCGGCACGGTGGTGATCGGCGTGAACACGGCCGGCCGGCCGAGCGGCATCGCCTCGCCGCGCGAGGCGCAAGACCGCACAGTGGCGGCGGCGTTGCAGGCCGATCCGCCGCTGGTGCTGCCGCTGCCCGAGATTGTGACCGTCGATGGCGTGGACGTGTGCGTGGTGCACGTGCCGCCCGGTCTGTCGCATGCTTACAGCCTGAAAGGACAGTACCTGACACGCACCGGCAAGGAGAATCGGCCTTTGACGACGCCGGAGCTGCGCGCGTTGCTGCTGGCGCGCGGCACGGTCAGCTTCGAGTCGCTGCCAGCCATGGACGCCCGCCCGGAGGACCTGGACGAGGTGTTGGCCGCACGATACCTGGAGCGGCTGCCCGGCTTAGCGGCCACCTCGCTGACGGCCGCGCTGCTGGCGCGCGGCTGTCTGAAGGCGACCGGCCCCGGCGACGCCGCCACCGTGCCGACCTATGCCGGCTTGCTGCTCTTCGGCCGCAACCCGCAGCAGTTCCTGCCCTCGGCCGAGATCATCGCCGTGCGCTATGCCGGCGCGACCATGGGCGATGAGTTCGTGCGGGAGGATATTCAGGGCACTCTGCCGCAGCAGATTCGGCGCGCTGAAGCCTTCATCGCGGCCAACGTGCGTCGCGGCATGCGCATCCGCAGCTTCACGCGCGAGGAGGTGCCGGAGTACCCGCTGGCCGTGGCGCGCGAGGCCGTGGTGAACGCCGTCGCCCACCGCGACTACAGCGTGCGCGGGGACAGCATCCGCCTCTTGATGTTCAGCAACCGACTGGAGGTCTACAGCCCAGGCCGGCTGCCCGGTCACGTCACCCTGGACAACTTGCTGACCGAGCGCTTCAGCCGCAACGAGGTGATCGTGCAGGTGCTGAGCGACCTGGGTTTCATCGAGCGGCTAGGCTATGGCATCGACCGCATGATTGCAGCCATGCAAGAGGCAGGTCTGCCGGCGCCGCGCTTCGAGGAGACGGCCGCCGGCTTTCGGGTGACCTTGTATGGCCACGGCGATGGGCTGGTCAGCGCTGCGCCGCAAGAACAGCGCTGGGGCAACTTGCTGCTCAACCCAAGGCAAGAACAAGCCATGGCCTACGTCGCCGAGCATGGTCGCATCACCAACAGCGCCTTTCAGGCCCTTTGTCCCGACGTCAGCCCGGAGACCATCCGCCGCGACCTGGCCGATCTGGTGGACAAGGACTTGCTGATGAAGATCGGCGAAAAGCGCGCCACGTACTACATCATGAAGTGAAGGAGACCAGTCAGGTGCGGGCGCGTGCAAGCGGCTGCGGCTTCAGCCGGCTCTGCGGACACCCTCGCCACCGCAGACGCGAGTGCCCGCCACCGATTGCTGCTAGCGACTGCGGCGCGGCGCAGGGTCGCGTAGTGTGTATACAAACGCCACGGCGCGCCGCACCGGTCGTCCCGGCGGCGCCGGCCACGAAAGCAAACAGAGTCGTAGGTTGGGGCGCGGGCGAGGGCCGCAGATGTTAGGCTACTATCGCTGCGCATAACGAGGGAAAGTGTGGGATATCTGTGGGATAGTGTGGGATAGCGTGGGATAGTGCACGTCCGCGCGGCCAAGGTCGATGGCTTCAACACTCGTCTTCGTCTTCATGGACTATCCGCACCTGTGCTATAATGCCGCTCGTGGCCACCACAGCGCAACACGCACTCCCAACGCTCTGCACGGCCCACCCTTGACCGTTCACCGTAGAGCGGTCACCGTTCACTGTTCGCGAACAACAGGAGGCAAATCACTATGTTGAATCCAACCGTCCAACAGGCGCTTAACGACCAGGTGCAGAAGGAGCTGCACTCGGCCTACATCTACCTCTCCATGGCGGCCTACTTCGAGGCCGAGAACCTGCCCGGCGCGGCGCACTGGATGCGCAAGCAGGCCGGCGAAGAGCAGGAACACGCCATGAAAATCTTCGATTTCATCATCGACCGCGGCGGCCGCGTCACGCTGCAGGCCATCGACGCACCGCCGGCCACCTTCGCCTCGCCGCTGGCCGTCTTCGAGGCCGCCTACGCGCACGAGCAGAAGGTCACCAAGTCGATCCACGACCTGTACGCGCTGGCCGTCCAGGAAGGCGACTACCCCACCCAGGTCATGCTGCAGTGGTTCATCGATGAGCAGGTGGAGGAGGAGAAGAACGCCAGCGCGATCATGGCTCAGCTTCGCATGGTAGGCGACTCACCGGCCGCGCTGTTCATGATCGATCGGCAGCTGGCGGCGCGAGCGGGCGACTGAGAGGAACTTAGAAAAACTGGAGGAACTGAGGGAGCTCTCGGGCCTCCGGGTTTTGACTAGAGCGATGGCGAGTTTCCCGTCCCGCAGCCGCAGGACGTGCCATAGCGATGAACGTCGCCCGTCATGCCGAGGCTCGGCAAAGCATCCCGGCGAGCTCACAGGCAAGGACTGGCCAGGGCTAAAAACGAACAACTGGCCAGTCCTTTCATTGCGGCGACCAGAGTAAGGACTGTTGGCCATGAGATATACCGATGTACAGTGGCAAAGTGCGGACGGCCTGCCGCTGGTGGGTCGATGCTGGGAACCGGACGCTGAGCCGCGCGCGGTCGTCTGCCTGGTGCATGGCCTGGGCGAGCACTGCGGCCGCTACGGCCATGTGGCTGCGGCGCTGAACGCGGCCGGCTATGCGGTGCTGGCCTGCGACCAGCGCGGACACGGACGCTCTGGCGGCAAACGCGGTTTCATCCCTTCCTACGACGCGCTCATGGACGACATCGGCCTGCTGCTGACGCAGGCCGAGCAGCGCTTCCCCGGCAAGCCACGCTTCCTCTATGGCCACAGCCTGGGCGGCAACGAGGTGCTCAACTACGCGCTGCGACGTCGACCCGCCCTGGCCGGCGTCGTTGCCACCAGCCCCGGCCTGCGCACTGCTTTCCGGCCGCCGGCGCTGCAACTGGCCGCCGGCCGGCTGATGAACCGGCTGTGGCCGGCCTTCACGCTGCCTAACGGGCTGGAGCTGGCTGGGCTGTCGCGCGATCCGGCCGTCATCAGCGCCTACGAGACCGACCCCCTCAACCATGACCGCCTCTCGGCGCGGCTGGGGGTCAGCCTGCTGGAGGCCGGTGAATGGGCCATCGCCCACGCCGCCGAGTTCCCTGTGCCCCTGCTGCTGATGCACGGCACGGCCGACCGCCTCACCTCCCACCAGGCCAGCCAGGAGTTCGCGGCCAAGGCCCCCAACTGTGCGCTGAAGCTGTGGGACGGACTATACCACGAGACGCACAACGAGCCGGAGCAGCAGGCGGTGCTGGCGACGGTTGTCGCGTGGCTGCAGCAGTGGACGTGAGAGGATGCTCTACGCTCGGCGCGCGACGCAAATCGGCGCAAAAAAGCGACAACAACCCTCTTGACAAGCGCCAGAAACGGTGTTAAACTGGCGCTGTAATTAGTTAAGCGGTTTCCTATGGAGCCGCTTATTCTTTGGCCTGATAGTTAACCGCTTACCGATCGCCCTCGTCCCCTCTCTGCAGCGCGATCAAGCGGTCCCCAACCAACACGCAAGCTGTAACCGAGGCTGTTGCCATGGCGGCAACCATCTACGACGTGGCCAAGCGGGCCGGCGTATCCACAGCCACCGTTTCCAAAGTGCTCTCCAACACGCCTTACGTGAGCGAAAGGACGCGCGCCAAGGTGCTGGCAAGCATCGAGGAGCTCGGGTATGTGCCCAGTCTAGCGGCGCGCGGCCTAAGCAAAGCGCGCACTTACCTGCTGGCCCTGGTTATCCCCTACACCTCGGACTACCTGTATTCTGACCCCCACTTGCTCGAGCTGATTCGCGGCATCGAGCAAGAAACGAAGGCCCACCACTACAACATCTTGCTTTCAACCGGCGATCGTCCCACGCGCGGCAGCAATGCCGAGGACAGCGCCGTGGGCCCTTACCAGCGCGCGGTGCGCAGCCAATACGCTGATGGCGTGATTGTGGTGGCCAGCAGCGCCTTCACCGGCGCCGGTCCCAAACCACTGACGCAAATGTTTCCCACGGTGGGCATTGGCTACCACGCGGTGGGCGGCCGGCACACGGTGCACGCCGATGACCGCGAGGGCGCCGCCGCCGCCACCCACCATCTGCTCGCTCTGGGCCATCGACGAATCGGCGTCATCAGCGCCGTACCCCAAATCACGGCTCTGAGCCGTCGCTTGGAGGGCCATCAGCAGGCGTTGGCGGAGGCTGGGCTGGGGTGGGACCCCCAGATGCTGGCCTGGGGCGACTTCACCGATGCCAGCGGCTATCGCGCGGCCGAGCAGCTGTTGGCTTTGCCGCAGCGCCCGACCGCAATTTTCGCGTTCAACGATCGCATGGCCATGGGCGCAATCAAGCGCTGCCGCGAGGTGGGCCTGGCCGTGCCCGCTGATCTGTCCATTGTAGGCTTCGACGACATCCCTGCCGCTGCTTTGTTCGATCCGCCGCTGACCACGGTACGTCAGCCGGCGCTGGAGATGGGTGCCATGGCTGCCCGCCTCTTGTTCGACTTGATCGACGGCAAGGCGGTGGACACGGAAGAGCTTGTGTTGCCCACAGAGTTGATTGTGCGCGCCTCCTGCACCGAGGCGTGTCGGTCATCAGGGTAACCCGGAGCACGCTGTGGAGACTGCCAAGGAGGTGATTGCGTTTCCTGTTGCCTGACAAGCACCTTGCTCTGTCGAACAATCCGGTTTTGTGTTGCATACTCTTTCCCAAGGAGGAGAGACCCATGGCTAAGAAGCTGCTTTTCGTGCTAGTTGTGCTAACAATGCTTATCTCCGCCTGTGCGCCGGCCACTCCTGCGCCCCAGGCTCCTGCTGCTGAGCAACCGACGGCTGCGCCGCAACAACCCGCCCAGCCCGCTCAACCCGCCGGCGAGATCACCCTGCGCTGGCGCACTCGCCCCGACAACCAAGAAGAGGCCAACGTCTATGCCAGCATCAGCGACAAGCTCGACGCTGAATTTGCCGACATTGCGCTGGTCTATGAGCCGGGCGGCAGCGAGACCGCCAGCTACCAGGACGTGCTCAAGACCGAGATCGGCGCAGGCACGGCCCCCGACGTCTTCTGGATCCCCGGCACCGATGTGGGCGACTTCGCCATGCGCGGCCTGATCCTCAACCTGGCCGACCTGGCCGCGGCCACGCCGGACTTCAGCATCGACGCCTTCTACAGCGGCCCGATGGACGCGCTCACCTACAACCCGCAGAGCGCACAGAATGGCGCGGGCAGCGGCGCCCTGTGGGGCTTGCCGCGCGACGTCTCGACCTTCGTCCTTTATCTGAACAAGGATTTGCTGGCTGAGGCCGGCGCCGATGACCCCATTGAGCTGGCCAAGGCCGGCAAGTGGGACTGGGCCGCCTTCCTCGACGTTGCGCAGAAGGTGCGCGCTCTGGGCAGCGACATCTACGGCTACGGCGCCAACGCCTGGTGGGGCCCCTACGGCACGTGGATGAACGCGGCTGGCGGCGGCTTCTTCAAGGATAACCGCACCGCCTGCAACTTGAACTCACCGGAGTCGCTGGCTGGCCTGGCGTTCGAGCGCGATCTGTACCAGACCCACGATGTAGCCGTACCCTATGGCGAGGACAGCGAGCCGCCCTTCCGCGCCGGCAAGGTCGCCATGTTCCAGAACGGCCGCTGGGCCACGCCCGGCATCCGCACCGTGACCTTCGACTGGGACGTGGTGGAGCTGCCCAAGGGGCCGGCCGGCAACGCTGGCAACTGGCAGTTCTGGGGCGCCTATGTGATCAACGCCAAGACCCAGCACCCGCAGGAGGCCTGGAAGCTGCTGCAAGCGCTGACGCGCGCCGACATCCAAGCGCAGATCTCGGCCATGGGCACCAACATCCCCAGCCGCGTCAGCCAGGAGGCCATCGATGCCTTCCTAACCTTTACCCCGCCTGCCAACAACCAGGCCTTCATCAATGGCCTGCAGGACAACGCGGTGGCCGAAGGCCCGCTGTGGGCCGGCAGCTGGCCGGACTTCGTGTCGGTGATGGACGCTCGCGTCAGCGCCCTGATGACCGGCCAGGAGACCATCGAGCAGTTCGGCGCCACCATCTGCGACGAGGCCGGCAAGGCCTTCACTCAATAAAACCCGTCGAGAAATTGGCCACGGATTGACGCGGATGGCACGGATGGCACAGATTAGATAACTCTGATTCGTGTTCATCCGTGTCATCCGTGAGCAAAACCCGGCCGAATTGTATGAGGAGGCGCCTATGGCCACCATAAGCCTGCCCGCCAGGCGCTCGCATGCTGACACCTGGTTGTTGATCCTGCTGCTTTGGCAGGGGCTGTTAGCTATCGCCGGCGCTGCGGCAGTCTATGTTATCCTCACCAGCGTGCCGGGCGGGCTGCGCTTCGTGGTCGCAGGCGTCGTGGGGCTGCTGGCCGTGCTGAGCGCGGCCGCCGTGCCGCTGATCCACCGCCGCGACCACCGCGGCCGCGTGCTGTCGCTGGTGGTCAATTACCTGGGCTTTCTGGCCTGCGCGGCCATGCTGCTGCACTTGCTGGGCGCGTTTACCGGCATCGACGACCTGGCCCAGCGCTTCGGCCGCGGCCTGCCCTTCTTGCTTATCACTTTTGTTGGCTACCTGGTGCGCTCCTTCGGCGACCGCTACGAACAGTACCCGCAGCGGCAACTGGCCTTCCAGCGGGTGGGCAAGATCATCATGCTGGCCGGTCTGGCGCTGTTCTTTCTGGCCATCGCTAACCTGCCAGGATGGCCTGCGCTGGCCAGCAAGCTGCTCCAGCCCGTGCGCCTGGCCTTGTTGCTGGGCAGCGTGCTGTTCGCCGTCATGTTCTGGGCCATGTTTCGCCAGAGCACGGCCGAGGCCATGCACGCCAACAACGCCCGCTCCGAGACCATCAGCGGCTACCTCTTCCTGTCGCCCAACTTCCTGGGCTTTCTGCTCTTCTTCGCCGGTCCCCTGCTGCTGTCGCTCTACACCAGCTTCACCAACTGGGATGCCTTCGGCACGCGCGATTGGGTTGGGCTGGACAACTACGCCCGGCTGTTGAACCTAACCTTTGCTCAGCTCAGCTCACCCGCCCAGTTAGCCGCCGAGGTAATCGACACCAAGGTCTTCGATGAGTTGTTGCGCTTCACGCTCTTCGGCAACAGCTACATCATCGGCGCGCAGGACAAGCTGTTCTGGATCTCGCTGCGCAACACCTTCGTCTTCTGCCTGATCGCCGTGCCGCTGAGCGTGATCCCAGCGTTGCTGGTGGCCAGCATCCTCAACAGCAAACTGCCGGGCATGAAGTTCTTCCGGGCGGTCTATTTCATCCCCAGCGTGGCGGCTGTGGTCGGGGTCTCGTTGATCTGGCAGTGGATGTACAACGCGGCTGTGGGCTGGATCAACTACGGCATCACCGTCGGCGTCAACACCCTGAACAACCTGTTCGGCCTAAGTATCGTCGATCCGCAGATCCGTTGGCTGTCCAGCGCCGACACTGCCCTGCTGGCGGTGGCCGTCATGGTGGCCTGGCAGACCATGGGCTTCAACACCGTACTCTTCGTGGCCGGCATGCAGAGCATCCCCAAGGAGCTCTACGAAGCCGCCACCGTGGACGGGGCCGGCGCTGCAGCGCAATTCCGCAAGCTCACCGTGCCTTTGCTGGCGCCGACCACCGTCTTCGTGGTGACCACCACGCTGATCCAGGCCTTCCAGGTCTTCGAGCCCATCTTCATCATGACCAACCCGCCCGGTGGACCCAACAACTCGACGCTGAGCATGGTGCTCTACCTGTACCAAAACGGCTTCCAGCGTTTCCGCCAGGGCTACGCCTCGGCCATCGCCTGGGTGCTCTTCCTGGCTATCTTCGTCGTCACCATCATCCAGTTCCGCCGCCAGCGCGGCGGCGCCTACGACGCGTGAGAGGAGCACCGATTATGGCCCCCCCAACAGCAACCACCGCTGCCGCCGCTGTTGCCATGCCGTCGCATCGCTCCCATCGCCTGCGCAAAGCGATAACCTACCTCGCAGCGTACACAGTGCTGATCGTCTTTGGCTTCATCGTGATCTTCCCCTTCCTGGTGATGCTGTTCACGTCGCTCAAGGAGCCGGCCGACACCTTCTCCTACCCGCCGCGCTTGCTGCCGCGCGCGCCGGTGACGGTCGAGGTGCCGGGCTTCGATCAGCCGCTGCCGCTCTACACGGTGGAGGTAGACGGCGAGCCGCGCCAGATGGCGTTGGCGCAGACCACGGTGCGCGTCGGCATCTTTGCGCCGGCCGACGACTTGCAGGCTACCGTCACCGTGCCGCTGAGCGACGTGACGCCCACGGCCGGCGCGGGCGAGCAGGAGCAGGCCACCGTGGTGGTGGACGGCCAAGAGCAACCGTTGTTCGACGTGCCCGTCGACGGCCAGACTGTGCCCATGGTGCGCGTTGGCCAGACCGCACTGGGCCGTTTCGTGGACCCGGAAGACCCTAGCGTGGAGGCCCTGGCCAACGTGCGCCTCAGCCCGCCGGTCACGCGCGTGACTGCGCACCCGCAGAACTATCGCGACGTGCTGGAGCTGAACGGCATGGGCCGCGCCCTGATCAACACCACCCTGGTGACATTGATGGTAGTGCTGGGCCAGTTGACCACCTCGGTTTTGGGCGGCTACGCCTTTGCCCGCCTGCGCTTCCCCGGCCGCGACACCTTGTTCGTGCTTTACCTGGGCACCATCATGATCCCCTTCGTGGTGCTGATCATGCCGCTCTACCAGCTCATGGTGCTGATCGGCTGGACCGATCGGCTGGCCGCGCTGATCATCCCCTGGGTCTTCACCGCCTACGGTACCTTCCTGATGCGTCAGTTCTTCATCACCATCCCGCGCGAGATCGAGGAGGCGGCGCTGATCGACGGTTCCTCGCGGCTGCAAATCCTGTGGCGCATCTTTATCCCGGCCGCGACGCCCGCCCTGGCCACGCTGGCCACCTTCACCTTCCTCTACGCCTGGAACAGCTTCTTCTGGCCGCTGGTGATCATCAACACCGGCAACACGGGCAACCACGTGTTGACCCTGGCGCTGAACGTGCTGCGCGGCCGCGCGGCCGACAGCCCCAACCTGGTGCTG
>DAOUBX010000185.1:0-15929 GCA_034432445.1 Anaerolineales bacterium
ACCGCCTCTACCGCACCGGCGACCTGGCCCGCTGGCTGCCCGACGGGACCATCGAGTTCATCGGCCGCGCCGACTACCAGGTGAAGATCCGCGGCTTCCGCGTGGAGCTGGGCGAGATCGAGGCGGTGCTGGCGCGGCATCCGGCGGTGAAGGAAACGGTGGTAGTGGCGCAGCCGGTTCCCCGCGGCGAAGCGGCCTGGGCCGCACCGGCCGGCAAGAGCGGCGAGAACCTGCGCTTGATCGCTTTCCTTGCCGCGGCCGAGCCCCTTGGCAGTGACGGCCCCAGCCGTCATCCGGCTGCAGAAGCGGCTGAGGCTGCGACTACCCAGGAAGCCGAGCTGCGCGCGTTCCTGCGCAAACACCTGCCCGACTACATGGTGCCGGCCGCCATCGTCTTCCTCGACACCCTGCCCCTGACCTCCAGCGGCAAAGTAGACCGCCAGGCGTTGCTGCGCATGGACGTGAGCCGGCCGTCCGCTGCCCTGAGCGAGCCGGCGCGGCCGCGCACAGAGCTGGAACGCGTCTTGCTTGAACTGTGGCGCCGCGCTCTGGGCGTCGAACACGTCGGCATCCACGACAACTTCTTCGACATGGGCGGCCACTCGCTGCTGCTGGCGCAGGTGCACAGCCAGTTGCAGCAAACGCTGGGCCGCGAGGTACCGATCGTCGAGCTGTTCAAGTATCCGACTATCAGCCAGTTGGCGGCCTACCTGGCGCAAAGCGCGGCGGGGCCCTCCAGCGTGGACAAGGGGCAGGAACGAGCCGAGAAGCAAAAGGCCGCGCTGGCCGAACAACGGCAGCGCATGCAGCAGGCCCAGGTCGCCGCTCGCCAGCGGCTGGCCGGCCGCACACCATCCAAGTAAGCATGGACGAGATCATCAGCGGCAGCGCGCCGCTCAACCCTGACAGCACCATCGCCATCGTGGGCATGGCCGGCCGCTTCCCTGGCGCGCCGAACATCGAAGCCTTCTGGCAGCTCCTGCGCCACGGCGTAGAGGGCGTGCGCGACTTCAGCGAGGAGGAGATGCTGGCGGCCGGCGCCTCCCCGGCCGACCTGGCCAACCCGCGCTACGTGCGCCGCGGGGGCGCGCTGGAGGGCAGCGAGCAGTTCGACGCGGCCTTCTTCGGCATCTACCCGCGCGAGGCCGAGGTCATGGACCCTCAACAGCGGCTGTTCTTGGAGACCGCGTGGGAGGCCCTGGAGCGCGCCGGCTACAACCCGGAGACCTACACCGGAGCGGTTGGCGTGTTCGCGGGCATGGGGCTGAGCACCTACCTCATGTTCAACCTGCTGCAGAATCGCGGCGTCCGCGCAACCGTGTTGCCTTACCAGCTCGGCCTGGCCAACGACAAGGACTACCTGGCCACACGCGTCGCCTACAAGCTCAACCTGCGCGGGCCCAGCTACACGGTGCAGACGGCCTGCTCGACCTCGTTGGTCGCCGTCCACCTGGCCTGCCGCAGCTTGCTGGACTACCAATGCGACCTGGCCCTGGCTGGCGGCGTCACGGTCAACGCGCGTCAAAAGGCCGGCTACCTTTACCAGGAAGGCGGCATCCTGTCGCCCGACGGCTACTGCCGGGCCTTCGACGCGGGCGCCAACGGCACGGTCAGCGGCAACGGCGTGGGAATCGTAGTGCTCAAGCGGTTGACCGATGCCCTGGCGGACCGCGACACCATCTACGCAGTCATCAGGGCGACGGCCGTCAACAACGACGGCTCGGCCAAGGTGGGCTACACTGCGCCCAGCGTCGAGGGCCAGGCCGAAGTGATCGCCATGGCACAAACCTTGGCCGATGTGACGCCGGACACCATCGGTTATGTCGAGGCGCACGGCACCGGCACTGCGCTGGGCGATCCCATCGAGATCGCTGCGCTGACCGAGGTTTGGCACCGCCACACCCAGCGCCGCCAGATCTGCGCCGTTGGCTCGGTCAAGAGCAACGTCGGTCACCTGGACGCTGCCGCCGGCGTGGCCAGTCTGATCAAGGTTGCGCTGGCGCTGCACCACGAGGCCCTGCCACCCAGCCTGCACTACACCGCGCCCAACCCCAACATTGACTTCGCCCACAGTCCCTTCTTCGTCAACGCTGAACTGCGGCCCTGGCCGCGCACAGCCGGCCGCCCCCGCCGCGCCGGCGTCAGCTCCTTCGGCATCGGCGGCACCAACGTTCACGCTGTGCTCGAGGAAGCGCCATCGACCATCCCGGCCGCAGAGCGGCCCTCGCGGCCCTGGCAACTGCTGGTCCTTTCCGCTCGCACACCCACAGCCCTCGATCAAGCCACCCACAACCTGGCCGATTTCCTGCGAGACCGGCCTGACGCTCCTCTCGCCGACGTAGCCTACACGCTGCACGTGGGCCGCAAGCCCTTCGCACAGCGTCGCATGGTGGTCTCTCGCTCCCCTGTCGAGGCGGCAACCGCGCTGGAGGCGCCTGGGCAAGCCCTCTCCGCCGTTGCCTCCGCCGCTCCGCCCAACGTAGTTTTTATGTTCAGCGGCCAGGGCAGCCAGTACGTCGGCATGGCCCGCGACTTGTATCGCGAGGAGCCGGTTTTCCGCGCCGAGCTGGATCGCTGCTGCACGCTGCTGCAACGCCACCTGGGCTTCGACCTGCGCCGTGTGCTCTTCCCGGCGCCGGCCGACGAGGACGCGGCCAGCCAGCAGCTCACCCAAACCGCGGTCACGCAGCCGGCGCTGTTCGCCGTGGAGTATGCCCTGGCCAAGCAGTGGATGCACTGGGGGATACAACCGGAGGCGATGATCGGCCACAGCATCGGTGAATACGTGGCGGCCTGCCTGGCAGGGGTGTTCACCCTGGAGGACGCGCTGGCGTTGGTGGCAGAACGGGGCCGGCTGATGCAGAGTGTGTCCCACGGCGCCATGCTCAGCGTCTCCTTGGACGAAGAAGCGGTGGGCGAGCTGCTGCGCGAGCGACCGTCGCTCAGCCTGGCTGCAGTGAACGCGCCTGGGTTGTGCGTCGTGTCCGGCCCCAGCGACGCCGTGGACGCGCTGGAGTTGGCGCTCCAGGCGCAAGGCGTCTCCTGCCGCCGGCTGCACACCTCCCATGCCTTCCACTCCGCCATGATGGACCCCATTCTGCCGGCCTTCGCTGCTGCTGTGCGTCGGGTGCGGCTGGCCCCGCCGGCCCTGCCCTTCATCGCCAACCTCACCGGCAACTGGATCACTCCGGACCAAGCAACCGACGCCTCCTACTGGGTGCAACACCTGCGCCAGGCCGTGCGTTTCGCCGAGGGCCTGACCACGCTGGCGCAAGATGCGGAGCGCGTTTTCCTCGAGGTGGGGCCGGGCCGGGCGCTGGCCAGCCTGGCGCGCAGCCACCCCGCCATCGGCCCGCAACGGGTTGTCGTCACGTCGCTGCGCCATCCTCAGGACCGCCAGGACGACCAGGCAGTGCTGCTCAGCGCGCTGGGCCAACTCTGGTTGGCGGGGGTGGCCCCGGATTGGCAGGCATTCTACGCCGCCGAGGAGCGCTATCGCATCCCCTTGCCCACCTACCCGTTCGAGCGCCAGCGTTTCTGGGTCGAACCAGATCGGCCCGATGAGCGCGCCGCCGGAGCTCAGCCCACCATCGCCAAACGACCCGATCTGGCGAGCTGGTTCTACGTTCCTAGCTGGCGTCGAGTGGACCACAGCCGGCCCGCGGCCGCAGACGCTGCGGCCGGCACCTGGCTGGTATTCGCCGGCGCTGACGACGGTTTGAGCGCCGGGGTGATCGCGGGCCTGGCTGCCGCCGGAGCGCACGGCGTGGTGGTGCACGCAGGAACGCAGTTGGCGCTGGCGCCGTTGTCCAACGGCGGTCGCGAGGCCACAACCGCACCGCCGCCTGTGGGCGCGCTGGTGGTCACGATCGATCCCGGCGCCGCCGACGACTACCGCGACCTGTTCGAGGCGCTGCAAGCCAACGGCCTGGCGCCCGATCGCATTGTGAACCTGTGGGGCGCGGCGGAGATGACGCGTGAGGACGTTGCTACCGGGGACGAACCGCCCCTTGGTAGTGGCGGCTTCAGCCGCCTGGTGTACCTCGCACAGGCTTTGCCGGCGTTGCCGGCCCGGCCGATTCACCTGGACGTGATCACCGCCGGCGCGCATCTGGTGGTCGGCGACGAGACGCTCCAGCCAGAGGCCGCCATGGCGTCGGCCGTGTGCCGCGTGCTCCCCCAGGAGATCCCCCACGTCACCTGTCGCAGTATCGACCTCGCCGACGCGGCTGTCTCCTTGGCCACGGCGACGCCCGCCCTCGTGAGCGAGCTGCTGACTGTGACCCGTGAACCGGTGGTGGCGCTGCGTGGCGGTCACCGCCGGCTGCACCGCTGGCTACCGGCCTACGAACCACTCCACTTGCCTGCTGCCGCCGAGGCCGAAGCCCGGCTGCGCCCCCAGGGCGTCTACCTGATCACCGGCGGTCTAGGCCGCATCGGCCTCACCATCGCTGAACATCTGGCCGAGGCCGTGCAGGCGCGGCTGGCCCTGGTCGAGCGATCCCCCCTGCCGCCGCGGGAGCAATGGCCGCGCTGGCTGGCCGAACGGGGCGAGGCCGATCCGACCAGCCACCGAATTCGCCGCCTGCACGCGCTGGAAGCGGCCGGAGCCGAGGTGCTGGTGATCGAAGCCGACGTGAGCGACCGGCGCCAGGTGGCCGCGGCCGTGGGCCAGACCTTGGACCGTTTTGGCGCGCTGCACGGTGTGATCCACGCGGCCGGCCTGGTCGGCGAGGCTGCGCTCAAGCCCCTCAACGCCCTAACACCGGCTGACTGGGCGGAGCAGTTTGCCGCCAAAGCCGGCGGCGCGCAGGCTCTGGCCGCGGCGTTGGACGGCATCGCCCTGGACTTCTGTTTGTTGCAATCCTCTCTGGCTGCGGTGCTGGGCGGCCCCGGCTTGGGCGCTTACGCGGCCGCCAACGCCTACCTGGACGCCTTTGCCCAGGGCCACGCGCCTTGGCTCAGCGTGGCCTGGGACACGTGGAACTTCGACGCTGCGGCGACCGACGCCCCTGGCCTGATGGGCCTGGCTCTGCAGCCGTCCGAAGGCATCAGCGCCCTGCGGCGCCTGCTCAGCCTGGACCCGCGGCACACACCGCACGTGGTGGTGTCCACCGCCGACCTGCCTGCCCGCCTGACGCAATGGATCGAACAGCCGGCCGCGGCCACGGAGCCGCGGTCAGAGCCGGCTGCGGCAGTCGCGGCTGATGCCGCCCATGCCCGGCCCGCCCTGCGCACACCTTACGTGGCCCCGCGCACCGAGCGAGAAGAACAGATCGCCGCGCTATGGTCGCAGATCCTAGGCATTGCGCCCATCGGCGTCTTCGACGACTTCTTCGAGCTGGGCGGCCACTCTCTGCTGGCCACGCAGATCGTCTCACGCCTGCGCGACGCCTACGGCGTTGAGCTCCCCTTGCGCAACCTGTTCGAGTCGCCGACCGTGGCCGGCCTGGCCCAGGTGATCGCGCAGCAGCTCACCGCCGGCCAAGCAGCGCCGGCCGCAGCCGCCGCGCAACCGGCCCTGGGCGCCATCCCCCGCGCGCCGCGGGAAGGCGAGCTGCCCCTCTCCTACGGCCAACAGCGGCTGTGGTTCCTGGATCGGCTCGACCCCGGCAGCCCGCTGTACAACAACTTTGCCGCCCTGCACCTGGTCGGCCCCTTAGACCCTGCAGCGCTGGAGCAGGCGCTGAACCAGGTGATCCAACGCCACGAGTCACTGCGCACCGTCTTCGGCGAACAGGACGGCCGGCCGGTGCAGACCATCCTGGACAGCCATCCGGTCAGCCTTGCCGTTACCGACCTGAGCAACCTGTCTCCTGACGCCAGGGAGGCCGAGGTGCTGCGCCTAGCGCGCGCCGAAGGGCAGCACCCGTTCGACCTGTCCGTCGGCCCCCTGCTGCGCGGTCGCTTGCTGCGGCTCAGCCCGGACGGCAGCGAGCACGTGCTGTTCTTCACCATGCACCACATCGTTTCCGACGGCTGGTCGGTGGGGGTGCTGATCCGTGAGCTGGTGGCTTGCTACGAAGCTGCGGTGAGCGGTCATCCGGCTGCGCTGCCGCCGCTGCCCATCCAGTACGTGGACTGGGCTGCCTGGCAGCGCGCCTGGCTGGCCGGGGTCGACGGCGGGTCCGAGACCACGCCGCTCCAGCAGCAGCTCGCCTATTGGCGCGCGCAACTGGCCGACGCGCCCGCGCTGGACCTGCCTACCGATCACCCGCGTCCTCCGGTGCAGACCACCCACGGCGCCAACGCCTGGCTGCCGCCTGTGTCATCGTCGCTGATGCAGCGCCTGGAGACCGTCGGCCGGCAGGAGAACGCCACCTTGTTCATGACCTTGCTGGCCGCACTGGATGTGCTGCTCTACCGCCACTCCGGCCAAATGGCCCGCGACCTGTGCATCGGCACGCCTGTGGCCAACCGCAACCGCCCGGAGACCGAGGGGCTGATCGGCTTCCTGCTGAACACCCTGGTGCTGCGCACGAGCCTGGAACCGTCGCAGCCCGGCGGCCGGTTGACCTTCCGCGAGCTGCTGCGCCGGGTCCATCAGACCGCGCTGGACGCTTATGCGCACCAGGATGTGCCCTTCGAGCTGTTGGTGGAAGCGCTGCAGCCAACGCGCGATATGAGCCACTCCCCGTTGTTCCAGGTGATGTTCGACCTGCAGGTGGAGCCGTTGGCCGCGCTCTCCCTGGCCGGCGTGACTGCGCGACCGCTGCCGGTGGACCCCGGCACCGCCAAGTTCGACCTGGCGCTTTCCCTGACCTACGACCGAGCGCAGGGGCTGACCGGCTACCTGAACTACAACACCGACCTCTTCGACGCCGCCAGCGCCGAGCGCATGGTCGAGCGCTTCGTGGCCCTGCTGGAGAGCATCGCGGCCGACCCCGACCGGGCTGTGGACGACCTGCCCATGCTCTCGCCGGCCGAGGAACGCCAGGTGCTGGAGGCGTGGAACGCCACCGACACCGGTTACAGCGAGACGCGCTCCGTGGCGGTCATGTTCGAGGCGTGGGCGGCGCGCACACCGCAGGCGGTGGCGGTGAGGATGGCGGAGGCAACGGCAACCAAGGCAACGTCGGGGGGAAAGGAAACAGGGGAACCGGCGGGGCTGGAGGAGCTGACGTACGCGGAGCTGAACGGCCGGGCAAGCCAACTGGCCGCCTACCTGCGCGGGCTGGGGGTGGGACCCGGCGACGTGGTGGGCCTGCTGTTGCGGCGCACACCAGCCGTGGCTGTGGCCATCCTGGGCGCGCTCAAAACGGGGGCAGCCTTTTTGCCTCTCGACCCCGATACCCCTGCCGAGCGCATTGCGTTCATGCTGACAGACAGCGCCGCGCGCGTGGTGGTGACACAGGAGCAGCTGCTGGAAGCTGGAACCTGGAAGCCGGCAACCGCAGGCCTGCAGCTCGTGCGCCTGGACACCGACTGGCCCGCCGTCGCCCAGCACTCCCCAATCTACCAGTCTACTAATCTCCCCACCCCCGCTGCCCCGGCCTATATCATCTACACCTCCGGCTCCACGGGCGTGCCCAAGGGAGTGCTGATCTCCCACGGCGCCCTGGCGCAACACCTGCACGACGTGGCTGCCCATTTCGAGCTCACGCCCTCGCATCGGGTCCTGCAGTTCTCGGCCTACACCTTCGACCAGGGCCTAGAGCAGATCCTGACCACGTTGACATCGGGTGCAACGCTGGTGATGCGCGGGGAGGAGATTTGGCCGGCTGACCGCTTCCCGGCCGTGGTGGCCCAGCACGGCCTGACGGTGATCAACCTGCCGCCGGCCTACTGGAACGGGGTGGCGCAAACGTTGAGCGCCGCGCCGCAGGCAGTCGAGGCGGCCAGGACGCTGCGCCTGATCATCGTCGGCGGCGACGCGCTCACGTCGGAGAGCCTGAGGCTGTGGCAGCAGTCTCCGTGGCGCCATGTTCGCATGCTGAACGCCTACGGCCCGACAGAGGCCACCATCACTGCTACCACCTTCGAGGTGCCGCCCGATTACCGCCCGCGCGGGGTGGGCCGCGCCGCGCCCATCGGCCGCCCCTTGCCCAATCGGCGGGCCTACGTGCTCGACCCCGCCGGATGCCTGGCCGGCATCGGCGTCCCCGGCGAGCTCTGCCTGGGCGGCGCCGGCCTGGCCCTGGGCTACCTCAACCGGCCCGACCTGACGGCGGAACGCTTCGTGCCGGACCCGTTCACGGGGATCAGCGATCGGTTACCAGGAACCAGTGATCAGCCACCGGCGAGCGGTGATCAGCCCTCCAACGCCGACCACCCCTCACCGTTCACCGTTCACCGTTCACCTTTCACCTTTCACCGGTCACCGGCCACCGGCCACCGCCTCTACCGCACCGGCGACCTGGTGCGCTGGCTGCCCGACGGCAACCTGGAGTTCCTTGGTCGCCTCGACCAGCAGGTGAAGATCCGCGGCTTTCGCATCGAGCTGGGCGAAATCGAAGCGGTGTTGGCGGAGCATCCTGCCGTGGCGCAGGCCGCCGTCGTTGCGCCGGCGACCGCCGTTCCCGCCGCTTCCGACGTCCCTGCCCGCACCACCGAGCGCCGCCTGGTAGCTTACGTGGTAGCAGCGTCCAGGGATGGCGACGGCGCCGACACGTTGCCCGGTGAGCTGCGACGCTTTGCCGAAAGCCGTCTGCCCGCCTACATGGTGCCGTCCGCCTTCGTCTTGTTGGAGGCCCTGCCCCTCACCGCCAGCGGCAAGGTCGATCGGCGGCGCTTGCCGGCGCCCGATCTGAGCAGCCAGATCTCCTCTGCTTATGTCGAGCCCTCCAATCCGCTAGAGGCCGAGCTGGTGCGCATCTGGCAGCGCGTGCTGGGTGTGGAGCGCGTGGGCATCCACGACAACTTCTTCGACCTGGGCGGCCATTCGCTGCTGGCTACCCAGATCATGGCGCAGGTGCGGGATGCCTACGGCGTCGAGCTCTCCCTGCGCCGACTTTTCGAGACACCCACGGTGGCTGGGCTGGCCGCGGCCATCGAGGAAAGCCTGCTGGCGCAGCAGGAAGGGGAGGAGCTGGCCAGACTGCTGGCGGAGCTAGAAGCCATGTCCGACGAAGAGGCCCGCCAGTTGCTAGAAAGCGCGTGAGAGACGACCATGACCGACCTAATGCAACGTTTGGACCAACTTTCGCCGGAAAAGCGAGCTTTGTTGCTGGCGCGGCTGAAGCAACAGACCTCCAGCCGCGAGGTCATCCCACCGCGTGCCGATCGCAGCGCGTTCCCTCTCTCCTTCGCCCAGGAGCGCATGTGGACACTGCACCAGATCGACCCGCAAAGCCCCTTCTACAACATCAGCATCGCGCTGCGCATTATTGGGCCGCTGAACGCCGCCCTGCTGGAGCAGAGTCTGAACGCCGTGGTCGCGCGCCACGAGCAACTGCGCGCGGCCTTCCACACCGAGGACGGCGCGCCCGTGCAGACCGTCGCCCCGCACGTGGCCGTAACAGTGGCGGTGGAGGACATCAGCCACCTGATGGCCGAACAGAGGGACGGACGCGACAGCGGTCAGGGGACGGGGAACCAAGCCGACGGATTGCGCGCTCACAACGGCACTGACCTACACGTCGTCTTGCCTGCCGCCGTTTTGGAACGCGCCGTGGCCGAGGCGCGCCGGGTGTTCGACCTTAGCGCGCCGCCGCTGCTGGCCTGTCGGCTGCTGCGCCTGGGTCCCCAAGACCACCTTTTCGTCCTCACGTTGCACCACATCGTGGCCGACGGCTGGTCCCTGGCCGTGATCATGCAGGAGCTGGTGGCGCTGTATGCCGCGGCCGCGGATGGTCGCGCCATCAAGCTGCCACAGCCGGCTCTGGAATACGCCGACTTCGCCGACTGGCAGCGCCGCTGGCTAACCCAACCGTCAGCCGAAGGCCAGCCCTCGCCGCTCCAGCGCCAGTTGGACTATTGGAAGAATCAGCTGGCCGGCATCCCGCCGCTGCTGGAGCTACCTACCGACCGGCCGCGGCCGGCCGTGCGCTCCTCTGCGGGCGCGGTGTACACGTTCGCAATGGAGCCAGGGGTCAGCCGCCGGCTCAGGGCGCTGGCGCGGCAGGAGCAGACCACCCTCTTCGCCACGCTGCTGGCTACCTTCCAGACGCTGCTCTACCGCTACACCGGCCAGGCGACGCCCGACATCTGTGTGGGCGTGCCGATGGCCAACCGCAGTCGGCCGGAGCTGGAAGGGCTGGTCGGCTTCTTCGTCAACACCGTGGTCATTCGCAGCCGCTTCGCCGCTGATGGCCAGTCGGACAGCCTGACCTTCCGCGAGCTGCTGCGCCAGGTGCGCCAGACCGTGCTGGACGCGCAGGAAAACCAGGACTTGCCTTTCGAGGCCCTGGTGGAAGAGCTGCAACCGCAGCGCAACCTGAGCGCCACCCCCCTCATCCAGGTGCTCTTCGACCTCGACAACCGTCCGCTGCGGCGCTTACAGCTTCCTAACTTGCAGCTTACGCCCGTGGACGTCCACACCCGCACGGCCAAGACCGACCTCACCCTGTTCATGACCGATCTGGGCGAGGATGAAGGGCTGACCGCGGCCTTGGAGTACAGCACCGATTTGTGGGACGAGGCGTCGGCAGCGCGCATGGCGCAGCACCTGAGCAACTTGCTCGATGCGATCGCCCAGAACCCCGACACGCCGGTGGCCACCCTGAACCTGCTCAGCCCTGCCGAACGCCGGCAGATCCTAGTGGAATGGAACGCCACCACCACCGATATTCCGCGCGATCGTTCCCTGGCGCAGCTATTCGAGGCGCAGGTGGAGCGCACGCCTGAGGCGGTGGCTGTGGTCTATGATGACCGCCAGCTCACCTATCGCGAGTTGAACAGCCGCGCCAACCAGCTTGCCCACGCGTTGCGCCAGCGCGGGGTCGGGCCGGACGTGCTGGTGGCCGTGTACATGGACCGCTCGCTCGACATGATGTTGACGCTGCTCGGCATCATCAAGGCCGGCGGCGCGTATCTGCCCCTGGACTCGCAGTACCCACCTGAACGGATGATCTTCATGCTGCAGGATGGCCGGGTGCCGCTGGTGCTGACCCAGGCGCACCTGCTGGGGCAGTTGCCCAAAGCCGAGGACGGCGGCTTGTCGGCGCAGCAGGTGCTGTGCATCGACGCCGACTGGGAGCAGATCGCGGCCTTTCCCACCGACAACCCGCTCCACGTGACCACGCCCAAGCACCTGGCCTATGTGATCTATACGTCGGGCTCCACCGGCGTGCCCAAGGGCGTGGCCGTGCCCCAAGGCGCCATCACGCGGCTGGTGTTCAACAGCAACTACATGCCTTTCTGGCCGGGCATGCGCATGGCGCAGGCCTCCAACGCTTCCTTCGACGCCGCCACCTGGGAGATCTGGGGGGCCTGGCTGAACGGCGGCGTGTTGGTCGGTATCCCCAAGGAGGTTGCCCTTTCCCCGCGCCAACTGGCAGTGGCGTTGCGCCAACTGCGCATCGACACTTACTTCCTGACCACGGCGCTGTTCAATCTGATCGCCAGCGAGACGCCGGACGCCTTCGCCACCTTGAACTATGTGCTGTTCGGCGGCGAGGCTGTAGATCCGCGCTGGGTGCGGCGAGTGCTGGAGGTCGGCCCCCCGCGCCACCTGCTGCATGTCTATGGCCCCACCGAGACCACCACCTACAGCAATTGGTATGAGGTACGTGAGGTGCCCCCCCACGCGCACACCGTGCCCATCGGCGGCGCCCTGTCCAACACCACGCTCTACGTGCTCGACCGGGCCTGGCAACCGGTGCCTGTGGGGGTGCCCGGCGAGCTCTACATCGGCGGCGAGGGACTGGCTCGCTGTTACCTCAACCGGCCGGAGCTGACCGCCGAACGGTTCGTGCCGAACCCGTTCACGGTGAGCAGTAAACAGGTGGCGGTGAACGGTCCAGAAGCGCTCGCCGACCACTTCCCCCATGACGCCCACCAGCCGACGGTCACCGCTCCCCTATCCTCAGAACCGACCAGCCAGGGTCAACGCCTCTACCGCACCGGCGACCTGGTACGCTGGTTGCCGGATGGCGCCATCGAGTTCCTCGGCCGCGTTGACAACCAGGTGAAGATTCGCGGCTTCCGCGTCGAACTGGGCGAGATCGAGGCCGCCCTGCACCAGCACCCTAGCGTGCAAAATGCGGTGGTGCTGGCGCGCGAGGAATTCGACGCGGCCGGCCGTAAGGAGCGTCGCCTGGTAGCCTATGTGGTGTCCAAGCCGGACGCAGCGGTCACCGTCAGCGAGTTGCGTGGCTTTTTGCGTGAGCATCTGCCGGAGTACATGGTGCCGGCGGTATGGATGTTCTTGCCTGCCTTGCCCATCAACGCCAACGGCAAAGTGGACCGCAAGGCTCTGCCTGCGCCCGATCAGTCGCGACCTGAGCTTGACCGCGCCTATGTTGCCCCCCGCACGGCCGTGGAGCGCTTCTTGGTTGCCCAGTGGCAGGACGTGCTAGGGATGGAGCGCATCGGCATCTACGACAACTTCTTCGAGCTGGGCGGCAACTCGCTGCAAGCGGCTGTGCTGATCAACCGCGTGCAGGAGCTGACCGGCGTCTCGACACACGTCCGCGCGCTGTTCATGGCGCCCACCGTGGCCGACCTGGCCGTCTACATGGCCGAGTATTACCCGGAGGCTGTCACCCGTATCGAAGCCATGGAGGCAACGGCAGCGCAACCCTCGACTCTAGCAGAGGAGACGGACGAGCGCCCGGCTGCCGAGGTCACCCTGGAAACGGCGCCGGTCATCGACGCCAGCAAGGTGGCCCTGCTGCGCCGCATCATCCAGCCTTTGCCTCCGCGCCCCGCAAGCGACGAGGAGAAGAACCCGCCTGCGGTCTTCATCCTTTCGCCGCCCCGTTCCGGCTCCACCTTGCTGCGAGTGATGCTGGCCGGTAACCCGCGCCTCTTTGCACCGCCGGAGCTAGACTTGCTGTCGTTCAACACCTTGGCCGAGCGCCGAGCCACGTTCTCCGGCAAGTACGCCTTCTGGCTCGAGGGCCTGATCCGCGCGGTCATGGAGATCAAAGCGTGCAGCACCGCAGACGCAGAGGCCATCATCGCTGACTGCGAGCAGCAAGGCATGAGCACCAAGCGCTTCTACCGCCGCCTGCAAGAGTGGATCGGCGATAGGCTGTTGGTGGACAAGACGCCGGTGTACGCGCTAGACCCGCAGCTCCTGCGTCGCGCCGAGGAGGACTTCGCCGACGCCCGATACATTCACCTGACGCGCCATCCCTACGCCACCATCTACTCCTTCACCGAGGCGCGGCTGGACCAGCTCTTCTTCCGCTACGAACATCCTTTCACCCTGCGCGAGCTGGGCGAGATGATCTGGCTGATCAGCCATCAGAACATCCTGGACTTCCTGGCCCAGGTGCCGGCGCAACGCCAACACCGCATTTGGTTCGAGGAGCTGGTGAACAGTCCGGAGCCGGTCATGCGCAGCGTGTGCGACTTCCTGGAAGTGCCCTTCCACCCGGCCATGCTGGAGCCCTACGCCGGCGACCGCATGACCAGCGGCATCCAGCCTGACCGCCAAATGGTGGGCGATTTCAAGTTCTACCTGCGCAACCGCATTGACCCCAAGGCGGCCGATCGCTGGAAGCGATTGAAGGCCGGAGGTCAACTCAGCGACATGGCGTGGGAGGTGGCCACCCAGCTAGGCTATGCGCGCACGGAGGCAATCGCGGAACGCCGCAGCACCACCCGGCTCACGCCGATCGAGCCCCTGCCGCGACCGCCTGTCTCCGCCGAACTTAGCACGCTGGCGGTCAACCCGCTGCCCCTCTCCTTCGCCCAGCAACGCTTGTGGTTCCTCGACCAGATGGAGCCGAACAGCCCCTTCTACAACGTGCCGGCGGCGGTGCGGCTGCGCGGCCGGGTAGATTTGGACGCGCTCCGCCGCGCGCTGAACACGATCGTGCAGCGCCACGAGGTGCTGCGCACTGTCTTTGTCACCGTTGACGGCGAGCCGGTGCCGGTGATCTCGCCACGGGTGGACGTGCCGCTGCCCCTCATCGACTTACGGCACCAGATGGGTGCATCCTCATCTGGTCCTGTCTCGCACCACAGCCGTGAGCAGATGGAGGCCGAGGCGCAACAGTTGATGGCGATCGAGGGTCAACGTCCTTTCCGGCTAGACGGCGCCGACGGACATCCCTTGCTGCGCAGCCAGGTGCTGCAACTGGACGACGAGGAGTACATCCTCCAGGTCACCATGCACCACATCGTGGCGGACGGCTGGTCGGTCAGCGTGTTTGTGCGCGAGCTGACCACTCTGTACGATGCCTTTCGCCAGGGCCAGCCATCCCCGTTGCCCGACCTGCCGGTGCAATACGTGGACTACGCGGCTTGGCAACGGCGCTGGCTGCAAGAGCAGGCGCAGGCCGAACAGTTGGCCTATTGGCAGAAGCAACTGGCCGACACGCCGGTGCTGAACCTGCCGACCGACCACCCACGACCGCCGGTGCAAACCCTGCGCGGTCGGCGCTTGCTGTTCACACTGTCACCGAGCCTCTCGCGCGGCGTGCGCGCCTTGGCTCGCGAGTCGGAAACCACCCTCTTCACCACCCTGCTCACGGCCTTCAACGTGCTGCTACATCGTTACTCCGGCCAGAGCGATATCTGCGTGGGTACGCCGGTGGCCGGACGCAACCGCCGCGAGATCGAAGGGCTGATCGGCTTCTTTGTCAACACCCTTGTGCTGCGCTGCCGCCTGGACCAGGTTTCCGCCTCATCAACGTCCGGCCCCTCCTTCCGCCAACTGCTGCGACACATGCAGGATGTGGCCTTAGAGGCCTACGATCACCAGGACATCCCCTTCGAGATGCTGGTGGACGCCTTGCAGCCGCAACGCGACATGAGCCGCACACCCCTGTTCCAGGTGATGTTTTCGCTGCAAGAGGCGGCCATGCGCGCCGTGCGCCTGCAAGGCCTGACCGTTGAACCGATGGAGTTGGACAGCGGCACGTCCAAGTTCGACCTCACCTTGTCGTTGATCGACCGCCCTGAGGCCTTAGCCGGCGCGCTGGAGTTTAGCACCGATCTGTTCGACGTCGGCACGGCCGAGCGTATGATCGGCCATTTCCAGACCCTGCTGGCCGGCATCGTCGCCGACCCCGACCGGCCTGTGAACTTCCTGCCCCTGCTCACCGAGGCCGAGCAGCGTCAGCTCCTGATCGAGTGGAACGCCAGCGACGCGCCCTTCGACACCGACGGCACGCTGCACCAGCGCTTCAGCCAGCAGGCGCAGCGCACGCCGGACGCGGTGGCAGTGCTGGCGCCGCGGAGGACGGAAAGGAGGGAACTGGGGGAACTGGAGGAGATCGAGCAGTTGACCTATGCCGACCTCGACCGGCGCAGCAACCAGCTCGCTCATCACCTGGCCGGCCTGGGCGTCCGGCCCGGCGACATCGTCGGCCTGCTGACCGAGCGCTCCACCGACGCCCTGGTGGGCCTCTTCGCCATCCTCAAGGCCGGCGCCGCTTACCTCCCCCTCGACCCCGCCTACCCCGCCGAGCGCCTGGCCTTCATGCTCCAGGACAGCGCCGCACGGGTCGTGCTGACGCAAGAGCGGTTGCTGGCAGCCGGCAGTTGGCAGCCGGAGACGGACGGGTTACAGCTCGTGCGCCTGGACGCCGACTGGCCCGCCATCGCCCAGCATCCCCCCATCTACCAGTGTACCGGTCTGGCAACCCCCGACGCGCCCGCCTACGTCATCTACACCTCCGGCTCCACCGGCCGGCCCAAGGGCGCCCTCATCTCCCACCGCAACGCCCTCAACCTGGCCGCGGCGCTGGATAAGGTCATAACGGCTGAAGCCGTTACTACCAAGCAGGACATGACGGCTGAAGCCGTTACTACGAAGCAGGTCATGACGGCTGAAGCCGTTACTACGAAGCAGGTCATGACGGCTGAAGCCGGCA
>DAOUBX010000186.1:0-17583 GCA_034432445.1 Anaerolineales bacterium
GTTTCCAGGCCCTGAGGGGCCTTCGTGCTGTCAGCCGGTGGGTTTCCAACCACCGGTTCGGGGCTTTTCAGACTTTTCAAACAGCCTCTAACGTTGACAGAACGTCGCACTCCGACTATGATGCTTGCGGTAGTGACAAGCAATCACCGCGATCAATAGCCCCTCCCAAGCGAGCTGTCTACCGTCTACCGTTGACCATGATCCTTCTCCACGGCGCCTGGCTACCGACATCCCCTGAACAGCCCTTGGGCGGCAGCTTCGTCCTCTGGGGCGAACGCACACCGGAACCGGCTGCCAAACGGCGTGGCAAGCGGCCCAAGGTCACCCCACACCCTTTTGCAGCCGACGCGGACGCCCTCACACAGGCGCTGCACAGCCTTCCTACCGCACCTGCGCTTGGGTCGCCAGCGACGGTACTTGCGGCCCTGCCCAGCCGTGGCAGCCAACCCCTGCCGTCGCCCGAGCTGCTGGTCGAGGCCGGCGAAGAGGTTGACGCGCCGCTGGGTCTGGCGACGTGGCAGGTGCCCGCCTACCTCGCGTCGCCCGAACAGGCGCTGCGCTGGCTGGCCAGCCTGCCCGAGCGCAACCGCTTGCCCCCGCACGTTGGGTTGGGGGCAGATCTGCAATTCTGGCGGCTGGCGGCGCGGTTCCAGCTCAGCCTGCTGGCGCGGCAGCGTTTCGTGCCGGCCATGGTGGAGGCCAGAAAGCTCGCCACCGGCGCACCAGAAAGCGCTGGTCGCAGCAAATCGCGCAGCGCGGCCTTCTACGCCGCATGGCAGCCCTGGCTGGACGATCCCGCCGACCGCAAGCGGCTGGAACAGCTGGCAGCCGCCATGCCGCCAATCTGTCGCGCTCTGCGCCTGACCGACGACTCGGCGCCGCCGCGCGGCCCATTGAGCCTGCTCACCAGCTTCTTGCACACGACGACCGACGCCTGCGTGCGCCACTGGGCGGCGCCGCTGCGCAAGCCCACCAGCACGCCGACGCGACCCGAATTGCGCTGGCGCAACGCGCTGCTGCGTCTCGACGCGGCGCTTGACGGGCCGGCGTCAGAGCAAACGTCCCTGCGGAAGCAAGTGAGCGAGTGGCTGGCGCAGCTCCAGGCCGAGTCTAGCGCCGCCTTTCGCCTGTGTTTCCGCCTGGAAGCGCCCGAAGGGACTGTAACCGGCCGCGCCGTGCGCGCCTGGCAACTGCGCTACCTGCTGCAAGCCGCCGACGACCTGAGCCTCTTGGTGCCGGTGGAGCAGGTGTGGCGTGCGCGCGGCAAAACGCTGCACTTTCTCGATCGCCGCTTCGACCAGCCGCAGGAGCGCATGCTGGCCGGGCTGGGCAAGGCCTCGCGGCTCTTTCCGCCCATCGAAGAGAGCCTGCACACGGCGCGACCCGAAGCCGCGGCGCTGACCACGGAAGAGGCGTACACCTTTCTGCGCGAGACCTCGCTGTTGCTGGAGGAGAGCGGCTTTGGCGTGCTGGTGCCGCAATGGTGGGGCCGTCATGGTGCGTCGAACCGGCTCGGCGCCCGGCTGAAGCTGCGGCCCACGCAGAAACAGGCCCCGGCCGGCGGCATCGGCGGCATGACCTTCGAGCGCATCGTGGCCGTGGACTGGGACTTGGCGCTGGGGGATGAAACCCTGACCATCAAGGAGCTGGAGCGGCTGGCCAAGCTCAAGCTGCCGCTGGTGCAGGTTCGCGGCCAATGGGCTGTGCTCGACCCGGAGCAGATCGAGGCCGCCATCAAGTTCTGGGAGGCGCAGCAACGGACGCCCACCGAGCTGTCGCTGCCAGAGGCGCTGCGCCTGCTGCTGGCCCAGCAAGACCAGGTCGCCGGGGTGGACGTGGCCGGAGTCAGCGCCGACGGTTGGCTGGCCGACCTGGTGGAGGGGCTGCGCACGGCAGGCGCGCAGATGACCGTGCTGCCGCAGCCGCCGGCCTTCCACGGCCAACTGCGCCCCTACCAGCAGCGCGGCTACTCCTGGCTGGCTTTCCTGCGCCGCTGGGGTTTCGGCGCGTGCCTGGCGGACGATATGGGACTGGGGAAGACCATTGTGACCATTGCCCATCTGCTGGAAGCGCGAGCCGGTCACGCAACTGCTGCTCGCCGCACCAATCCGAGTCTGGTCATCTGTCCGACCTCGGTGGTGGGCAACTGGCAGCGGGAGATCAACCGCTTTGCGCCGTCGCTGCGGGTGATGGTGCACCATGGCCTGGAGCGGCGGCGCGGCGAGGAGTTCGCCGAGGCCGCGCGCCAGCACGACGTGGTGATCAGCAGCTACGCCTTGGCCCGCCGCGACGCCGACCTGCTGCTGAGCATCGACTGGAGCGACGTGATCCTGGACGAGGCGCAGAACATCAAGAACCCCGGCGCCAAGCAAACCCAGACCATCCGCAAGCTGCCGGCCGAGTTCCGCATCGCCCTCACCGGCACGCCGGTGGAGAACCGCCTCAACGAGCTGTGGTCGATCATGCACTTCCTCAACCCCGGCTACCTCGGCTCGCAGCGCGAGTTTCAGGAACGGTTTGCCAAGCCCATCGAAAAGGCCGGCGACGAGACAGCGGCTCAGCAGCTGCGCAGCATTACCCAGCCCTTCATCCTGCGCCGCGTCAAGACCGACCCGACGATCATCCAGGACCTGCCCGACAAGCTGGAGATGACCACCTACTGCACGCTGACGGCCGAGCAGGCCACGCTCTACCAGGCTGTGGTCGATGACTCGCTGCGGCAGGTGGAGGCCAGCGAGGGCATCGAGCGCCGTGGCCTGGTGCTGTCGACCCTGCTCAAGCTCAAGCAGGTGTGCAACCACCCGGCACAGTTCCTGGCCGACGGCAGCCCGCTCATGCAGCCCGGCGCAGAGGGGCCGGAACATCGCTCGGGCAAGCTGGCGCGGCTGAACGAGATGTTGGAGGAAGTGCTGGCCGAGGGCGACCGGGCGCTGATCTTCACCCAGTTCGCCGAGATGGGCGAGCTCCTCAAGCGGCAGCTACAAGAGACCTTTGGCCAGGAGGTGCTCTTCTTGCACGGCGGCACACCGCTGCACAAGCGCGACGAGATGGTCGCGCGCTTTCAAAGCCGTCGCGGCCCGGCGCTGTTTGTGCTGTCGCTCAAGGCCGGCGGCACCGGCTTGAACCTGACCGCCGCCAACTACGTCTTTCACTTCGACCGCTGGTGGAACCCGGCCGTGGAGAACCAGGCCACCGACCGCGCTTTTCGCATCGGCCAAATGCGCAACGTGCAGGTGCACAAGCTGGTCTGCGCCGGCACGCTGGAGGAGGCCATCGACGACCTGATCGAGCGCAAGAAAGCCTTGGCCGAGGCCGTGGTCGGAACGGGCGAAGGCTGGCTGACCGAGCTCTCCACCGACGAGCTGCGCAAGCTGCTGACCTTGCGCAAGGACGCAGTGGGCTGAGGTAGACGCTATGCCGCGCAGAAGCTATTACGACGATTGGTACCCCCAACCGAGCAAGCCCCGACCGGCAGACGGCATCAAGGCCAAGAGCCAGCGCGGCAAGATCGGCGAAAGCTGGTGGGCCGACAAGTGGATCAAGGCGCTGGAGCCGCTGCTCGACCCCGGCCGGCTCAGCCGTGGACGCAGCTATGCGCGCGGCGGCCAGGTGCTGAACCTGGATATCGGACCCGGCGTCGTCACCTCGCGCGTGCAAGGCTCGCGCGCCACGCCGTACAAGGTGCAGATCGCGGTGAAGATGCTCAGCGCCGCCGAGTGGACGAAGGTGATCGACGCGCTGGCCGAACAGGCCATCTTTGCCGCCAAGCTGTTGGCCGGCGAGATGCCCAAGGACGTGGAAACCGCGTTCTGGGCTGCGCACGTCAGCCTGTTCCCCACGGCGCGCAGCGACCTGCAGACGAGCTGCTCCTGTCCCGACTACGCCAACCCCTGCAAACACGTGGCTGCGGTCTACTATCTGCTAGGTGAACGCTTCGACGAAGACCCCTTCCTGATCTTTCAGCTGCGCGGCAAGGACAAGGAGCAGCTGCTGGCCGAGCTGCGCCTGCGGCGCACGGCCGGCGAACTAGCGGTGGCCGAGGAGACGCCGCCCTACGAGGTGACGCCAACAATAGCCGAGGAGATTGCCGAGCCTTTGGAAGCCTATCTTGACCGCTTCTGGGAGACGGGCGCCAGCATAGAGGGTTTTCAAGCGCCCATCGCACGTCCTACCGTCGAGGCCGGCCTGCTAAAGCGGTTGGGCAAGCCGCCCTTCGAGCGCAAAGCAGGCGAGATCACCGATGCTCTGGCGGCTGCCTACAGCGCGGCAAGCGCAAGCGCCATACGCTGGGCGCTGGGGGAAGATGGCGACACCGACTGAAACCGAGACCCTCATCGCGAATGGCGAGCCAGACATGCCGCCGCCTGCGGCGCCGAGCCAGTTGGCGCAGCATAGACTGCCCACCGGTCTACTCAAGGCGCTGGTGAGCGGTGTGTTGCTGGTGGTCCTGCTGGCTCAGATCGACGCGCGCGCGGTCTTCGCGGCGCTGGCAGACGTCGCCTGGATCGGCGTGGCCGCTGCGCTGATGTTGTTCATCGCCGGCATTTTCATCCGCGCCTGTCGCTGGCAGATCTTGCTGCGCGATCTACAGATACACGCCCCGCTGCGCACCCTGAGCGCACTGTACTTTGTCGGCGCGTTCTTCAACACCGTGTTGCCCTCCGGCTTCGGCGGCGACGCCGTCAAAGCAGCCGAGCTGGCTCACAGTAGCGGACAGCCCGGCGCCGCCGTGGGCACCGTGGTCATCGACCGCTTTCTGGGCATCGTGGCACTGCTGGCGATGGGCGTTACGGCGCTGCTGCTGGCCGGCGATTGGGTCGCTCCCTGGCTGACCTGGGCCATTGCTGCCCTGTTCGTCGCTGCGCTGACCGGCTACTGGCTGCTGCGCCAACGCTGGCTGGTGCGCCGGCTCAGCCGGTTAGTTCCCCATCGGCTGCGACGCCTGGTGGAGAAGCCGTCCCGTGCGCTGTACGAGGGCTTGCAGGGCTACAGCCGCCGCTCGTTGGCCGCAGCGCTGCTGGTCTCCTTGGTCTTCAACGTGACCTGGATCGGCGTCAACGTGCTGCTGGGCTGGGCGCTGGGCATCCAGGCCACCCTAGCGCACTACCTGGTGTTCGTTCCCCTGGTCTCCCTGTCGTTGCTCATCCCCTCCATCGGCGGCCTGGGCGTGCGCGAGCTGACCTACGTGGGCCTGTTCGGCCTGGTGGGCGTGCCGCAGGAGCAAGCCTTTGCCCTGGGCATCCTGGTTTACGCCATCACCGTGCTGACGGGCCTGATCGGCGGCGTGATCTATCTGGTGCAGGGCATGCGCCAGGCGCGCAGCAGGGCAAGCTCAGAAACCCGGCCCGAGCATGAACAATCAAGAGGTTCCCTTGGTTCCTGAAATCTCGATTGTCATTCCCCTCTACAACGAACAAGAGAGCATTCCAGCGCTGTACGAGCAGCTAACGGCAGCTATGACTGCGCTGGGCAAGTCTTACGAAGTCGTGGTGATCAACGACGGCAGCCGCGATCGCAGCATGGAGCTGCTGCGCGACCTGCACAACCGCGATGCGCGCTGGCGGATCATCAGCTTCCGCCGCAATTTCGGCCAGACAGCCGGCTTTGCCGCCGGCTTCGACTACGCCCGCGGCGACATCGTGATCACCATGGACGCCGACCTGCAGAACGACCCTGCCGGCATTCCCCTGCTGCTGGACAAGATGGCCGAGGGCTACGACGTGGTCAGCGGCTGGCGCAAGGAACGGCACGACGCCTGGCTCAGCCGCCGCCTGCCCTCGATGATCGCCAATCGCCTGGTCAGCCGCGCTTCGGGCGTGCGGCTGCACGACTACGGCTGCTCGCTCAAAGCCTATCGCCGCGAGGTGGTCAAGGGCATCCGGCTGTACGGCGAGATGCACCGCTTCGTGCCGGCCGTGGCGGCGTGGATGGGCGTCACCGTGGCCGAGGTTCCGGTGCCGCACCGGCCACGCCAGTTCGGCAAGTCGAAGTACGGCATCGACCGCACCTTCCGCGTGCTCCTGGACTTGATCACGGTGCGCTTTCTGTTGGGGTATGCCACGCGCCCCCTGCACGTGTTCGGCGGCTTTGGCCTGGCGACGGCCAGCCTGGGCGTGCTGCTGGGCCTTTACCTGACCTTCGTCAAGCTGGTGTTGGGCGAGAACATCGGCAACCGGCCGCTGCTCACGCTGGCCGTGCTGCTGGTGATCGTCGGCGTGCAGTTCATCGGCATGGGGCTGCTGGGCGAGCTGGTCGTGCGCACGTACTACGAGTCGCAAGGCAAGCCGATCTACGTGGTACGCGAAGTGTTGGAAGGGGAGCTAGGGGAGTGACGCCGTAGCCACTCAGGTGCCGGGCACTCGTGTCCGATTTGCGGCCTAGATCAGCTTCACGGACGCCGTTGCAAGCGAGGATTCAAGCGCCCGGCACCCTATGGCTATGCACGTCGCGCCACAGGTCGGGGTGCTCCAGATAGGGGTCCATCCCGGGGAAGGGAGTGGGCATCGGTAACCTCGCTACAGTGCCGTGATCTCCGGAACGTGATCGTCCTCGTACTTCTCGATCAGCACGCCGAGCACTTCCATCAGGGACGCCAGAGGATGCGACTCATCCTCGCCGACCTCGTCGATCAGGAAATCGAGCAAGCTCACCGTCTCTTCATAGTCCACTTCGTTGCTCGGCACACGGACCACTGGCGCTACTGTCGGCCATAACTTCACAACCTGCTGTGCTTTTGTAGCTAACATGGCTTCATTCCTTCCATTTGCCTTGGTCATACTCTTCATCGTCTGTGACGCGATTATTGCACACGTCCAAGAATGCTGCGTGGAAGCACGGGCTGAGGATGCCGAGAACCTGGTCCTGTGTCATTGGTAGAGGCATGTTCCACTCCGAGTACGGCTCTGCATGTGATGAGTTCTGACGCTGATGGATAACCACAGTTAAGGATCAGACACGCTTGAGATTCTTGAAGCGCGCATACGCTAGAGACAGCATAGCGTCAAACATTCATCAGGTCAACTAACAAACCCAGCGTCAAATAGAGATGACGCCGGGTTTGTAGTCTTTCCAAAACAAGCTGAGAGATCGGGTTTACGGATAGAATCGTCTGTACAAGCGTGGGAACGGCAGCGCCTCGCGGATGTGCGGCAGGCCGGCCAGCCACATCAGCACCCGCTCCAGGCCCATGCCGAAGCCGCTGTGGGGCTGGGTGCCGTACTGGCGCAGGTCCAGGTACCACTCGTAGGCTGCGCGCGGCAGCTTGTGGGCGTCGATGGCGTCCAGCAAGGTCTGATAGTCGTGCATGCGCTGGCTGCCGCCCACGATCTCGCCGTAGCCCTCGGGCGCGATCAGGTCGCAGGCCAGCACGGTGTCAGGTCGCTCCGGGTCTGGCTGCATGTAGAAGGCCTTGACCCCGCGCGGGTAGTGATGCACGAAGACCGGCTTGTCGAACTGGGCGCTGATGGCGTCCTCGTGCGGCGCGCCGAAGTCCTCGCCCCAGGGAAAGTCAGGGTAGCCGTTGGCCTGCAAGAGCGTGACCGCGTCGTCGTAGTGGATGCGTGGGAAGGGCGGTACCACGTTCTGCAAGCGTGTTGTGTCGCGGCCCAGCAGGGTCAGCTCGGCGGCGCGCTCGCGCAGCACCGTCTGCACGCAGTAGCTGACGAACTGCTCGATGACCTCCATGTTCTCCCATAGGTCGGTGAAGGCCATCTCCGGCTCCACCATCCAGAACTCCATGGCATGGCGCCGCGTGTCCGACTTCTCGGCGCGGAACGTGGGGCCGAAGCAGTAGACGCGGCCGAAGGCGTAGATGTTGGCTTCGTTGTAGAGCTGGCCGGTTTGCGCCAGGTAGGCCGGCTCTTCGAAGTACTTGGTGGCGAAGAGGGTCGTGGTGCCCTCGGCCGCGGCCGGCGTGATGATGGGCGTGTCCACCAGGGTGAAGCCGTTGCCGTCCAGCCAGTCGCGGATGGCCTTGATCAAGGTGGCGCGAATGCGCAGGATGGCCACCTGCCGCGGGTCGCGCAGCCACAGATGGCGGTTGTTGAGCAGGAAGTCGACGCCGTGCTCGCCGCCGTCGCGCTTGGGCGCCAGCGGGTAGGGGTCGGCCGCGCGGCTGATCACCTGAAAGGCTGTAACGTCCAGCTCGTAGCCGCCCGGCGCGCGCGGCTCGGCCCGCAGGCTGCCGCTAATGGACACAGCCGACTCCAGCGTGATGTAGCGGGCGGCCTCGAACTGGTCCTCCGGCAAGTTCTTTTTGAAGACGACGCACTGCATCGTCCCACTGCCGTCGCGCAGGCTGATGAACTGCAGCTTGCCTTTGTCGATGCGCTTCTGCACCCAGCCGGTGAGGGTGACGTCCTGGCCGACATGGTCGGCGGCGTGGTTGATTTTGATGGGGGTAGTCAAAGCTCTTCTCCAAAATGGTGACAACAGTCACTTGAGTTTTTCAGTCACCAGAAGTCGAATTTCCTCGACAAACTGAGCGGGCGTCAGAATCGTCAGACCGCTCTGCTCGGCGACTGCGGGTGTGAAGTCTTTGGTATTCAGGGTGATGAACCGGTCCACACCGCAGGCAACGGCAACACAGAGGATCGGCGCATCATCCGTTGGGATGATTTCGTGCCACGGCTTGACCTGCTCAGGAGTGGGATCGGGCAAGATCTCCAACCGCAACCGGGCCATCAGCGCAGCGAAGTTTGGTAAGGCTCGCGGCAGCTTCTTGCGCAGGTTGCGTTCGGCTTCATCCAGCACCTGTTTGCACACGACCAGTTGGAACAAACCGAGCTCAGCCATCTTGAGCACGGCGTTGCTAGCGCCCGACCGCGAGTCGGCGCCCGCAATCAGTATATTGGCGTCCACGAACACCCTACGCATTGTTGGCGTACCGCTCTTGCCAGATGAGCTTCCGTTCTTCCTCCAAACCTTGTAACAACTCCGCCAAGCTCACCCCCTCTTCGGCCATCAATGCGGTAAACTCCTGGGACAGCTTTGGAACCACGGCCTGTCGGGGAGACAACAGCACGATGTCGTCGATCTGCACCAGGTTGAGCGTATCGCCCGTGTCAACAGCCAGGCTCTTGCGCACCGACTGGGGCAGCGTGATTTGTCCCCGTTCTCGCACTCGCACCGCAAATGCTGTCTGCATGATCTATGCCTCTTGTTCAACATCGTATGATTTTCCGAGTTTCACACAATCGTATTGTACTGCGCTCGTTTTCCAACTGCAAGAAGCTTATCGTTGGTGACCAATCAGGGCCCGGGTCAAGTTCGCTTCCTTCCACATCATTACGGGCCATGACGGGCGCCGGGCGCGCAAAACTCCTGCGCGTTCGGCGCCCGACTGAGCAGGGCGATCAACAAACGTAAGACTCATACCTTGGCTCGTACATCGCGGCCCGCGCCGCAGCCACCAGGTCAGCCGGCCGGGGCACGGTGGCCAGGCCGCGGTCGTAGGCCACTTGGGCTGTGGCCGCAGCGATATAGGCTGAGACCTCGCGGATGCGCTCCAGCGCCGGGTAGACGCGGCCCAGGGCCAGGTCATCCTCGGTGACCAGCGCGGCCAGCGCCTTGGCCGAGGCCAGGAACATCTCGTCGGGAATGCGGATGGCCCCAGATATGATGACGCCCAGGCCCACGCCGGGGAAGATGTAGGAGTTGTTGCCCTGGCCCGGCACCAGCCGCTTGCCCTTGTACTCCAGCGGTGGGAAGGGGCTGCCGCTGGCGAAGATCGCCTTGCCGTCCGACCAGGTGTAGGCCTCCTCGGCCGTGCACTCCGACTTGGAAGTGGGGTTGGAGAGGGCGAAGATGATCGGCTTGTCGTTGAGCCGCGTCATGGCCTCGACGATGGGCTGGGTGAAGGCCTTGCCTGCGCCGGCCACGCCGATCAGCCCGGTGGGCTGCAACGCCTCGACCGCGGCCAGGAAGTCGCCGATGAAGGGGTGCTGATGGGCGTAGGGCCGCTTGTGCGTCACCAAATCGGTGCGTTCGGCCACTACCAGCCCCTTGGAGTCGAAGAACCAGCAGCGCTGCCGCGCTTCAGCTTCGCTCAGTCCCTCTTCCATCATGGCCGTAACGATCAGGTCGCCGATGCCGATGCCGGCCTCGCCCGCGCCGTAGAAGAGGTACTTCTGGTCACTCAGCCGGCCGCCGGTCAGCCGCAGCGACGCATACAGCCCGGCTAACACCACGCCGGCCGTGCCCTGGATGTCGTCGTCGAAGGTGCAGATGCGGTCGCGATACTCGCGCAGCAGGCGAAAGGCGTTGGCGTTGCCGAAGTCCTCGAACTGCACGATGGCGCGCGGGTAAACCAGCTGCACGGCCTGGATGAACTCCTCCACCAGCGCGTCGTAGGCCTCGCCGCGCTCGCGCCGCTGCGGCAGGCCGATGTAGAGTGGGTCGTCCAGCAGCTTCTGGTTGTTCGTGCCCACGTCCAGGGTGACGGGCAGGCAATGTTCGGGGTGGACGCCGGCGCAGCCCACGTAGAGCGCCAGCTTGCCGATGGGGATGCCCATGCCGTTGGCGCCCAGATCGCCCAGGCCCAGGATGCGCTCGCCGTCGGTGACGACGATGATGCGCACGTCGTCGTAGCGCCAATTGCGCAGCACCTCAGCCACGCGGCCGCGATCCTCGATGCTGATGAACAGCCCTTGCGCCTGTTGGAAGACGTGGCCATACTCCTGACAAGCTAGGCCCACCGTCGGCGTGTAGACGATCGGCATCAGTTCGTCCAAGTTGTCGATCAGCACGCGATAGAACAGATTGACGTTGCGGTCCAACAGTCCCACCAGATAGCGGTATTGGGCGAGGGGGGTGGGTAGGCTGCGCACGTTTTCTAACACGCGCGCCTCTTGCTGCTCCAGCGTAGCCACGCGCGGCGGCAACAGGCCGCGCAGGCCCAGCGCATCGCGCTCAGCCTCTGTGAAGCCAACGCCCTTGTTCAAGAGCGCGTTGTGCAGCAGATCGACGCCGCGCGGCTGTAGTTGCGGTCGAGTGAGAGTCATGATTGCTCCTTCTTGGCGGTTGAAACCAAGTGCAAAATGTCTAATTGGGCTCGATCTACCACGTCGGGCGTGCCGGTCATGGGCTCCATGGCCTGCTGATTCTTGGGGAAGGGGATCACCTCGCGGATCGACTGCTCGCCGGCCAGCAGCATGATCCAGCGGTCGATGCCCAGGGCGATGCCGCCGTGGGGCGGGGTGCCGAACTCGAAGGCCTCCAACATGTGGCCGAACTTGGCCTGCGCGGCCTCGGGCGAATGGCCGAGCAGCTTGAACATGCGCTCCTGCACGTCGCGGCGGTGGATTCTGATGCTGCCGCCGCCCAGCTCGATGCCGTTGAGCACGATGTCGTAGGCGTTGGCGCGCACGCTGGCCGGATCGCTTTCCATGCGGTCGATGTCCTCGGCCTTGGGCGAGGTGAAGGGATGGTGCATGGCGTCCCAGCGCTGCTCGTCCTCGTTCCACTCCACCAGCGGAAAGTCGACCACCCACAGGAACTTGAACTGGCCAGGCGCGATCAGGTTCAGGTCGCGGCCCAGCCGCAGGCGCAGCTCACCCAGCGCGGCCGCGGTGACCTTGGGCGTGTCGGCAACGATGAAGACCACGTCGCCCGGCTCGACCGCGCAGCGCCGGGCAATGGCCGCCAATTCGTCGGCGCTGAAGAACTTGGCGATGGGCGAGCGGGGCGCCCCTTCGGCCGGGTAGTCCAGCCAGGCCAGCCCCTTGGCGCCGTAGATCTTGACCACCTCCTCGTAGGCCTTGACCTGCTCGCGCAGCTTGGTGCCGCTGAGCCCGGCCAAACCTGGCGCGCGCACGGCCTTGATCTGGTTGCCGGCCTCCAACGCGGCCTTGAGGAAGCCCACGCCCGTGTCGGCCAGCAGGTCACCCAGGTCTTGCAGCTCCAGGCCGAAGCGGATATCGGGCTTGTCGCTGCCGTAGCGGGCCATGGCCTCCGTGTAAGTCAACCGTGGGAAGGGCAGGCTGGGCGGCTCGGCGTCGGTCAACTGCGCCGTCACCTCACGGCACAGCCCGCTGATCAGCTCGATCACGTCCTCCTGGTCGACGAAGGACATCTCCACGTCGAGCTGGGTGAACTCCGGCTGGCGGTCGGCGCGCAGGTCCTCGTCGCGGAAGCAGCGCGCGATCTGAAAGTAGCGGTCGAAGCCGGCCACCATCAAGAGCTGCTTGAACTGCTGCGGGCTCTGCGGCAAGGCGTAGAACTTGCCAGGGTGGACGCGGCTGGGCACCAGGTAGTCGCGGGCCCCTTCCGGGGTGGACTTGGTGAGGATCGGCGTCTCGATCTCCAGGAAGTTGTGGCTGTCCAGGTAGTCGCGCATCAGCTTGACGGCGCGGTGGCGCAGGATGATATTGCGCTGCAAGCGCGGCCGGCGCAGGTCCAGGTAGCGATATTTGAGGCGGGCGAACTCGTTGGCCTCCAGGTCGTCGCGGATCTCAAAGGGCAGCGGCTTGGCCGGGTTTTCGATGATTAGCTCGCTGGCCACGACCTCGATCTCGCCGGTGGCCAGGTTGGGGTTCTCCATGCCGGCGGGCCGGCGCCGCACCTGGCCGCGCACGGCCAGCACATACTCGCTGCGTACACGCTGAGCGACTTCATAAGCCTCGGGGGTTTCCGGGGTGATGACCACCTGGGTAACCCCATAGCGATCGCGCAGGTCGAGGAAGATGATTGTGCCGTGGTCGCGGCGGCGATAGGCCCAGCCGTTGAGGATGACCTCCTGGCCGGCGTCGGCAACGCGCAGGCTGCCGCAGGTGTGAGTGCGTTTGAGCATAGGAACAGGATGGGTCCTCTCGATAGTAATGCGATGATGCAGGTGATGACGAGAGGAAATTATACTCCAGGGAGGGTGTGGGGGCAATTGTGGGGAGGAAGAGGGGAAATCATGATCCACTATCGCGACCAGCCGATCGAGCAACGCAAGATGCCCATGTTGGTAGTGGAAAACCAGTTGTTGTTGGCGCCGTTAGCCGTTTTGCAGATCACCTCCAGGATTGAAAGTCGTTATCGCGGCTGTCTCAAGATCCTCGGCCTGAAGCAGGGGGTCATCGTCAACTTCAGACCGGAAAGGCCAGAGGTAGTCGTTGTGGGAGTGTGAGGAAAACAGGGTGCCACAGCGATCGAGGGATCCCAGGGATGTAGCGTCGGCTGTAGCTAGGGGCGTCCGTGACGCTTCCGGGTTAGCCAGAGGGCTACGATGGCTCCCAGGGCAACCGCAGCAGCGGCCAGAGGGATCAGCGGCCGGCTCGTACGCTCAGTTGCGACCGCAGACGGCGCTTGGGCCGGCTCGGTAGGCGGTTGGGCGACCTCATCCGATGGGGTGACGGTGGACGCGGAGGCGGAAGCGGCAGCAGTGGGCAGGGCAACGGTCGGCGTGGTGGTGGGGGAGACGACAGTCGTCGGGGTAGCCGTCGGCTCAGGCGCCTTCGGCGGCTTGGGTGTTGGCTGCCGCACAGGCGTAGCGGCCACATCGGCCACCTCCGCCTGCACTGCTTCACCCGGCGCAAAGACGTCCAGCAGGCCGTTGGCGATCTCGAAGACCTGGTTGCTGCCCAGGGCCAGCTCGGCGTTGCGTAGGTCTAGCACAAACAACACGTTGCTGCCCAACACTTCGGCGCCCTCAGCGGTGACGGCCAGCGCCGTGTCGCGCGTCAAGCCCAGCGTCAACCGGTCAGGGTGATTGTACGCCAGGGAGAACAGCCGGCCCCAGCGGTTGTCGTTCAGCACCTGCGGCTCGACTGTGATGTCCAGCAGGGCGGCGCCGGGCTGGATAACCGTCTCCCCCTGGCGGAAGGAGCGCTGCGTGGCAAACTCGGCGGCCTCGCCCTCCTTGGGTGTCGGCTCATGGGCGGAATAGAACGCGCCCGCGGCGGCGGCAGCCGCGTTGTCGGCCAGTACCGGCAACCCCGTTAGCCAGGCCGTAGGCAGCCAGCCGGCCAGCCGCGCAGCGTCGAACTGCGACTGATCGCGGCCGATCACGGCCACACCGGTGACGCCGTCCAACGGCGGCGCGCCCTGCTCCTCCGCTGCCATGAACACCCGGACCGGGACGCCTAGCGCGCCGGCCAACTTGTCAGCCGCGGTGCGAGCCGAGCGGGCCGAAGGGTAACCGTCGGCATAGATCAACACTCGAGCCGCCTCGCCGCCTGCCCACTCGATGAAGCGCGCCAAGGCTGGATGGCCAGCCGGCGCCTGGCTCACATCGCCGGCCAGCAACAGCGGCCCTGCGCCGTCAGGCGCGCGCAAGGCGTCGAACGAGCGCTCGACGCGAGCCGCCGGCGCAGCCAGCGCATGCGCGCGCTTGTCCAGATCATAGGACGAGCCGCCCGCGGCCAGCAGATGCACCAGCACGTTGCGCAGACTGAGCACGGGAAAGCGGCCAACTGCGCCCTCCACAGCCACATAGCGGACGCCCTCGGCCGCGTGATAGGTAGCTGCGTCCACTACGGCTACCGCGTATAGACCGAAGACCTCGCCGACTTGCCGCTGCTCGCGCACGATGACGCCCGTGTAGGCATCCACGCCGATACCGATGTCAGGCGTGTCGGGCCGGCTGATGGCGTTGAGCAGACGGCCTAAGCGGCCGCGCTGAAAGAAGTGCTGATCAAGAATGGCATTGCGGACGCCGAAGACCAGCCCGCGGCGGTCCTCGGTGTTCCAGACCTCGGGGGCGCCGAAGTCCAGGGAGTTGGCCGCGGCGTAGTTAGGGTTGTAGCCGCCCAGCATGGTCGCCGATTGCATTGCGCCGCCAGCACTGGTGCCAGCGATCACCGTTCCGCCCGCATGGGCCTCCGCCAGCGCCTGCTCGGCCGGCGTATCGATCAGGGCCTGCATGGCCACCGTCTGGTCGCCGCCCAGCATGAAAACCGCGCTCAGCGGCTCGGCCAACGGCGCCAGCGCTGCTGGATCGGCGGCGTCGGCGCGGGTGAAAATAGGGGCCAGGACAGCGCGACAGGTGACGCCGGCCGGCGCAGCCCGCTTGCACGCCTCCTCGATCTGAAAGCGGCGTTCTTCGGCGTCACGCAGGTTGGTCGCGCGTTCAGCCTGGGTGATCGTCTCCGGGTTTGAGGAATAGGCCGTGGGCAGAACGAGGATGGTCACCTGGCCGTTGCGCGCGTTGGCCACGGCCTCAGCCGCAAAACCGGCGTAGATATCGGAGTAGCCGCCGCCGATGGGCAGCAGCGGCCCGCCAGGGCCTTCCTGTGCCGCCGCGTGGGCAGGGAAAAGCAACGCTGCCATGAGCACCATCCTGAGCACCAAGTGTATCGACACAGCTTTCAACCTTGCAGTAACCATACGCATGACCGATCCAGAAACGACTGAGGGCGCTGCACAGGAAAACCAGCCGAGGCCGCTACCTGCGGCGCTCCTCCAGCTCCTCCAGCTCCTTCAGTTCCTTCAGCTCCTCCGGTTTCTCCAGCTTCTCACCGCCTCGCATTACTTCTGCACGTGCCGCGGGTCCAACGCATCACGCAAACCCTCGCCTAAGAAATTCACTGCCAGTACAACAATGAAAATGGCCAGGCCAGGAAAGATGGCCGTCCACGGCGCCGTGGTCATCTGGCTCTGCGCGTTGCGCAACAGGTTGCCCCAGGTCGGCGTGGGTGGTTGCACACCGAAGCCCAGATAGCTCAGGCCCGACTCGGCGATGATGGCGCCGGCCAGGCCCAAGGTAGCGGCAACAATGATGGGCGAAGCGACGTTGGGTAGGATGTGTTGGAACATGATGCGCCGGTTGCTGGCGCCCACCCCGATGGCGGCAGTGACGAACTCGCGATTGCGCAGCTCCAGCGTGGTGGCGCGCACCAGCCGCGCTACGGTCATCCAGGCCAGGATGCCGATCACGAAGGCAATCGGCGCGAAGCTACCGGGCCGCATGCCGGGCAGGTTTGCGGCGCGCAAGAAGGTGGTCAGGATGATGAGCACGAACAGCCGCGGAAATGTGAGGAATACCTCAGTGACGCGCATGGCCACGTTGTCTACCGCGCCGCCGTAGAAACCAGCGATGAGGCCGACAATGGTGCCTACGGCGATAGATACCGCCATGGCCAGCAGGCCGACCGAAAGCGAAATACGGCCGCCGTAGACGATTCGCGCCCAGAGGTCACGGCCCAGCTCGTCGGTGCCCAGCCAGTGCTCGGCCGAAGGCGGCTGCAGGCGGTTGCGCAGGTTCTGCGCGGTGGGTGAATAGCGGGCGGTGATCGGCGCGGCGGCCACGATGGCGACGATCACGATCAACATGATGGCGCCGACCAGGGCTAGCCGGTGACGCCGGAAGCGCCGCCAGACCGAGCTGAGCAGGGAGGTTTCAGCTCGCCGGCCAAACAGTTCGTTGTGTGTCTCTCCTACAGACGGCGAGGACATGCTGGCATCAGTCATAGCGAATCCTCGGATCAAGGACTGCATAGCCGATGTCCGCCAGCAGATTCGAGAAGACGATCAACACGGTATTGATCATGAGCAGCGCCATGAGCATAGGGTAGTCGGTCTTGAACGCCGAGTCGAGGAAGAGGCGGCCCATGCCCGGCCAGGCGAAGATCGTCTCGGTGAAGACTGCGCCGGCGAAGAGGATGGGCAGGTCCAGAGCGATCAGCGTGATCAGCGGGATCAAGGCATTGCGCACGGCATGGCGGTAGATAACCATACGCTCGGAGAGCCCCTTGCCGCGCGCCGTGCGCACGTAGTCCTGATTGATCACTTCCAGCATGGAAGAGCGCATGTAGCGCATGTAGCCCGCAGCCGACACCGCCGAAAGCATGACAACCGGAAGGATCAAGTGCCGAATACGATCCTCCAGCGAGAACGGCGCGCCAGGAGTGGACATGCCAGCCCCGGGCAGCAGCGGCTTGCCTGTGCCGGGCGCTTTCAGTTCCACAGCAAATATGATGATTAGCAGCAGCCCAAACCAAAACACGGGCAACGACTGGCCAGCGAAGGCCAGGGTGGTCATGATGTGATCAAAGGGCGTGTACTGCTTGAGTGCGGAGTAGATGCCCAGCGGTATGGCGATCAGCAGCGTGACGACGAAGGCTACGCCCATCAGCAATAGCGTGTTGGGCAAGCGGTCTTTGATCTCGTCGATCACCGGCCGTTTTGAGACGAAGGATGTGCCCCAGTCGCCGGTGAGCACGTTGCGCAGCCACTTGAGATATTTGGTGACGACGCTTTCGTCGTAACCGTACTTGGCGCGCAGCCGCGCATAATCTTCTGGTGTGATGTCGTCCATGTTTTCGTAGGCCGTCAACAGCCCACCAGGCACAGCGTTGATCAACAGGAAGAGGATCACGCTGATGGCCAGCAAGAGCGGAATGGCTTGCAACAGGCGGCGGATGAGGTATTTAGACATGGCGAGGGGTACCGGTGATCGGTGAACGGTGGTCGGTAATCGGTGACCGGTGGACGGTGAAGGAGGACCGCACGTCGAACTATTTTGGTCGCCAGGTCAGGCCGGCGCTGGTTCGTCCACGGCTCGGAGTCTAGCCTTGTTTTTGCGCAAATAGAAACCACTTCTATTTCTGAGTGCAAACAGGAGCGGTTTCTAATCGCTTGAGTCAGCCAGAACAGTACTTT
>DAOUBX010000187.1:0-14665 GCA_034432445.1 Anaerolineales bacterium
AGTCCGGCCGCATGGTGTAGACGAAGTCGATCACGCTCTGCAGCGTCGGGTAGTCGCGCAGGGCCAGGTTCTCCTGGAAGGGGATGCCGTAAGCCTCGCGGATAGCCTGGAAGGTCTCGGCCTGCTTCACCGTGTCGATACCCAGGTCCGCCTCCAGGTCCAGGTCCAGCTCCAGCATGTCGGTTGGATAGCCGGTCTTGGCCGCGACGATCTCCAGCACGCGGGCGGCGACGTTATCGGTGACCGGTGATCGGTCAGCGGTGACCGGTAAACGGTGATCGGTAACCGGTGCCGCAGATGTCTCGGCAGGCCCCTTGTCTACCTGTGTACTTGTTTCCTTGGCTACCCCCAAGTCCGGCCGCATCTTGCGCACGAACTGGATCACGCTCTCCAGCGTCGGGTAGTCGCGCAGGCTCAGGCCCTCTTGCTGTGGGATGGCGAAGGCCTCGCGCACGGCCTGGAAGGTCTCGGCCTGCTTCACCGTGTCGATGCCTAGGTCCGCCTCCAGATCCAAGTCCAGGTCGAGCATGTCCTTGGGGTAGCCGGTCTTGTCGGCCACGATCTCCAGGACGGTGCTGGCGACGTTATCGGTGACCGGTGATCGGTCAGCGGTGACCGGTGAACGGTGATCGGTGACCGGTAAACGGTGATCGGTGACCGGTAAACGGTGATCGGTGACCGGTGCAGCAGGTGTCTCGGTAGGCCCCTTGTCTACTTGTCTACTTGTTTCCTTGTCTACCCCCAGATCCGGCCGCATCTTGCGCACGAACTGGATCACGCTGTCCAGCGTCGGGTAGTCGCGCAGGCTCAGGCCCTCCTGCTGTGGAATGGCAAAGGCCTCGCGCACGGCCTGGAAGGTCTCGGCCTGCTTCACCGTGTCGATGCCCAGGTCCGCCTCCAGGTCCAAGTCCAGGTCGAGCATGTCCTGCGGGTAGCCGGTCTTCTCGGCCACAATGCGCAACACCTGGTCGGCCACGGTGTCGGCGGCGGGAGCTGGGGGAGCTGGAGGCGCTACGGGAACTGGAGGAACTGGTGCAGCCGGCGCAGGCGTGGGCGGAACTTCGGCTGCAGGCGGGGCTGCCGGCGCAGCAGATGGCTCTGGTTTGGGCGCAGGGGCAGGCGGCGGAGGCGCTGCCGGTCTCGGCGCTTCGACGGCCGGCGCAGGCGCAGGAAGAGTTCCTCTGAGTTCCTCCGAGCTCCCCTGAGTTCCCTTCTGATACAACAGCTCGCGCACGGCCGGCATGGGCTGCGGGTGATAAGCGGCCGCGGCGCTGCCGTCGCCAGGGGCCGCCGCGCGCACGCTGGGGCCGATGCCGTAGCGCCACGCGCTGGGCGCCGGCGCGCGGCCGGGGCCTTCCTTGGACTTGACGCGCAGGTTGCGCTTCACCACCTCCAACTCAGCCCGGTCGTAGCCGCTGACGCTGTCCAGCCAATACTGGTAACGTAGCTTGTCGTCGACGCGGTCCAGTCCGCCGGGGATGCGCCGGGTGAGGGTCAGGCTGATCTGCGAGCCAAAGCCGGCCGCCAGGTGCAGCGCATACAGCACGGGATAGCGGCCGCCGCGGCTCAGGTTCAGCACGCCCAGGTCCGGGTCCACTTCCTTGAAGTTAGGCACGGGTGGGACGATGCCGTATTCCAGGATCTTGACCGCGATCACGTCCTCCACACCCACGCCCATGGGGTGGCCGGTGAAGCCCTTGGTGTTGGCGACCACGATATCGCTGGCTGCGTCGCCGAAGGTGTTGCGCAGCGCCACCACCTCGGCCGAGGCGCTGCCGCCGCGGGCCGGCGTGTAGGTCTCGTGCGACATGAACACGGTCTGGCCGGCAATGGCGTAGCGGTTGATGCCGAAACGCCGCTCGGCCGAGCTCACCAGGCTTTCCATCACTTGGCTGATATGGTCCACGTCCAGCCGCGAGCCGTGGTAGGCGCTGTTCATGGTCTCGCTGCTCAACAGCTCGACGATGCCGCGCATGCCGCGCTCGCGCACGGCGTCCTCGCTCTCCACCACCAGCGCGCAGGCGCCCATGCCCAGGATCGTACCATGGCGACGGCGGTCGAAGGGCAGCGCGGCCTCGTCCACGCGGTCATCGGTGGCCGACGCGCCCAGGGCCAGGAAGCCGGCGCCCACCCACTCCATCAGGTTGTCGCTGGTGACGTCATCGCCGCCCAGCACCAGCACCCGGCGGCAGCGGCCGCTGCGGATCCAGTCCTCGGCGATAGCGATGCCCTGCGCGGTGCTGGCGCAGGCCGCGTTGACGTGGGTATTGGGGCCGCGCGCGCCGATGTACTCGGCGAACTGGCTGTGGCCCATGCTCAGGATGCGGAAGATGAAGCGGCGGTCGAAGGTATACGGCTCGCGCTCCATCTGCTCGCGCAGCTCGGCGATGCGGCGGTTGACCTCGTGCAGGGTCTGCATGTCGGAGACGTAGCCGCGCAGGTCCTCCAGCATGGCGAGCTGCATGCGCCGGTTCTCCCAGGTGTAGTAGCGGGTGAACTCCTCGGCAAAGCGGTCGCCGCCGGGGAAGGCGCTGGCGAAGATCACGCCGGTCTCGTCGCGCAGGGACTCGGGCAGCATCCAGCGGTCGGGCAGGAACTTGCCGGTGGTGGTCTTGCGCCAGGTCTGCACCAAGGGGATGCCCGCCTCGCGCAGCGCGTCCAGACCGGCCGCAAAGCAGAGCTGGGTCGTGATGTCCAGCGCTTCCACCAGCTTGGCCGGCACGCCGTACTCCTCGGCCAGGTCGAACTGGCCGGCGCGACCGGCCAGCTTGAGCACCTCGGCCGGGTCGGTGATGACCTGGAAGCTGCCGGTGCCGTCCTCGCTCTTGACCAGGCGGGTGATGCGCTTGTCCAGAATGCGCTGGCGGAAGCGCTCAGGGATCAGGTCGATGAACTGCTCGCCGCGCAGGATGCGCAGGGCGTTGTCGGGGTCCATCAGCGGCTTGTTGGGGCCGGGCAGGCCCAGGCCGGTGCCGCTGATCACCACCGAGCCCAGCGGCGGCTCGTTGCGGTCGTAGGGACGCTGCGCCGGCTGGCCGGCAGGCTGGGCGCTGGCAATGACCTGCTGCAACGCCTGGGCGAGTTGGCCGAGCGCATCTGTGGGCAGGGAAGGTTGGGACATGGCGGGTTCCTTGGCGGGAGCCGGGGCGGTAATCGGTGACCGGTAATCGGTAATCGGTGATCGGTCTTGGGGTTGTGGCGCAGGGGGCATGGGCACCGCAGGGGTCGGCGCAGCGGGCGCAGGCGCAGACACGGCGGGCGCAGAGGGTGCAGGCGCAGTGACCACCGGCGCGGCCGGCGCGGCGGCAGCTGGCACACTCTGCCCACCGTTCACCGGCAACCGTTCACCGGTCACCGCTAATCGGTCACCGGTCACCACAATCGGCTGCTCTTCCCGCGCGCCATACCCGGCTGCGTACAGCCCGCACAGCGCCTGGTTGAAGCTGGGCAGCTCGCCCGTCTTGGGATGGTTGGTGAACAGCGAGACCACGTCCGGCTTGCTGCCCAGCACGTCATCCACAAAACCCTTGAGCGCCTTCTTGGGGCCAACCTCGACGAAAATGCGGCAGCCCTCGCGGTACATGGTCTCCAGCCCCTTGACCCACTGCACCGGCGAGGCAATCTGCAGCTCCAGGATGTCCTTGATGCCCTCCACCGTGGTTGGGTAGAGCTCGCCGGTGACGTTGGCCACCAGCGGCAGCTTGGGCTCGGAGATGCGTAGGCGGTCCAGCACCTTGCGCAGCGGCTTGCTGGCCGGCGCCACGATCTTAGTGTGGAAGGCGTGGCTGACGGGGATGCGCATGGCCTGGTAGCCCTTGGCGGTGAAGCGCTCGATGGCCTGCTCCACGGCCTTGCTGGCGCCGCCCACCACGCACTGGTTGTACGAGTTGATGTTGGCCGCCACCACGTAGCCGTCGATCTCGCTCAGCGTCTGCATGATGACGTCGTAGGGGGCCATGACCGCGGCCATCCAGCCGTTGTCGTCCATGGAGACCTTGGTCATCTCGGCGCCGCGCGCCGCCGAGGCCTCCAGCGCGTCGGCGAAAGGCATGATGCCGGCGGCGATCAAAGCGCCGTACTCGCCCAGCGAGTGACCCATGACCATGTCGGGCCGGATGCCGTACTCGCCTAGCAGGCGGTAGATGGCGGTGTCAACCGTGAGCATGGCCGGCTGGGTGATGGCGGTTTGCATCAGGTCGCGCTCGGCCTGCTTCATGGCGGCCGGGTCATTGCTGTCCACGAAGATGTAGCTGGTCAGCGGCCGGCCCAGAATGGGGGTCATCACTGCGTCGGCCTCGCGGAAGGTCTCGGCGACAATCGGCTCCCGCGCGGCCAGCTCGCGGCCCATGTTGGTGTACTGGCTGCCCTGGCCGGGGAACAGGAACGCGATCTTGCCCGCTGGCTGGCCACTGCCGCGGAAGATGCCCTGGGCGGCCAGCGCTTTCCAGGCCTGGGGATTGTCGAAGCCGGCCGCCTTGCGGGCCTTGGCCAGCTTGTCCAGCAGCTCGGTCTGGTCACCGAAGTCGATCACCACGCGCTCAGGCGCGTTCAAATCGGCCTGGCTGGGCGCCGCGACCGGGGGAGCCCAGCCGCCCTCCACCTGCTGCCAGAGCGTGTCCAGCCGGTCTTTCAGCGTCACCGGGTTGCTGGCGCCGACGGCCAGAATGCCGCGCAGCGGTGTCTTGGCCGTGGGCGCGGGGGCAGGCGACGCGTACACCGGGCTAGAGCCGGAGTTGCCGGCTTGAAACTCTTGGCGCCTTGTTTCCTGGTCTACTTGCACCCCTGAAAACAGCGTCTTCTCGCTGCGCAACATGCCGGGCACGTACTCCTCTAGCACCACGTGGAAGTTGGTGCCGCCAAAGCCATAGGAGCTGACGCCGGCGCGGCGGGGAAAGCCGTTGGGCTTGGGCCACTCTTGCAAGTTGTGGATCAGGAAGAACGGCGAATGGGCGAAGTCGGCGTTGGGGTTGGGCTTTTCGGCGTTGAGGGTGGGCGGCAACACCTTGTCGTGCACCGCCATCACGGCCTTGAGCAGGCCGGCCGCGCCGGCGCCGGCCTTGAGGTGGCCGATGTTGCTCTTGGCCGAGCCCAGGCCAATGCTGCCGCGCGGGGCCTTGCCAAACACTTCGGTCAGGCTCTCCAGCTCCACCACGTCGCCCACCTTGGTGCTGGTGCCGTGGGCCTCCACCAGGGTGGCGGTGGCCGGATCGAGCCCGGCGTTGGCCCAGGCCCGCTGCGCAGCCAGAATCTGGCCCACCGGATTGGGCGCGGTGATGCCCTTGCCCTTGCCGTCGGCCGAGCCGCCCACGCCGCGGATCACAGCGTAGATCTTGTCGCCGTCGCGCTCGGCGTCGGCCAGGCGCTTGAGCAGGAAGGCTGCGCTGCCCTCGCCCATCACAAAGCCGTCCGCACCGTCGCCGAAGGGCCGGCTACCGGTGGCGCTCAGCGCGCCGATCTTGCAGAACTTGACGAAGACGCTGGCGCCCATGTTGCGGTCCACGCCGCCGGCGATCACGGCGTCCACCTGGCCAGCCGTCAACAGCTCCACCGCTGCGTTGATGGCGGCAAAGCTGGAAGCGCAGGCCGCGTCGGTGATGAAATTGGGGCCGCGCAGGTTGAGCACGTTGGCCACCCGGCCCGAGACGATGTTGGGCAGCTCGCCCGGCATGGTGTCCTCGGTGATGGGCGGGATGGTGGCGTCAAGCCGCTCGTGCCATTTGCTCAGGATGGCTTCCTGAATGGCCGGCGGCAACTGGCGAAACTCGGTCACCGACTCCAGCGCCTTGCGGTACTCCGGGAACTGGATGCGCATGGTGGTGATGTAGTGCAGCTCGCCGCCCATGGCCGTGCCCAGGATCACGCCGGTGCGCTCCGTGTTGAGCGGCCGCTCAGGATAACCGTAGTCGGCCAGCGCCTCGGCCGCGATAGTTACCGCCCACTGCTGGCCCTCGTCCATCGCGGCTGCGACTTTGGGCGGAATGCGGTACTTCTTCCAGTCGAACTGAAAGCCGCGCACCCAGCCGCCGATCTTGCTGTAGGTCTTGTCGGGGACGCTGGGATCGGGGTCGTAATAATCGGCGATGCTCCAGCGCTCAGGCGGCGTTTCGATGATGCTGTAGCGCTTGTTCTTGATGTTCTGCCAAAAGGCCGGCGCGTTGGGCGCATCGGGCAAAATCGCCCCCACGCCGACAATGGCGATGGCTCGTTGGACGGTGTCGCTCATGGGTCAAACTCCTGGGGGGAGGTAGACAGGTAAACAAGTAGACAAGGGGGGGTTGCCAATTGCGTGCCTTGGCCCCTTGTGTACCTGTTTCCTTGTGTACTTGTGTACTTGTCTACTTGTCTACTTGTCTACTTGTTTCCTTGTCTACTCTACTGTGCCGGAAACGCCTCGTTCAGCTTCTTGGCCACGAAGTCCATGTCCTCGATCAAACCGGCCTGGGCGGCGTAGATGCCGGGCAGGTTCAGGGACTGGGGCAGGTTCGGGTCGCTCTGGCCGGCGCCGATGGCCCAGCGCAGGCCCTCGGTGGCGATGCGCAGCGCGGCGTCGCGGGCGTGGATGCGGGCCATGGCCTGGCGGGTGGGCACGTCCAGCGGGATCGCCTCGGTGGGATGGCTGGTGACGGTCTCGGCGAAGATGGCTGCGGTCTCGGCAAAGGCGATCATCTCGCCCAAGCGGAATAGGATGTGCTGGTTGCGGGTCAGGCGGTCGATACGGCAGCGCTCCAACACCTGGGCCAGCGCGCGCATGGCCATGGCGGCCGCGGCGGCGCCGTTGTTGGGCTCGGCGCGGTGAACTTGGTCCAGCCTGGCCGCCCAATCGTTGTAGTAAGCGCCCTTGGTCTTGAGGTGGAGTTGCCAGCGATCGCGGGCGATGGTCCACTCCATGATCTCCGAGGTGCCCTCGTAGATGGTCGTGATCTTGACGTCGCGCTTGACCTTCTCGACCATGTACTCCTTGGTGTAGCCGTAGCCGCCCAAGGCCTGGATGCTGTCCTCGGCCGCCTTGTTGCCGGCCTCGGTGGCCAGGTACTTGGCGACGGCGCCCTCGGTCTGCAGGTCCGGCTCGCCGCCGTCGATGCGCCGCGCAGTCCACTCGATGTAGGCGCGGGCGGCCTCCAGGCGCACTGCGTTGGGCACGATCAGCTTGTGGGTGTAGCCCTGCTTCTGCGCCAGCGGCGCGCCGGCCTGAATGCGCAACTGCGAGTAGGGGATGGCCCGCTTCAACGCGGCCCAGCCGCCGCCCAGGCCGAACGCCGCCACCATCAGGCGAGTGTAGCCGAAGACAGCCTGCGCCTGGGCCAGGCCCTGGCCCTCGACGCCGCCCACCAGGTTCTCGGCCGGCACGTAGACGTCCTCCAGGAAAAGCGCGGCCGTGTTGCTGGCGCGAATGCCGTGCTTGTCCTCCGGCTTGCCCTGCGAAAAACCTTCAGCGCCGCGCTCGACCACGAACCAGCTAGGCCCGCCGGGCGCATTGGCCAAGATAGTGTAGAGCGAGGCTACGCCGCCGTTGCTGATCCACTGCTTGCGGCCGGAGATCTTGTAGCCGACCACCTTGCCGTCTTCCACCACCGGCACGGCCTTGGTCTTGAGGCTGCCCAGGTCGCTGCCGGCCTGCGGCTCGGTGGCGCCGTAGGCCACCAGCAAGCCCTCCTCGGCGATGCGGCCCATCCAGCGCTCCTGCTGCTCCGGCGTGCCGCCCACGGTGATGGGATCGGTGCCCAGGAAGGTGGCCAACACGCCGGTGGCAATGCCCAGATCGATGCCGGCCATGGCTTCCGACACGCGGTAGATATCGTAGGCCCCGCCGCCCATGCCACCCATCTCTTCGGGGATGAACAATAAGTGCAAGCCGATGTCCTGGTACAGCTCGTCTAGCACATCCTGGGGGAACTCATCCTTGTAGTCCAGCTCCAACAGGTACTCCTGCGTCAGCCGCTTCTCGGCGTACTTGCTCAGGGTCGTCAGCACCTGGTTGAGCTCTTTGCGATCCAGTCCGGCCATTGTCGTGTAACCTCCAACGTGGCGAGAATCTCGGATAGTGTGATCAGAACAAGCGGAATATGCCGCAGCGCGTCAATTTGCCCTAACAAAGCCCAAGGCAGACTAGATAGGTCTCCAGCAACGGATGACCTTTCGTCTGCCTTGGTCGACAATCGGTTGATTACTGAGCGAGCGCACAATCGGCTTCACGCCCATTTGTGAAGCAAAGTATAATACAGTCCCTATATCGTGGCAAATCTGATCGAGGCTTGGTTGACGCTAGTATATCCAGAGAAGCCGATATGTCCAAACACGCTCGCGTGCGCCAACCGTCTGGGCCTTGCAATCTTACGCCCGGGCCAGCAGCCTTGACCAGCCAGGACATCTACCATCCCCCGTCATCCCCTCCCGACATCAACCGGGCCTCAGCGGCCCCAGTCCAAGACCTGCTCGGCGGCGAAATCGTAATGAAACTCGATGCCGGCCAGCGCCTCCGGCAACAGGCGACGCGGTGAGCTGCCGTCGGCGTTCATCACCCACAGCTCCCAGCGGCCACTGCGGTCACTCAGAAAGCCGATACTGCGACCATCAGGGGACCAGACTGGAGCCACGCTGTTGCTGCGCCCGCGTTCGGGCGTCAACCGCTGCAAGCCGCTGCCGTCCGCGTTGAGCTTCACGATTTCCCAGTGGTCGTGGAACTCCATCGTGGCAACGATACTGGTCCCGTCGGGCGACTCCCGCGGGTTGCGGACTGCATTGGGGCTGGTCAGCAGCCGCTGCGGCGCGCCGTCGGGCCTAGTGCGCTGCAGACCACGGCCATCGGCGAACAGAATCCCCTGCGCCCCCCACGAGGGTGTGAAACTGTGGTTGTCATCGGCGAGATTGCTGCGTTGGCCGTTGCTCAGGTCTATCGCCGAAAGCCGCCAGTACGGGTCGGCCGGAATGACAAACTCGCCAAAACCTGGCACCACGATGGTCTGCGCCTCAGAGCCGCCTCGCTGTTGGCTGAAAGCGATGGCGCGACCATCAGGACTCCAGGTCGGCGACTTGATCAGGTTCTCCCCGACCAATTGTTGTGCCTGCAAACCATCCAGGCTCATCACGAACAGACCGCGCGGCTCATCCCAGCGGCTGTAGGCAATTTGCTTGCCGTCGGGGGCGAAGGCCGGATCCAGACCGCTGGCCACGCGACGCAGTTCAGTGCCGTCAGCATTGATCACATAAATGGCACCGCCGCTGTGTTCCTGAAAGACCAGCTTGCCGGGCAGCACAGCTCTGGAAATCAGCGGAGCCGGCTGCGCAATCGGTGATGTCTGCGGCGGCGGTGTAGCAACGACCGTGGCTGAGGAGGGTTGGTTTGTCGGGGACGGCGTTGGCGAAACGCGTTCGAAGCTAACCAGGGCGCGCTCAATCCAGGCATGTCCCCCGCGGCCCTCGCCATAGACGATCTCGTACCAGTCACCGGCTGCGCCAGTCACCACGACCAAACGCGCCGCATCGATAGGTCCGAGCACCGGCGAGTCGGCAGCAGGTAGCGCGTGTACTTGGCCGTCCCTGAGCGTCTGGCCGAGGCGCACGCCCTCGGCCAAAGGCGTGCGCGCAGTCGAGGGCACGGATGTCGACCGCAGCGCCGGAGTGACCACAGCCGTCGCCACAACGGCGGGCGCACCAGCGTCGCTGATCGTCGGCGTTGGCAGGAGAGGAAGGGGGGTGGCGCTTGCCGAGCCAGCATTGCCTGAGTCCCCGGCGCGGCTGCAGCTGGCTAGAAACACCAGGCCCAAGCCGGCGATGACAACCACAAGCGCCGACCTGAGGAGGGCAAAGAACGCGCGCATCATCGCCTTACTCGTAGCGCAACGCGTCGATTGGGTTCAGTCCCGCGGCGCGCGTCGCCGGATAGATGCCGAAGAACAGGCCCACGGCGGCCGAGAAGCCGGTGGCCAGCAGGATGCTTTGCAAAGACACGACGGCTGTCAGGTCGTCCTGCAAGCTGGTGATCGCAATCGCGCCTAGCCAGCCCAAGCCGATACCCACCAAACCACCGATCAGCGACAGCACCATGGCCTCGATCAGGAACTGCAAAAGGATGTCCTGCCGCCGCGCGCCTACGGCCTTGCGGATGCCGATTTCCCTCGTGCGCTCCGTGACGGACACCAGCATGATGTTCATGATGCCGATGCCGCCCACCAGCAAGGAAATGGCGGCGATGGCGCCCAGGAAAAGGGTGATGACGCTGGTGATCTGGCCGAAAATGGCGATGATATCCTGCTGGTTGATGACCGTGAAGTCGTCGTCGTTGCTGAATTGGATGTTGTGGCGCTGACGCAACAGCTCCTCGACCTCGGTCTTGGCGACGTCCATGCGGTCTTCACTCACCACTTGGGCGTAGATCACCGACAGCAGCGGCTCTCCCTTGTCGTTGCGCAAGCGCGGCTGCAAGCGCTCGTGCACCGTGGTGAGGGGCACAAAAATGATGTCGTCTTCGCTGCCAAAGGCTGTGCCGCCCTTCTCTTCCATGATGCCGATCACCTGGAAGGGAATGCGGTCGATCTTGATGGTGCTGCCGATGGGGTATTCGTCCGGATCGAACAAGCGCTCCACAGCCCGCTGACCCAGCACAGCAACACGGCTGCGCGTCAGCACGTCTTGCTCCGAGATGAAGCCGCCCTCAACAGCGCGGAAGTTGCGCACCCCTTCGTACTCGGGCGTCACGCCGGAGACCTGGATGTTGATGGTGTTGCGACCTTGCGTCACCGTGCTGAAGCCGTTTACCTCAGGCGCTGCCGCCGCAACGTCGGGCACGTTCAAGGGGTCACGGAGCGCCTCTAGATCACCCATGGTCAGGGAAGGTACAAAGGAGCGCTGAACCCCGCCGCGCGGCGGCCCGCCGCTGCTCTCGTTGATGTTGATCGGCAGTACAACCAGAAGGTTAGAGCCGGCGCTTTGTAGCTGTTCCTTCACCAGCAGTTGCACGCCGCCACCGACCGACAACAAAGTGATGACAGCAGCCACGCCGATGATGATGCCCAGCATGGTCAAGACAGTGCGCAATTTGTTGGCCGAAAGGCCACGCATGGCAATGCGAATAGACTCAATAAGGTTCATGGTCGTGATGAAGGACTGGCGCTGTGATCTCGCTTACGCGGCGCGTGTAGGCCCGCTCGCCGGCCATGCGCGGGTGTAGCACCGGCGCATCGGATTCGATGTGGCCGTCCAGCAAGCGGATGATCCGTCGAGTGTGTTCGGCAATGTCAGGCTCATGGGTCACGAAGACCACAGTGATGCCCTGCTCGATGTTCAGCTGCTGAAAGATGGCCATGATCTCGGCGCCGGACTTGGAGTCCAGGTTGCCGGTCGGCTCATCGGCCAGGATGATCGACGGATTGTTGATCAGGGCGCGCGCGATCGCCACGCGCTGCTGTTGGCCGCCTGACAGCTCGTTTGGGCGATGGTGCAGGCGGTTGCCCAACCCAACGCGCTCCAGCGCTTGCTGCGCGCGCAGCCGACGGTCGCGGGTGCCGGCATAAATCAAAGGCAGCTCCACGTTTTGCAGGGCGGACGTGCGCGGCAACAGGTTGAAGCTCTGAAAAACGAAGCCGATCTTGCGGTTGCGAATGTTGGCCAGCTCATCGTCGTCCAAGCGGCTGACGTTCTGTCCATCGAGGTAGTATTCCCCGGATGTGGGCTGATCTAGGCATCCGATCACATTCATGAGGGTCGACTTGCCCGAACCCGATGGCCCCATGATCGAGACCATCTCGCCGGGGAAGATCTGCAACGACACCCCGCTCAAGGCGGGCACCTCAACATCGCCCATCCGATAGATCTTGGTGATGTTGCGTAGCTCAATGACCGGCTGCTGCCGGGGTATTGCCTGGTTCATAGTTCTACTGACCGAAGAAACCGCTGCGGAAGCGATCAAACGCGCCGCTTGCGCCGATGGCGATCTCATCACCAACTTGCAGGCCGCTCAGCACCTGGCTCTGAGCGTCGTTGCGCGCGCCTAGCTGTACTTCGGTGCGCACCGGCACCCCGTCCACCAGCTTTTCGACGTAGGTTCGGCCCGAAGAACGATCGATCTGTACACTGCGGTTCGGAATGACCACGACGTCGTTCAGCTCGTTGGTAACGATGCGCGTGGTTGCGCTCAAGCCGCTGCGCAGGGGTTGGTCGCTGGCATCGATCACGATGATCGTCTTGTAGGTCACAGCGTTCGACGGTGTCGTCGGCGTGGCAGCGATGTAATCCACATGGCCCGAAATCACTGCGTCCGGCGCCGAGTCCAGCGTGATGCGCACAGGTTGACCCACGCGCAGCTTGTTGACATCGATCTCATCGACCGACACCGTCAGCTGAAAACGATCGATGTCGGTGACCACGGCTGCCGGTGTTGCCTGCGTTGCCAGCTCGCCCGGCTTGATGTTGAGCTGGGTAACCACCCCGTTGATCGGACTGCGCAGCTCGCTGTTGATCTTGGTCAGGCGGGACTGCTGCAAGGCCAACTGGGCTTGAGTGACTTGGGCGTCGGCGATGGCTTTGTCCTCGTCGGTGGCGCCGCGCTCCAGGCGCTCCAAGTTGGCCTGGGCCGAGACCAGGGCGGCCTGCGCTTGCGCCAACGCCGATTTGCTCTGGGTAATCTGGGCGCGAGCGGCGGCCAACTGGCTGGCCTTGGCCGGAGCAGTCACCTGGCGATAGTTGGCTTGGGCGGCCTCGTAGTCGATCGTGGCCTGCTGCAGCTGCAGCGATTGCGGTAGCATGCCAATGTTGGGGGCGCCGGCGACCATGTCATAGGCTGCCTGCGCTTGATCGCGCAGGATGCGGGCGCGCTCGAGATTGGCAGCCGCGGCCGCCTTCTGATCAGCCGAGGGGCCGGCAGCCAAGTCGGCATAGGCTGCCTCGGCGCTGGCCAAGGCCGCCTCAGCGCTGGCCACAGCCGCCTGGGCGCTCTCGACGTTGGCACGGGCCACGGCTAGGTCGGTCTCAGACGCGCCGGCCAACAGCTTAGCGCGCTGCGCCAGGGCAATCGCCAGGCTCGTCTCGGCTTGCGCCAGGGCAATCTCCAGGTCCTCCGTGTCCAGGCGCGCAATCAGGTCACCCGCCTTGACGGCCTGGCCGGGCTGCACCAAGACCTCGGCGACGCGTCCCGGCGTCTTGAAGACCAGCGTCACCTCGTCTACCGGCTCGATTGTTCCGGTCGCGTTGACGGTCGAGATGAGGCTGCCTGTCTCGACGCGGATGATGTCATACTCAGGAGCCGGCGGCTCCTTCTCTTGCGCCGCAATGCGAAAAGTGAGCAAGCCGCTGGCAACGACAATGGCCAGCACAAGAAAAATCGTAAGTGAACGTCGCATGGCAAGTCTTCTTTCTTTGTCCGGTCTTTTTGGCGCGCCAGCCAGCGCGCCGCTACGATCGCCTGACGATCGCTATCATCCTATCATATTCCAATACGTTGAGCCGTGGAGTTTGTCACAGTGTGCGAAATGATTCCCCCTTTCAAGTCCAGGTTTAGGAGTGCATCATACGCTAGCTGCAAGCGTTGAGAACAGAACCCCTGGCGCGCACATTGCACCAACGCTTAGAGGCCAGATGGCAGGGAGGGCAGCAAGGCAGGCAGCACGCGCAAGGCAACACTGACCAGCACATAGAACAGCCACAGACCCAGAACGCTGCGGCGCGGGCTGAACGCTTTCAGCAAGAAGTACACCAGCACGACATGCCAAAGCGCAAACACGTCGATTAAGCTGGCCAGCCGCCACAAAGCATTGCGAGCGTCGGCCACGGCATCCCCGCTGGAGAGGAAGTAACTGAGGCCAGGGTTGACGGCAAGCTGCCGGGTCAATGCCACCCAGCCAGCAGCTACGAGATCACGCAAGGCAAACGGAAGCCAGGTCCAGGCCAGGCCGGCAAAGATAGCGGCGAATTCCGCTGCGCGGCCGCTGAGCTGCAGGCCGACATACAGGATGAGCGATCCGACCAGCCAGGCCAGCAGCAGACTCAGCAACCCACCGATGATCGTAGCACCGACTACTGCTGCCGGGCCGGTGAAACGGTTGAGCTGCTCCTCCATGCTTGCGCGCTCGGCCTGAGACATGCTGCTCAACTGATCCGAAAGACTGCGCATGACGGTAGCCTGCATCTGCTGCGCTCGAACGCTGAGCTGCGGCGCAGCGACCACGGTGTAGAGAAGCAACGCTGCGGCGCACAGTAGCAACGGCAGAACCCAGCGACGCTGCGGCTGATCGACCACGATAGCCAATGTTTGCTGAGGCCGGTCGACAATGCCCGGCAAAAGAGATGCAGAAGAAGGCAAGCTTGCACGCAATTCGGTCATAGGGCGACCTCTCAGGGCTCCCGATGCAACCGCAATCCACCACGGACGCCAGCACTCAGCGCGCTGTGGCACAGAACTCACGGGGCGCAACGTCTGCGGTCGCAGGCAACCCCATCAATCCGTAGTTACCGGAGACTGTTCAGCCATAGGTGCCGGGCAAGAGCCGACCTGAGCTGCCAACCGGCCGCACGTGTCCGGCATCTGAATAGACGGTGGCTGTTGCTGGTGGATGTTGCCATTGTACCGCTGTTTGGTTTGAAGAGGCAACTATTCAGCCCTAGGTGCCGGGCACTTAAGGCTGCGCTGGCCAGGGCGTCTGCAGAGCCGGCTCAAGCTGGAAACCGGTCGCAA
>DAOUBX010000188.1:0-7728 GCA_034432445.1 Anaerolineales bacterium
ATGAAAGCGCGGCGGGCACGGTCGGAGACCGGCCCGAGCGATTTTCAGGTTAGAATCCAAATGCCCGGCACCTATGGCTGAGTAGTTACTGGGGGCGAACATTTCGGGACTCTCCACGCGTGACTGGCACGAGCCGTTTTCCAAGCCTCGCAGTGCTGCGCGCCCTACGCTTACAAATTGAAATGCACTTCAGCTTCCATAGGTTCTTGACAAGACGTTAACCTTGCGCTATACTGGAACCGCTTCCATTTGGTCTAACCTGTAGTAGTCAAAGGAGACGGCAGGTGGCTGCAACCATCTATGAGGTAGCCAAGCAAGCAGGGGTGGGTGTGGGAACCGTGTCGCGTGTGCTCAATGGCAGCCCAAACGTGCGCGCCGAAACCCGCCAACGCGTGTTGGACGTCATCGAACAGTTGAACTACCACCCCAGCCCCATTGCTCGTCGCCTGTCCCTCCGCAAGACGCTGGCTATCGGCGTCATCGCTCCCTTCTTCACCCGTCCTTCCATCGTCGAACGCTTGCGCGGCATCGAGTCCCTGGTCGCCGAAAGCGAATACGATCTGGTCGTCTACAACATCGAGACGCCCGCCAAGCGCGACACTTGTTTTCGCGAGGTGGTGACCAGCCACCGAGTCGACGGCTTGATCATCATTCACCTGGCGCCCACCGAGGCCGATGTGCAGCGCTGGGCCGCCGCTCGCACACCGGTGATTCTGGTGGACGCCCGCCACCCGGCGCTGCATCGGGTGGTCATCGACGACGTCGCCGGCGGCTACATGGCCACACAGCACCTGATCGAGCTCGGTCACCGCCGTATCGGCTACATCAGCGACCCGCTTGACGAACCGTTTCACTTCACCTCCAGTCGAGACCGGCTGCAGGGCTACCGCCAGGCGCTGGTCGACCATGGCCTGCCCGTGCGGCCTGAATATCACCAGGCTGGGCAGCACGGCCGCGAGCAGGCGCGGCAGATGGCCCACGCCCTGCTCAGGCTGCCCGAACCTCCTACAGCCATCTTTGCGCACAGCGACACCCAGGCGCTGGGCGTCATCCAAGCTGCCGCCGACCTGGGGCTGCGGATTCCGGCCGACCTGTCGGTGATCGGCTTCGACGACATCGAGATGGCCGAATACGTGCACTTGACCACCATCCGTCAACCTCTGGTGGAAACCGGTCGCCAGGGCATCGAGCTGCTGCTGCGCGCGATGGACGACCCCGACCTGCCGACGACCTGTGCAGAACTCCCGATCGAGCTGATAGTGCGCCGCACCACAGCTCCGCCGACGCAGCCAAGTTAACAGAAGGGAGGAAACAGCGACCTGAGAACCTATTTCTATGTGTGTTCAGCCTGACGTTTGACCAATGTGCGTCCGTTCGATAATCACTAATCACTCCAACGGAGGAGAGACTACCCATGAAGAGACAGTGGCTTGTTTTGCTTAGTGTTCTGCTCGTTTTGAGCATGCTGGTGGCCGCCTGCGGCGGCGCCAAAGAAGAGCCGACCGCCACCCCGGCGCCGGCGCCAACACCTACAACTGCTCCAGCTCAGCCGGCCCAGCCGCCGGCCCAGCCCGCTGCTCCTGCTGCGGGTGCGTCGGTAGGGGCGAGTGCGGAGGGTGCGGCATCGAAGGGGTTGACGGAGCTAGCGAACGCCTACAACGGGATGTACAAGGGGACGGTGGTAACGATGACCGGGCCCTTCACGGATGAGGATGCGGTGCGCTTCAACAACTCGGTAAAGGCGTTCGAGGAGGCGACCGGGATCGACATCCAGTATGAGGGGTCGAAGGAGTTCGAGGCGAGCATCACGGTGCGAGTGCAGGCGGGTGATGTGCCGGACATCGTGGACTTTCCGCAGCCTGGGTTGATGGCGACGTTTGCGCGGCAGGGGAAGGTAATACCTGCGACGACGTTGGTGCCGGAGAGCTGGCTGAAGGAGAACTATCTGCAGTCGTGGTTGGACATGGCGACGGTGGATGGCACGCAGTATGGTGTGTGGCATCGGTTCAACGCCAAGTCATTGGTCTGGTATCCGAAGGACGATTTCGAGGCAGCGGGCTACAAGGTTCCGACCACATGGGAGGAGTTGTTAGCGCTGCAGGACGAGATCGTAGCGGACGGCGACACGCCGTGGTGCGTGGGCATCGAGTCGGGAGCGGCGACGGGATGGCCGGCGACGGACTGGACGGAGGAGTTCATGCTGCGGACGACGTCGCTGGAGAACTACGACAAGTGGGTAGCGGGGACGTTGCCGTTCTCGTCGCCGGAGGTGAAGAAGGCGATCGAGACGTTTGCGGACATTTGGAACAACGACAAGATGGTGTTTGGCGGGCGGGCGAAGATCGTGACGACGTTCTTCGGGGATGCGCCGACGCCGATGTTCCAGGATCCGCCGGGCTGCTGGCTGCACAAGCAGGGGAACTTCATCACGGCGTTCTTCCCGCCTGAGGCGCAGTATGGGAAGGACTACGGGGTGTTCTACTTGCCGGGTGTGGATCCGGCGTATGGCAGCCCGTTCCTGGTGGCAGGCGACGTGATGTCGGCCTTCCGCGACCGGCCTGAGATACGTGCCGTGATGCAGTTCTTCTCGACGGGCGAGGGCATCAAGGGCTGGCTGGCGGCCGGCGGTGCGCTGGGCATGCAGAAGGACGTGCAGCTGGAGTGGTACGGCAGCGACCTGGAGCGCGACATCGCCAAGTTGGTGCAGGGCGCGACCTCGGTGCGCTTCGACGGCTCGGACCTGATGCCGGGCGAGGTCGGCGCCGGTTCCTTCTGGAAGGGCATGACCGACTACTTCTCCGGCGCCGCACCGCTGGATACCGTTCTCGCTGAGATCGACGCCTCCTGGCCGAAGTAGAGTAGTTAGTTAGTTTGGACTGACAGTCCTGGTTTCAGGACTGTCAGTCCTGGTCACCACCGTAGGACTGACAGTCCTGGTCTTTGGACCGTCGGTCCTGGCTCCCGTCCGTCGGCGCGCCGAGCGCTCGTGGGTTTCCCCCTCACTCAAGGAGAAGAGGCAGCCATGGAACAAACCACCGAAACGGCACAACAGCGCCACGAGATCGCTGCCAAGGAAGTGCGGTCCAAAGGCCCTTTGGATTGGCTGGTGACTAACATCTTCCGCATCCTGATCTCGCTGTTCGTGCCCGTCGTTACCTTCATTGTCCTCTATGCCGGGTTCATCTTCCTGCGTGACAGCAAAGCGCCTAAGGGCATCATCGCTATCGTTGCCATCATTTGGGGGGTGGGTGGCGTGGCGTTGCTCTACTTGGTGTCGAACTGGCTGGTCGAGAAGCTGGGCGACACTTGGCGCGCGCGCATCCAGCCCTTTGTGTTCGTCGGGCCGGCGGTGGCCATCTTGATCTGGTATCTGGCCTTCCCTGTGGTGCGCACGTTCTACCTGAGCTTGCTCGATCGCAACGGTCAGGAGTTTGTGGGGCTGGCCAACTATGCTGCGGTGTTCACCAACCGCAACATGTTCACCGCCTTTCGCAACAACATCCTGTTGTGGATCCCCTTCGGCGCCTTGTTTACTGTGCTGTTCGGCCTGTTAGTGGCAGTGCTGGCTGATCGCAGCCGTTACGAGCGCTTTGCCAAGGCGCTGATCTTCATGCCCATGGCCATCTCCATGGTGGGAGCAGGCGTGATCTGGAACATGATCTATGCGGTCAATCCAGACATCGGCATGCTCAATGCCATCTACACCGGTATCACCGGCAATCAGCCTATAGCCTGGAAAGCGGCTTCTGAGATCGCTCCCTGGAACAATCTGTTCTTGATCATCGTGATGATCTGGCTGCAGACCGGTTTTGCGATGACCCTTTTCTCGGCCGCGATCAAGGGCATTCCTGCTGATCTCCTCGAAGCAGGCCGCGTGGATGGGGCCACCGAGCCCCAGATCTTCTTCCGCATCATGTTGCCGTACATCAGCGGCACCGTGATCACTGTGACCACGACCATCGTCATCTTCACCCTCAAGATCTTCGATGTCGTGCAGGTTATGACCGGCGGCCAGTTCGGCACTCAGGTGATTGCCACCCAGTTCTACCGCGAGTACTTCACCTCGCAGAACTCCGGCTTCGGCTCAGCCATCGCTATCGTGCTGCTCATCGCCGTCGTGCCGGTGATGATCTACAACTTGAAGCAATTCAGCGAACGGGAGGCCTTCTGATGACCACACAAGCAGCAACTCACAAGAAGCGCCGCATCTCCTGGGGCCAGATCTTGCTGAACATCGTCCTGATCTTGCTGGTGGTGGCATGGACGATCCCTACCATCGGGCTTCTGGTCTCCTCGTTTCGCACCCGCTTTGATATCCAGACATCGGGTTGGTGGACGGTCTTGCCCCACCGGGAATGGGTCACCGTCAAGGAGTTCCAACCGGGGCCTGAGGTCAACCGTGACGGCGTGATGGACCTGGAAGGCGCACAAGGTACTTTCGAGGAGTTCCGTGCAGGGATGGTCACCGCCGACGGCAAACGCGTGATCTGGGTCGGTAACAAGCGCATCGGCAAGGTGGTAGTGCAGGAGCAGCGGTGGACAGCAGGCAACCGCAACTTCACTTTGGAGAACTACCAGGAGGTGCTAGGCGGCAAGACGTTCGAGGTCAAACAGCCCGATGGCACGACGATCACCGTGCAGGGGACCAATTTCGTCGGCGCCTTTCTGAATAGCTTGATTGTAACCATCCCGGCCACGGTCATTCCGATCCTGATCGCCGCCTTTGCTGCCTATGGCTTTGCCTGGATGAAGTTCCCCGGCCGCAAGGTGTTGTTCATCATGGTGGTGGCGCTGCTGGTGGTGCCCTTGCAGATTGCTTTGGTGCCGATCCTCAAAGACTACGTGCGCTTGAACCTGAACGGCACTTTTTTGGGCATTTGGCTGGCCCACACCGGTTTTGGCTTGCCGCTGGCCACCTACTTGCTGTTCAACTACATCAGCGGCCTGCCGCGCGACATCCTGGAGTCGGCCTTCATCGACGGCGCCTCGCACTTTACGATCTTCACCCGTCTGATCCTGCCGTTGTCGGTGCCGGCGTTGGCTTCCTTCGCCATCTTCCAGTTCCTGTGGGTCTGGAACGACTATCTGGTCGCCCTGATCTTTATCGGCGCTAAGCCCGACGTACAGGTGCTCACCCAGCGCATTGCCGAGATGGTTGGCTCGCGCGGCAACGATTGGCACCTGCTCACGGCCGGCGCGTTCGTCTCGATGATCTTGCCCTTGATCGTCTTCTTCAGCCTGCAGCGCTTCTTCGTGCGCGGCTTGCTGGCCGGCTCGGTCAAGGGCTAGGCGGAGCCAAGCAAGCGGCCGCAGTTTTTTGCCATGGATTGGGCGAATTTCACGGAAGGAAGGCGCGGAAAATTCGCCCAATGCGGACAATTCGTGGCAAGACTCCGTGACCGTGTTGACGTCTTCGATCAATGAGGGCCAGCTCGCTGACAGAATGACTGGAGGCGGGTTGGCCCTTGCCGTTTCAGCCGAGGTACCACCGCTATGGCCGACACCATTTGGCAAGACCAACAGACCGCACGCTCGCTGGAGCGCCTGCTGGCGCGCTTGGACGCACGTTTCGCCGCCCAGGCTGATCCGGCCGAGTGGACGATGTTCAAGGCGCGGCTGGAGCGCCACTTCCCCACCCTCTTCCGCTTGCTGCTGCACCTCTACGGCCGGCACTACGACTTCTTCTACCACCTGGAGGAGATCCTGGCCAGCGCAGCCGAGGCCTGGCTGGAGCGTCCGGCTCAGCTCAAGGCGTTGGACGCGCAGCGCGAAGCCAACCCCGATTGGTTCCAGTCGCAACAGATGCTGGGCGGCGTGTGCTACGTCGATCTGTTCGCCGGCAACCTGGAGGGCGTGCGCGCCAAAATCCCGTACTTCCAAGAGCTTGGTCTGACCTACCTGCACCTAATGCCGCTCTTCGCCTGCCCGGAAAAGGACAACGACGGCGGCTACGCAGTCAGCAGCTACCGCGAGGTCAACCCGGCCTTGGGCACCATGGCGCAGCTGGCCGCCTTGGCCGACGATCTGCGCGCAGTTGGCATCAGCCTGGTAGTGGACTTTGTCTTCAACCACACCTCCAACGAGCACGAATGGGCACGGCGGGCGCTGGCTGGCGACCCCGAGTACCAAGAATACTACTACATGTTCCCTGACCGCACCATGCCCGATGCCTACGAGCGCACCCTGCGCGAGATCTTCCCCGACGTGCGGCCGGGCAGCTTCACCTACCGGCCCGAGGTCAATCGTTGGGTGTGGACCACGTTCTACTCCTTCCAGTGGGACTTGAACTACAGCAACCCGGTGGTCTTCCGGCGCATGGCCGAGGAGATGCTCTTTCTGGCCAACCAGGGCGTGGAGATCCTGCGCCTGGACGCGGTGGCCTTCATCTGGAAACAACTGGGCACCTCGTGCGAGAACCTACCCGAAGCGCACATGATCATCCAGGCCTATAACGCTCTGGCGCGCATCGCTGCGCCGTCCCTCTATTTCAAGTCAGAGGCTATCGTCCACCCGGACGAGGTGGCCAAGTACATCTCGCCGCAGGAGTGCCAGCTTTCCTACAACCCCTTGCTGATGGCTCTGCTGTGGGAGAGCCTGGCCACGCGGGAGGTAAAGCTGTTGCACGTCTCCATGCGCGACCGCTTCAAGATCGCGCCGGGCTGCGCCTGGGTCAACTATGTGCGCTGCCATGACGACATCGGCTGGACCTTCGACGACGGCGATGCGGCGCGGGTGGGTATCAACGGCTTTCACCATCGCCAGTTTCTCAACGCCTTCTACACCGGCCGCTTCCCCGGCAGCTTCGCGCGCGGCCTGCCCTTTCAGGAAAACCCCAAGACCGGCGATGCTCGCATCTCCGGCACCTGCGCCTCTTTGGCCGGGCTAGAGAAGGCGCTGCACGAGCAGAATCCGCTGGAGACCGACCATGCCATCCACCGCATCTCGTTGATCCACAGCATCATTCTGTCCATGGGCGGCATCCCGCTGATCTACTTGGGCGACGAGACGGCCATGCTGAACGACTACAGCTACGCCAACGACCCGGCCAAGGCCGGCGACAGCCGCTGGGTGCATCGCCCGCGCGCCGATTGGCTGCGCATTGCACGCCGCCACGACCCAACCACGATCGAGGGCCGCGTCTACCAGGGGCTGCAACGGCTGATCACCATTCGCAAGGAGCACATCGCTTTTGCCGGCCACGACACAACAGTCATCGACACAGGCAATCCTCACGTGTTCGGCTACGTCCGCCAGCATGGCGGTGAGCGGGTGCTGGCGCTAGCCAGCTTCTCAGAGCATCCGCAGGCCATCGCTGCCAGCTTGCTGCGCATCCACGGCCTGGGTTATGCGTTCCATGACCTGGTCACAGGTCGAACCCTGGCACTCGATGGCGAAGTGCATCTGGACCCTTATCAGTTTGTCTGGTTGGTAGCCAGCGCCTAAGACCGCTGGGCGCTGTGTAGGCCGGACGTTTTGCAGGCTGCGCGACCCCGTGGTATAATTGCCCCCAGTCTACCGGAGGCACGTAACGCGTGATAACCATTCTCTACATCGCACAGATCATTTTGGCGCTTACCTTGATCGGCCTGGTGCTGTTGCAGTCCAAGAACATGGGTACCGGGGCCGTCTTTGGCGGCAGTGATAGCTTTCGCGCTTCACGCCGCGGTCTTGAGAAAACGATCTTCAACCTGACCGCAGTGGTCAGTGTGGTATTCTTCCTCATTTCGC
>DAOUBX010000189.1:0-2068 GCA_034432445.1 Anaerolineales bacterium
GGCAGCGTGCGGGGCGTGCTGGCTCGGCATGGGCAGTAGCGCCGCGCAGCAGCGTGCGGGGCGTGCTGGCTCGGCATGGGCAGTAGCGCCGCGCAGCAGCGTCCGCGGGCGTGCCAGCACTCCACACTGAACTGTGGAGCTTGCCGGCAACCAAGCCCCACCTTTCCAAGGTGGGGTCACGTTAGAACTGAATTCTCCTTCACCGTTTTGTCAGAGGATCTGCCATGTCCCCCTACCTCACCGACTACCGCCACCACGTCGGCGCCAAGCCCGACAAGTTCTACAAGACCGCCCTCTTCCGCGGCGACTATCTGATGCTGGGCCTGAACTGCCTGGAGCCGGGACAGGTGCAGCCGGTGCATGACCACGGCGATCAGGACAAGTTCTACGCGGTGCTGGAGGGCGTGGGCCTCTTCACCGTGGGCGACGAGGAGCAGCAGGCCGGGCCGGGCGTGGTCGTCTGGGCGCCGGCCGGCCTGCCCCACGGCGTGCGCAACGCGGGGGCGGAGCGGCTGGTGCTGCTGATGGGCATCGCGCCGCTGCCGCGCTGAGCGCCATGCTGGTCAATGCCATCAAACTGACGCGCACCTACCCCTGCCTGGCCGAGCCGGGCAAGATCGTCGTGGTGGGCGAGCCGGACGCACCCATCGACGGCGTGCTGCCGCTGCTCAACGCCATCCTGCCCAACGTGGTCAGCTACAGCCCCATGGCCGGCGTGATGACCGTGCGCCGCCAGCCGGGCCTGCTCACCCTCTACCCGCAGCGCGTGACCCTGACCCAGGTGGCCAACGTCGAAGAGGCGCTGGAGCTGCTGGCCGCGGTGCGCGATCTGGTCAACCAGGTGTGGGAGCAGCGCGAGCAAATCCAGCCGCGCCAGGAAGGGCGCCGCACGCCGCGGCCGCTGGACGTCTACGAGCTGCTGCCGCGCAGCAACTGTCGCCTCTGCGGCGAGGCGACCTGCATGGCCTTCGCCTTTGGCCTGCTGCAAGGGCGTCACCGGCCCGAAGCCTGCCCGCCCCTGCGCGAGCCGGCCGCCGCGGCCCAACTGCTGGCGCTGCAAGGCCTGGCGCCGCCCGACGGCGCAGCCGCCCAGAGCAACTTGAACCCATAGGGGGTATCAGCCTTGCCTGTTGGACTTACGCATCAGCCACGAATTTCACGAAGCCACAGGTCTTGAATTCGTCAAATTCGCGGAATGCGCGGCAGAAGATTGCTCGGCTGCATGAGTCCTTGCCTGATTCAACTGTTGGCGGATTTGACAAGAGTGGTTTCGTTGGATATAGTTCAACGAGTGTTGAATTATATCGCCGAAGACACGCGACCATGCTCAACGTAACACCGCCGCCAACCAACCTGAACCAACTGGCCGAGCGCCTCAAGGCCCTGGCCGAGCCCAAACGCTTGCTGATCCTGCACCTGCTGATGGAAGGCGTGCACTGCAACTGCGAGCTGGGCGAGGCGCTGGACATGGCGCCCAACCTGATCTCGCACCACCTCAGCGTGCTGCGCAAGGCTGGCCTGGTTGAGGTGGAGCGGGATGCCTTCGACGCTCGCTGGATCTACTACTCGCTCAACCGCCAGGCGCTGGCCGAGCTGAACAGCGCCTTCGGCTCGCTGCTCGACCCGGCGCGCATCAAGCCGCGGCGGGCCACCTGCGGCCCGCAAGGCGCGTTCATTCGGGCCAGCGAGATCGCTTTTGCCTAGACCGGCCAGGACTGACAGTCCTGATCTGTCGCAGGAGTTACGCACAGCGTCCAAAGCTATGCCTCCTGAATACCAGGACTGCCAGTCCTCTTAACGGTCTTTTTTTTTGCCAAACTATTTCAATGGAGTTTGAATTACCATGATCGAACCTGTCACCCTCTTCAAAGAAGCGACCCAAGCAGCCGGCAGCCCGGCCGTCGAGCTGTTCGACCCGCCCATGTGCTGCCCCACCGGCCTGTGCGGCCCGACGCTGGACCAGACCCTGCTGGACGTCAGCGAGATGATCCTGGCCTTGCAGGCCGAGGGCCTGCGCGTCGAGCGCTACCAGATGGCCAGCGCACCCAACGCCTTTCTGGCCAACGCC
>DAOUBX010000190.1:0-5021 GCA_034432445.1 Anaerolineales bacterium
TTTCCAGGCCCTGAGGGGCCTTCGTGCTGTCAGCCGGTGGGTTTCCAACCACCGGTTCGGGGCTTTTCAGACTTTTCAAACAGCCTCTTAGCATTTCGGTGCCGGCATAAGGGTCGGCCAGTATCCGGTCAACACGACGCTTGATCTGTTTGCGGAGTCAAGCGTAGCGCTGCAAGTTGCGTCGAAACTGCTCCTCGTAGACGCCCACGTAGTCACTCATTCCAGACCTCAGCATGAGAGTATAGCTTCGTTTCGCCCTTTTGGTGACGATCAAGTATCTCAACCAAGTCCTCTCGCAGCGGCGAGTCTGGCTGCACGTAGAAGACATCTGGTCTTTTGATCGCAACTTGGGCGAGCTCTTCCCTCACGACTCGGCGAATAAGTGGCTCAAGGAAACTTGCAAGCTCCTGATAGGTCATGGCTTCTGTCTGTGAAGGTTGAATTCCCATGGTACTCTCCTAGTTTCTCCGATCACCGTGTCCGACGCATTCTATAATCGCGCCCAGGTGATGTCAACACACTGCGCGGCGTCACGCCAGCGCCGCGCCGACGTCCGGTTGGCGGACATACAGACTTTGGTACAACACCATTGCTACGCCCACATAGGCCAGCGTCTTGGGGATCATCAGCATCCCCACTGCCGGCATCTGTTGCACAAAGAGGATCACCGGGATGTACATGGCGTAGGAGACGACGATCAGCGCGCCCACCCACACGAAGGGACGGTCGTGCGTGCGCAGGGCATCGCGCAGGAACAGGTAGGCCACACCCAGGCCCAGCAGCGTCAGCGGCAGGTTGCGGATGATCGACCACGGCTGTGGCGGCACCACGCTGTTCCACTGGTTGACCGCCGGGATCATCAACGCTAGGCGCAGCAGCGCCGCCGCAAAGAGCAGCCCGCCGAACCAGCCGTACGGCTGGCGATAGCGGGCCTGCCACATCTCCAGCATTAGCACGTAGAAGAGCGTTACGGTGATAGCGGTGGCCAGCGCGCCCAGTCCCACCCAGCCAATCTGACGACCAAACAGGGTCGTGGTCGCGCCCAGGTCCCCCTGCGCATAGGCCAGCACGCGGAAGCCGACGTGTCCGGTGTCGCCTAAGGCCAGCAGGAAGAAGGCCCAGCGGCCTAGCTGCGCCACGCGGCGGTCGGCCGGCGCCACGCGCGCGCGGTGGCGGGCCATGGCGATGACAATGCCCCACACGGCCGCCAGATAGGCGAGGTTGAAGACGACTTCGACCCACATGCGAGCAGAATCGGACATGACGGTGTACTCCTGTTGTCGTATGTTTGCTTTAGGGAGTATAATCACAAACGATAGCCTGCCAAGTCTGGTAGAATGGAAGGCAGTGGGTCGGATCTCCTGGCCCCGTAATCCATAGAAGCGGTCGCTGCTACGGGCGACCCAGAGAGATAGCGTGTGTTCAAACGATGGATGGACCGGCCACAGGCCGCGCAAGCGCTTACCGCGAGTCGCTATCGCCACGGCAACGAGCATTTGATCGAATTGCGCCGGGTGTTGAAGAACTATCAGACCGCAGCCGGGGAGTTCACCGCTCTTCACAACATCAACTTGCAAGTTGACCGCGGCGAGTTCGTGGCCGTGGTCGGCAAGTCGGGCAGCGGCAAGTCCACGCTGATCAACATGATCACCGGCATCGACCGGCCCACGTCGGGCGAGGTGCTGATCGGTGACACGGCTGTCCACACCCTCAGCGAGGGGCAGATGGCGGTCTGGCGCGGCACACACGTGGGAGTGATCTTCCAGTTTTTCCAGTTGCTGCCCACGTTGACCATCCTGGAGAACGTCATGCTGCCCATGGACTTCTGCAACACCTATCCCCTGCGAGAGCGGCCGCGCCGCGCCATGGCCCTGCTGGAAGAAGTGGGCATGGCCGAGCACGCGCACAAGCTGCCTTCGGCGACGTCCGGCGGCCAGCAGCAGCGCGTGGCCATTGCCCGCGCCCTGGCCAATGACCCCGCCCTGATCGTGGCTGACGAGCCCACCGGCAATCTCGACTCGCACACCGCCGCAAGCGTCTTCCAGCTCTTCCAGCGCCTGATCGACGAAGGCAAGACAATCCTCATGGTCACGCACGACGACGACCTGGCTCACCGCGCCGGCCGCACCGTGACCATCGCCGATGGACATATCGTTGGCGACACGCGCCAGGAGTTGGAGGCGTGGGAGGTGAGTGGGGAGATCGCATGGGAGCCAAATGGGCAAGTGGACGTGGGAATAGGGAAAGAAGGGTTGAGGCTGAGTAAAGCAGAGGTGGGAAGGTGACGGTGAGCGGTGGTCGTGCGGTGATGATGTGGTTTCCGCGCTGGGCCAAGGTGCTGCGCGACCTGTGGGGGCACAAGACACGCTCGTTGCTGGTGATCTTGTCGATCGCCGTGGGCGGCTTTGCCATCGGCGTCATCTCCGGCACGCAGTTCCTGCTGAACACACAGTTCACCGGCGCTTACCTCGGCGTCAACCCGGCGCAGGCATCGTTGGCGGTTAGCCCCTTTGACGACGCGTTGATCAAAGTGGTGGCAGCCATGCCGGGTGTGCAGGATGCGTCCGGCCGGCGCGGCGTCTCGGTCAACGTGCGTAGCTTGACGCATCGCGGTGAGCCGTGCACAGGCAGCGAGCCGTGTCACCGCTGGCAGACCCTAGTCCTGTACAACCGGCCCGACTTTGCTGACCTGCGCATCAACCAGGTGCGGCCCGAGGCCGGCGAGTGGCCGCCAACGCGCAGCGGGATCGTGTTAGAGCGCACGTCGCTGCCCTTGCTCGATGCGCAAATCGGCGACCTGGTGGAGATCGACCTTGGCGAGGGACGGCTACGCCAGGTGCAGATCGCCGGCACGGTGCATGACATCAACCTGCCGCCGGCCCAGTTCGCCGGCAACGCTTTCGGCTACGCCAGCTCGGCCACGCTGGCCGATTGGGGCTACAATCGTGAGTTCACCGAGCTGCTGCTCACCGTCAGCGGCGACGCCGCCGACAAGGCCCACGTGCAGGCCGTGGCCGAGGCGGTCAAGGCAAAGGTCAAAGATGCCGGCTATGCTGTGGGCGCCGTGCGCGTGCCGGAGCCGGGTGAGGCGCCGGTGCAGGACATCTTGGACTCGCTGTTCCTGATCCTGGGCATCCTCGGCGTGCTGGCCCTGCTGCTCAGCGGCTTTTTGGTGGTGAACACGTTGGCCGCCATCCTTGCCCAGCAGACCCGCCAGGTCGGCGTCATGAAGGCCATCGGCGGTCGCACGGGCCAGATTGTGGTCTTGTACCTGGGCATGGCGCTGCTCTACGGCCTGTTCTCGCTGATCATCTCCATTCCCCTGGGCGCGCTCGCTGCTTATCGCCTGGCAGACTTCGCCGCTGGCTTCCTCAACTTCGACGTGGTCAACGCCGGTGTTCCGCCGTCCGCGCTGGCCATCCAGATCGCCACCGCTGTGGTAGTTCCCGTCGCAGCGGCGGTCGTTCCCGTGGCCGCCGGCGCGCGTGTCACCGTGCGCGAGGCCATCAGCAGCTATGGCCTGGGCAAAGGCCGTTTCGGCCGCGGCCCAGTGGATCACCTGCTGGTGACCATCAACCGTGCGCTGCCCTTCGTCACCCGACCTGTGCTGATCTCGCTGCGCAACACGTTTCGGCGCAAAGCCCGCCTGGCGCTCACCATGGTTACCCTTACCCTGGGCGGCGCAATCTTCGTCGCCGTCTTCTCGGTCCAGCTCAGCCTGAACAACACGCTGGCAGAGACCAACCGCTACAACGACTTCGACGTGGCGGTGGAATTCGACCGCAATTACCGCACCGGCCAGATCAGCGAGGAGATCAAGCAGGTAGCGGGGGTAACAGCAGTGGAGCTGTGGGGCGGCGGCAGCGCCGTGCGCAAGCGGCCTGACGACACCGAGGGCGACAGCATCCGCATCCGCGCGCCCGGCGCCGATTCGGTGATGATCCGCCCTCGCGTGCTGGAAGGCCGTTGGCTGCTGCCGCAGGATGAGAGCGCTGTTGTCCTGACCAGCGACGTCCTGAACGACGAGCCGGATGTGCGCGTTGGCGACCGCATCACGTTGAGGATCGGCGGCAAGGAGAGCGAGTGGACGGTAGTCGGCATCGTGCAGAGCGTGTTGGGTCGGCCCACGGCCTACGCCAACGGGCCCTTCTTTGCCCAGATCACCGGCACGGCCGGCCGCGCCAACTCGGCACGCGTTGCCATCTTCCCGGACGATCCGGACAGCCAGCGCCGCATCGCCGAGGCCATCGATGCGCACCTGCAAAGCCGCGGCTATCAGGTCGCCGACGTGGAAACCAAGGCTGAGCAGCAGGAGTCGATCGAGTTCCAGTTCGGTCTGCTGGTCACCTTCCTGCTGATCATGGCGCTGTTGATCGCCGTGGTCGGCGGCATGGGCTTGATGGGTACCATGACCATCAACGTGCTGGAGCGCACGCGCGAAATCGGCGTCTTGCGCGCCATCGGCGCGGCCGACGCCGCGCTGATGATGATCGTGCTGGTGGAAGGCGTGCTCATCGGCTTGATCAGTTGGGTGCAGGCAGCGCTGCTTGCTTGGCCCATCGGTCGGCTGATGAGCGACCAGATCGGCATCGTCTTTGTCGATAGCCCCTTAGTCTACGGCTATTCGTTGGTGGGTTTGCTATGGTGGTTGATTGTTGTGCTTGTCGTGTCCACCGTAGCCAGCCTGATCCCGGCTCGCAACGCCGCCCGCCTGACCGTGCGCGAGGTGTTGAGTTATGAGTAGCCGCTTGCCCGCCGTCGCCGCGGCTAGTCGCCGTCCCGGTCGCTGCCGACTGTCTGCAAAAAAGATACAAGCAATAAAGATAACAACTCAGCCTTGACAGGTAACTGCTCAGGTGCCGGGCATTTGTAGGCGATTTGCGATCTAGATTGGCTTCGCAGACACGTTTGCAAACCAGATGCCCATGCACGTCGGCGCACAACCGTCAATGAAAGCGCGGCGGGCACGGTCGGAGACCGGCCCGAGCGATTTTCAGGTTAGAATCCAAATGCCCGGCACC
>DAOUBX010000191.1:0-6993 GCA_034432445.1 Anaerolineales bacterium
GTTTCCAGGCCCTGAGGGGCCTTCGTGCTGTCAGCCGGTGGGTTTCCAACCACCGGTTCGGGGCTTTTCAGACTTTTCAAACAGCCTCTAAACACCCAGAAATCCGCAGAGTCTGGCGCCCCCTTGAGATTGCCCCATGTCTACACCGCTCCTCTCCTTCCGTTCTCGCCGTTCAGACGTCCTCGCCACTCACGGCATGGTGGCGACGAGCCAGCCGCTGGCGGCCATGGCCGGGCTGCGCATCCTGCTGGCCGGCGGCAACGCGGCCGACGCCGCCGTGGCCACGGCTGCTGCGTTGGCGGTGGTCGAGCCGATGTCCACCGGCGTTGGCGGCGACGCGTTCGCGCTGTTCTACGACGCCAAGACGCGGCAGGTCACGGCGCTCAACGGCAGCGGCCGCGCGCCGGCCGCGCTCACGCTTGAGGACCTGCGCCGCGCCGGGCTGGACGCAATCCCGCTCGACAGCGCGCACAGCGTGACCGTTCCCGGCACGGTGGCGGCCTGGGCCGACCTGCTGGCGCGCCATGGCCGCATGCCCCTGGCCGCTGTGCTCCAGCCGGCCATCGAATACGCAGCCCGCGGCTATCCGGTCAGCGAGGTGATCGCCGCGGCCTGGCAGCGCAGCGAGGCCAAGCTGCGCCGGCTGCCCTCCGGCTTGGAGCTGTTGCCCGGCGGCCGCGCCCCGCGCGCGGGCGAGATCGTAACGCTGCCGGAGCTGGCCCGCACGCTGGAGCTCATCGCCGAGGGTGGGCCTGACGCCTTCTACCGGGGCGACCTGGCGCAGCGCATGGCCGCCTTTGTGCAGTCCCACGGCGGCCGGCTCAGCGCCGAAGACCTGGCAGCGCACCACTCCACCTGGGACCAGCCGATCAGCATCGACTACCGCGGCCTGACCGTCTGGGAGTGCCCGCCCAACGGCCAGGGGCTGGCGGCTTTGCTGGCGCTGGGCATCCTCGAGGGCTTCGAGCTGGCCGCGGCCCCGGAGGCCGACCGCTGGCACCTGCTGATCGAGGCCATGCGCCTGGCCTTCGCCGACGCGCGGCAATGGGTGGCCGACCCGACTTTCGTCGATCTGCCGCTGGCCACGCTGCTCTCCCCCGCCTACCTGGCCGAGCGCCGACGCCTGATCGATCCCCGCCGCGCCAACCCCGCGCCGCGCAGCGGTGTGCCGCTAACCACGGCCTGCGCGCCCCTGCCGGCGTCGCGCTCAGACACGGTGTACCTGACCGCCGTGGACGGCGACGGCAACGCCTGCTCCTTCATCAACAGCCTGTACTACGGCTTCGGCAGCGGGCTGGTGGTGCCGGGCGCGGGTATTGCCCTGCAAAACCGCGGCGCGCTGTTCAGCCTCGACCCCAGCCACCCCAACCGCCTGGAGCCGGGCAAGCGGCCGTATCACACGATCATCCCGGCCATGGTCACGCGCGGAGACGAGCTGTGGGCCAGCTACGGCGTCATGGGCGGCTTCATGCAGCCGCAAGGGCACGTGCAGGTGCTGGTCAACCTGGTCGATTTGGCGCTGTCTCCGCAAGAAGCGTTGGATGCCTACCGCTTCTGCCTGTTGGAGGGAGAGCCGACCGGCCGCGTGGCCGTGGAGGCCGACGCGGGCGAGGCGCTCATCGCCGAGCTGCGCCGTCGCGGCCACGACGTGACCCCGATAAGCGGCCTGGATAGGCTGGTCTTCGGCGCCGGCCAAATCATCCGCCGCAACGCCACGACAGGCCTGCTGAGCGCCGGCAGCGAGCCGCGGCGCGATGGGTGCGCCGTAGGGTGGTAAGGGCGGGCAGCTCCACAGCTTGCTTGCAGTCGCCTTTTTTCATCTGCGCCCAGTGCGCTATAATCCGCCCATCGCTTCTTGTCCGCCGTCGGATAGCCGACAACCCAAACCGGAGGTACACCGTGACCAAAGTACGTTGGGGCTTGCTTTCCACCGCCCGCATCAACCGGCGGCTGATCCCGGCCATACGCGCCTCACAGCGCGGGGAGCTGGTCGCCGTGGCCAGCCGCAGCCAGGCCACAGCCGACGCCTATGCCGCACAGTGGGAGATTCCGCTAGCTTTTGGCAGCTATGAGGCCATGCTCGACTCAGGCCAGGTCGACGCAGTCTACATCAGCTTGCCCAACACGCTGCACGCCGAGTGGACCATGCGCGCCCTGCGCAGCGGCGTGCATGTTCTGTGCGAAAAACCCTTTGCCATGACGTTGGACGAAGTGGACGCCATGATTGCTGCGGCGCAGGAAACCGGCTGCGTGCTGGCCGAGGCGTTCATGTACCGCCATCACCCGCAGACTAAGATCGTCGGCGAGTGGGTGCACAGCGGCCGCCTGGGCAAGGTGACCCTGGTGCGCGCTGCCTTCAACTTCCGCATCGCCAACCGGCAGGACATCCGCCTGGCGCAGGAGCTGGGCGGCGGTGCGCTGTGGGACGTGGGCGTTTATCCCATTAGCTTCAGCCAATTCATCTTTGGCAGTCCGCCGGCGTGGGTGATGGGCGACCAGTGGATCGGCGACAGCGGCGTGGACGAGGTGTTCAGTGGCCAGATGCACTACGGCGATGGCAGTATGGCGCAAATCACCTGCTCCCTGCGCACGCCCTTTTTCACCTCCGCCGAGATCATCGGCACGGAAGGTCGGCTGACCGTGAGCGCGCCCTTCCTCTTTGCCCTAGACGATCTGCGCTCCCAAGTGCTCTACCACCCGGCGGGAGGCGAGCCGCAGGAGGTGACCGTGCCGCAGGAATATCTCTACCAGGGCGAGGTCGAGAACATGCACGCCGCGATCCTGGACGGCGCGCCTCCCTATCTGACCTTGACCGAGACGCGCAACCACGTGCGCACTGCGCTCGCTCTCTACCGCTCAGCCGCCACCGGACAGGTCGTGCACCTGTGAACGGTTAACGATAGACGGCAACCATGGAACGGCAAGCCGTTGTCCGGGCCACCCTGGGGGCCGCCACCGAGCCCCCTCATTGGCCTCCAGCGCAGTGCCAAGCGCCGTCTGACGCTACACCGCAAAACCGGTAACCGTTCACCGCTCACCGTTCACCGTTCACCGTTCACCGATCACCGCTCACCGTTCACCGATCCCCGATCCCCCAACCAACAAGGAGACACTCATGATCAAGCTTTACGACAGCAGCAACGGCGTCATCATCGGCGTCATCAGCGAAGAACAGCTAGCTTTTCTACGCCAAGACCTGGAGGAAGAGTCGTCTACCGACCAAGACTACTACATCAACCACGCCACAGTTGACTGGTTCGAGTCGCAAAACGCCGATCCCGTGTTGGTGGCGCTCTTGCGTCGGGCGCTCGGCGAGCGCGAGGACATGGACATCCGCTGGGAACGTGAGGAGTAAGGCAAAGCGCGAGCTGTGACAAGCGGAGGTGTGGACATGAAGACGGCAAGGCTTTCCCTACAAGGACTGATTCTGATCGTCAGCCTGGCAGGTGCGCTGGTAGCGGCTGCCGGCGTCATGGCCAGCGCCGCCGGGCGCGTAGGCTATTCGGGCAACCCTGCCACGGGCGGCGGGCAAACGTGCACCGCTTGTCATAGCGGCGGCGCTGCGCCCGCTGTTTCTTTCCACGGACCAACCACGGTGGTGCCAGGCGCTACCAACGTCTACAGCTTTGTGCTGCAAGGAGGGCCGGCGGTCACGGGCGGGTTGGATGTGTCGGCCACAGCCGGCGCGCTGCTGCCGGGCACAGGCATGCGCAGCGAGGCCGGCGAGGTCACACACACCTTTCCGCGCAACTTTGATGTACACAGCCGGGCGGTCTTCACCTTCACGTGGACGGCGCCCACTGCGCCCACTGCGGTCACCCTCTACGGGGCAGGCGTTTCTAGCGACGGTGCCTTCAACATGGACGACGACGGTGTGGCCACAACCACGCTGGACGTCACTGTTGCCAACACCGCCCAGACCCCCACTACGGTCGCCTTGACTCAGATCGACGCTCTGACTAAGGTCACCGACATCACCCACGCCGGCGACAGCCGCTTGTTCCTGGTCGAACAGCCAGGCCGCATCTGGGTCTACAAGCCGGGGACAGGTCGACTGGCCACCCCCTTCCTCGACATCAGCGGCCCGGTGGACGACAGCGGCAGTGAGATGGGCTTGTTGGGCCTGGCTTTTCATCCCAACTACGCCACGAATGGCTACTTTTACGTCAACTATACCATGGCCAGCCCGCGGCGCACGCGCGTTTCCCGCTTTCAGGTCAGCGCCGGCAACCCCGATGTGGCCAACGCCGCCAGCGAGCTGATCCTGCTGGAGTTCAACCAGCCCTACAACAACCATAACGGCGGCGCGCTGCACTTCGGTCCGGACGGCTATCTCTACATCGCCACGGGAGACGGCGGCAGCGCCAACGACCCGGATGAGCACAGCCAGAACAAAGCCAGTCTGCTGGGCAAGCTGCTGCGCATCGACGTCGACGCCAGCAGCGGCGGCCTGCCCGATTGCAGCACCTTCGGTGGCAGCAACTATCGCATCCCCGCCGGTAATCCCCTGGCCGACGGCGCAGGTGGTCAATGTGACGAGATCTGGGCCTTCGGCCTGCGCAACCCTTGGCGCTTCGCCTTCGACCGCCAGACCGGCGACCTGTGGATCGCGGATGTCGGCCAATATGCGTGGGAAGAGATCGACTTCGAGCCGGCCGGCAGCAGCGGCGGCCGCAACTACGGCTGGGACTGCTACGAAGGCAACGCCGCCAACCCCAACGACCCTGCGCCGTCCTGCGCCAGCACGCCCAGCGGCGATTTTACCTTCCCCGTCCACGTCTACGACCACAGCGGCGGCAACTGCTCGATCACCGGCGGGTATGTTTACCGCGGCCCCAGCTACCGCGGGTTGGACGGCCACTACCTCTTCGCCGACTACTGCACCGGCAAGTTGTGGACCCTCAGCGGGCCGCCGTCCGGGCCTACGCTGACCACCCTAGCGCTGGCCCCGGGCAGCTCGTTGTCCAGTCCGCGCACTTTTGGCGAGGACGCCGCCGGCGAGCTCTACGTCGCTTCAGGCTCGGCGGTGTTCAAGATCGTCGACCCTAACCCGGCGCCGGCCGCGCCGATCGTTTCCATCGCCGCCGGCCCCGAACACACGGCGACCTTGACCTGGACCGACGACCCGCAAGCGTGCAGCTATGAAGTGCACGCCGGACAACCCCCCTACTTTGCCCCGGCAGGCGCCGCAACGTTGCTGCATGTGATAGGCCAGAACGACCCACCCACCTATGTCGTCGCCAACGCCACAGGCGATCCGACCATCCACCACTTCTTCGTGGTGCGCGCGCTCACCTGCAGCGGTGTGACAGTGGTCGACTCGAACCGCACAGGAGAATTCGAGTTCGCCTTGACGCCGGGCAACTGAGGCCGTGCGAGGTAGAACGGGTGCATTTCAGTTGGGTGTGCAGTTGGGTGTGTTTGAGTCTGGTCGAGCGTCAGACCCTGCAGGTTGCCTTGGTCGATCACGAACCGCCGTTAGCACAGAAAATCGCAAGGTCTCAACCGACTTCAAACACACCCTCAGCATACCGCTCATCATACCATCAAGGCCAGGAAGCGCTCCACGTCGTACAGCGCAGCTTGAGCCGCAGGTGAGATGCGCGGCAGCACCAAGTCGAAGGCGTGGTCGGTGTTAGGAAACTCCACCAGCACCGTAGGCACCCCGGCCGCGGTCAGCATCTGATACAGCTCACGCACCGACCGGCTCATGCCGAAAATATCAGCCGTGCCCTGCAAGAGCAGCGTGGGCGGGCAGTGCGGCCCCACGCGGCCGGCCGGCGAGAGGGCCCGGTACAGGTCGGGCTGGTCATCCGGACTGACCCCCAACAGTTCAACCACAAAGTTCTTGCTGTTCTCTACCGGCGTGCGCGATGGCGCCAGGCCGGCTAACTGCAACAGTGTTTCGATCAGATAACCGTAGAGAGGAATGCGCTTGCGCCGCGCCAAGCGCTGGCGCAGCGCTTCCACGTCGGCGTACACGTGACGAAAATCGGTCGGCCCGTAGAAGGACACCACCGCACGCACGGAAGTGTCCACCGGCCCGGTCTCTGCACGGGACACGAATCCAGCATCTGGCTGCAAGGCGGGATCATTGGGCGTGTAGGCCGCCAACAGCGCCAAGTGTCCACCGGCCGAACCGCCGATCAGCACGATGCGCTGGGGATCAACGCCATGGGCATCGGCATGTTGTTTGAACCAGATCAACGCCCGCTTGACATCGCCCACCATACCGATCACGTCGGTGGCCGGCGCCAGGGTGTAATCGATGTCCAGCACGACATGGCCCTGGGCGTTCAAACGGCGGAAAAAGGTGCGGGTGCCCATGTCTTTTTGCCCCAGGCGCCAGGCGCCACCGTGGATGTAGATCACCCCTAGGCCGCTGCGAGTGACCTCAGGCGAGGGAGACCATAGGTCGGCCCGAAGTGGCTGGCCTGTGCCCGGATGCACGCCATAGATGAGATCCCGCTGGCACTGGTTGCGCGGGGACGTCGGCAGCAGCGGCGTCCAGCGGCGACGTAGGAAGTGCGCCCGCGGCGTCGGCGCTAGGCGCTCTTGCCAATCGGGGCCGAAGGCCCGCTCAAAGCCGTCGTGGGGGGCGATGACTTGGGCCGTGTAGCGCGTTGCCGCCAGGGCGCCCAATGCCGCGGCGCCGGCTGCGAGCACATCGCGACGCCGCAAGCCCAGCAACGTCAACCCCGCGCCGACCAACCCAATCAGCGGCGCCACGGCTGTGGCCAGCACCTTCAACGGCCAAAGCAAGATGCCCGAAGTGCGATAGCGCAGGTCGGCCAGGGTCAACCATCCCCACAAGGCGCTGCTGATGCTCACGAAGCGAACTAACCAGGTCAAGGCGACACCTCCTGCTCCCGGGATTTTTTGCTACAGGGTAACTGCTCAGATGCCGGGCATTTGTAGGCGATTTGCGACCTAGGTTGGCTTCGCAGACACGTTTGCAAACCAGATGCCCATGCGCGTCGGCGCACAACCGTC
>DAOUBX010000192.1:0-4913 GCA_034432445.1 Anaerolineales bacterium
GTAGCGGATGAAGGGCATAGCATAGGCGTTGAGGTTGGTCAGCACGATGGCGCCTTCTTGGCCGGCCGGCAGCGGCCGGCCGGCGTCGTCCACCACCTCCACGATGACCGACTCGGCGTTGATGTGGTAGGTCGATCCCACGCCGCATTGCATGGCCACGTCCATGCCTTCGCCGCCGTAGTAGTCGTGCACGCGGCAGTGGAACGTCTGCTCGATCGCCTGCCGCTGAAAGGGGTGCAATAGCTCGCCGCTGGTGATCACACTGCGCAGCGGCAAGTCGATGCCGCGCGCTGTCAGCGCGCGGGCCAGGTGATAGGCCGTGGCGGGGTAAGCGAACATCACCCGCGGCCGAAAGCGCACCAGCTGGGCCACCACCTGATCGAGGCGCTCGTCGTGCACCGCATAGGCCGAAAGGTTCAGCATGCGCGTGGCGCGCTGTTCGATCTGCTGCAGCAGTCCGCTGTGGAACGAACCCAGGGCGTGGCCGTCTTTGACGTTGGCGGCGCGCACCCCCTGGTAAGCGCCGGCCCAGGCCCAACAGCGGAACATGTTGGCCCAGCGCTGCCCCTTCTCGCGCCGCGTCATGACGAACTGCAAGGGCGCGCCGGTGGAGCCGCTGCTGGCGTAGCGCACCAGCTCAGAGCGATCGACGTTGGCGGCCAGCGCCGCGTCGGGATAAGCGGCGCGCAGCGTCGCCTTGTCGACCACGGGCAACAGCGGCAGGTCCTCCAGGCGGCGGATGTCCTCCGGCCGCACGCCATAGGCATCCCACAGCCGGCGATACAGGGGCACCTGGGCGTAGGCATGGCTCACCAGCAGGCGCAGCTTCTCCTCTTGCAACTCGCGCAGCTGTTCCGGCGTCCACCACTGGCTGCGTTCCAGCTCCCGCAGATGGCGGCTGACCGGCATCCCTTGCACGCGGCCGATCACCGGCAGCGCGGCGTAGCGCAGGGTTGAAACCATCAGCTTCTCCGCCAGAGTAAGGCGGTAAGGCTGGCGGGTTGGTCGTTCGTTGGTTGTGTCGCTGTGGGTCGTTTCGGCGTGTGGGACGGTTCCAGGAACAACGCTCATGGCCCCATTGTACCATGCCGCAACTTCAGTGAGCAATTTGCGGCAATCGCGCAAGTGGGCAATAATGACGCTGTGGAGTAACTATCTTGCCAACGCAGACGCAAGTGCTCGGCGCCTACGGCTGAATAGGTACACTACTGGTCGGTAGTCATGCAACGAGATGCAATCAATCGGCAACCCAAGACGCTGCGATCTGCTTGGTGGCCTCATCTTTTGTTCGCCCTCCTGGCCTTGGCGCTCGGCGGGCTGGTGGGCTATCTCGTAGCGGCGCCGGTTGCGGGGTTGACCGACAGCCGGGCTGTTGCGCAGCTCAGCGCGTTGCTGTTGCCGCTGGCGGCCGTTGCCTTTTTAGTCGCTCTCAGCCTATATCGCCCCCTGGCGGCCATGTTGCTCTGGCTGCTCCTTGCCCCTTACAGCCGCCACATCCCGCTCGACATCTCGTTGGGCGCGGGCGTGCCCGATCTCAGCCTGACGCGGCTGATGGCCGGCTGGCTGCTGCTGTTGTTGATCGCCCAGGCCGCGCGCGGGCAGCGCCGTCTAGACCGCCTCGCCCCCGCCGATCTCGTCTACATCGCTTTTGTCCTGGCGCTTTTTTTCAGCGCGCCCTCCTCGCGTTGGGGCAGCGTCGTAGCCTTCCAGGCCGTGTTCGACGCCTACGTCGTGCCGTTTGTCGCCCTCTATCTGGCGCGCCAGCTGGTGCGTAACCTGTCGGATCTGCGCTGGGTGGCACTGACGCTGTTGGTCATGGGGATCGGGTTCGCCTTTCTGATCATCCGCGAGCAGATCACGGGCGAGGTGCTGTTCTACGCCAAGCAATCGCTGCGCTACAGCGCCAGCTTCCGCAAGGTGATCAGCCTGATGGGCAACGCCGCACCCATGGGCGTCAGCACGGCGCTGACCCTGCCGTTGGCGGTGATGCTGCTCATCCAGGTCATCCAGACGCCGGCGCGGTCCCTTCTGTGGAAGCAGGCAGCAGTGTTGGGCCTGGCCGCAGCCGTTGCGTTCGTCGCTGTGGGCGTGTTCATGACCTACAACCGCGCCAGCTGGCTGGGCATGGTGTTGACCCTGCTGGTGTTCATCATCCTGCGGCCTGGCGCGCGGCGTGTCTTCTTGCCCGTGTTGCTGGTGGGGGTGGTTTTGGCAGCCCTCTCTTGGCAAACCGTGGTCAACAGTCCGGCGGTTACGGAGCGGCTGCTGGAAGAGAACTCGGTGGACTATCGCACGGAAGCGCTGACCTTGGGGTTGGACATGGTGCGGCGCCAGCCGCTGTTCGGCGTGGGTTACACCAACTTCGGCTTTGTGGCGGCCGAGCGCTACGGCTGGGACCCCGCCCCACGCTTGGACACCGTCGGCGCAGCCCACAACTCATTCCTCTTCGTGCTGGTTTCGGCGGGGTTGGTGGCCTTTTTGCCCTATTTGGCGTGGATCATCTTGTTGGCGCGCGAGGGTGTGCGACGTTGGCTACACCTAAGCCGGGTGCCGGATCGTGCTGCCGCGGCCGGCGAGCTGGACGCGCTGGCGGCCGGCACAGCCCTGTTCCTCACCTATTTCCTCGCCTCGGCCACCTTCGACAACGCTCAAACTTACATCATGAACCTGATTTTCTACGTTGGCGTTGGCGCAATTTGGGGTGTGACGGCAGAAACGAGCCGCAAGGCGAGCACGCTGCGTCCCCAGCCGGCGCAACGCCGGTGAGATCGTCACGGTCGCAGTTCGCGCTGCCGTTGCTCGTTCAACATGTCGTACAAGCTCTCCTCCACACCGATCTGCGGCGCCCAGCCCAGCGCAGTCAGCCGGTGGTTGTCGCCCACGGAGACGGGTAAGTCGTTGGTCTGAAAACGCGTTGCGTCGATTTTCACCGTGATCGGACAGCGCGCCATGCCGACGAGCAGGTCAAGCACCGTCTGGATCGTGACCGTTTGGCCGGAGCAGACGTTGTAGGCGGCGCCCGGCTCCCCGCACTGGACGATCAGCCGGTAGGCGCGCACAGCGTCGCGTACATCGAGGAAATCACGCTGCGCCGCCAGGTTACCCACGCGGATCGGCCCCTGGCCACGCCCTTGCTCACGCGCAACGATTTGAGCGGCAAAAGCAGCCGCGGCCATGTTGTCCGGCAGGCCCGGCCCCAGCAGGTTGAAAGGCCGCGCCAGGAACACGGCCAGGCCGGCGTGGGCATACGTCTGCAGGAGAATCGCCTGCGCCGCTTTGCTGGCGCCGTAGACCGTGGCCGGCCGCAAAGGCGCATCTTCGGCCAAGGGTTGGTTGTCGGCTGGCGGGCCATACTCGGCGGCCGAGCCGATGGCCAGCAGCCGCGCCGCGGGCGCCTCGGCGCGCAACGCCTCCAGCAGGTGCAGGGTGGTTAGCACGTTGATGCGGTAATAGGCCGCCGGGTCGTCGCTCTTGTTGAGACCGACCAGGTGGTAGATGGCGGCCGGCTGCCGCACTGCTACCAGCTTGCGCACGGCAGCCGCGTCCAACAGATCGAGTTGCTGATGTTGCGCGCCTGGGGGTAACCAGGCTGGCGGCCGCTGATCGGCGCTGACGATCTGTGCGCCCGGATCAACCTGCGCCAGGTGCGCCAGCAAATGCCGGCCGGTGAACCCCGCACTGCCGGTGATCAAGACGACGTTCTCAGACATTGTAGATATCGGCTTTGTAGCGGTCGAGATGCGCAGCCACGTAGTCGATTGTCGCGCGCAGCCCGTCGTCCAGGGCAGTGCGCGGCCGCCAACCAAGCAGCCGCGCTGCCTTGCGGTTGTCGGCGATCAGGCGAAACACCTCGCTGTCCGCCGGCCGCACCCGCGCCGGGTCGGTCACGATGGGTTGGCCGCGGCCGACCAGGGCGATGATGCGCTGCGCCAGCTGGCCAATGCTGATCTCCCAGCCTTGGCCCAGGTTGATCGTCTCGCCGATCACTGCTGGCCCTGCCAGCGCAGCGCGCACGAAGCCATCGCAGGTGTCGGCGACGTAGTTCAGGTCGCGCGTCGGCTCCAGGCTGCCCAGGCGCACCTCGCTCTGGGTGAGCGCCTGGACGATCGTGGTTGGGATGACGGCGCGCGCCGACTGACGCGGGCCATAGGTGTTGAAAGGTCGGATCGTGACGACGGGCAGGTCAAAACTGCGGCCAAAGGCCTCCACCAGCTTGTCGGCGCCGATCTTGCTGGCGCTGTAGGGCGATTGGCCCTGCAGCGGGTGTTCCTCGTCGATCGGCGCATAGCGGGCCGTGCCGTAAACCTCGCTGGTGGAGGTGTGCACCAGCCGCTCCACACCGTAGTCGCGGCAGGCGGCCAGCACATGGGCGGTGCCGAGGACGTTGGTCTGCACAAAATCCAGGGGGTTGACGTAACTGTAAGGGATGGCGATCAGCGCGCCGAGGTGGAAGACCACCTGGCAGCCCTTGACCGACTGGCGCACGGCCTCGCCGTCCTTCAGGTCCCCAACGACATACTCGATCTGGCTGCGCTGCTCGGCCGGCAGCCATTCCAGCGCGCCACGGTCGTTGCGGCTGTTGTAGCGCACGAAAGCGCGCACCCGCGCGCCCTCGTCTAGCAAACGCTGCACCAGGTGGCTGCCGATGAACCCACCGGCGCCGGTGACTAACACGGGGACATCACGTAGAGTTTGCATAGCAAGTCTTTCTGGATAGCAATTCTGCAGGCGCCATTTTCATGCCTCACTACCGGCGCCCGGCGCAGCGTGGGACGATCTTCCCTGAGCGTTCGTTTCTGCTTCCAGCGGGCGCATGGATCTAAGAGACTGTTTGAAAAGCCCAACATCACCGCAATCAGAGGTTGAAACCATCTGGCTGAAAGTACGAAGCGGCCTCAGCCGCTGGAATCCAG
>DAOUBX010000193.1:0-5104 GCA_034432445.1 Anaerolineales bacterium
CCCCTCAAGCCGCCCACTGCGCCCACCGGCCGCGGGGAGGCCTTCGTGGCGCAGCTTGACGACCGGGATTACCTGTTCCTGCCGCTGGTGACGAGAAACTGATGACAAACGGAGGTCAACATGCCCGACGACACAGTTGTCTTCCAGGTTCTCGAAACCTGGGAGTATGGCGCAGCGATGGATCTGCGCATGGCGCGCGCAGTGGTTGATGGGCTGGACGCGCTGATGGAGCATGAGTTGGCGGAGATCGAAGTTGCACTCGCATCTGCGCCCAGCTCGGCACAGATGCGAATGGCCCTCCTCTTCTCTTTCGTGAACGCCGCTGCCGCCAAACTGCCGGCTCTCCTACGCCGATTGGAGCAGTGGATCCAACGGTTGCAAGCCCTGTTGAACGCGCTGGGCAGAAGGGTCGGCGCCACCGGCTACAGCATCGGCGTCAGCGCCGGCGGCCTATCCTTCGATCTGTCGTTTCCTATCGTATAAGGCCGCGGAACGATCTCTCACGTAAACGACTCGAACAGCGAGCGGGCTAGCACCTGGCTCTCTGCCGTCCATCCTTGTGGCAGCGGGCAGGTGATGACGACGCTCGCGCCGGCCGGCAGGTCGAAGTAGTTGTCGCTCCACACCGCGTCCACGCCGTCGAGGGACAGCTCCACGAAGCGCGCCAGCGACTGCGCCGACACCTCGACGCACAGCGTCTGGCCTTCGACGCGGGTCTGAACGGCCAAACCGGGATCGCGCAGCGCCAGGTGCTTGCTGGGGACGAAGGGCGTCACGCTGCACGCTGCGCGCCGGCCGTCCTGCCACAGCTCGGCGACGAAGATCACGTGGCGCCGGTTCTCGGCGGTGACCTGCGCAGCGAAGTCGAGCACGTCCACCACCGTGTCGGCCAGCGGCGCAACGCGCACAGCCCGCTCACCGCTCTGCAAGGCTTGCCCGTCTAGCGTCTCCAACCGCCAGCGCACCACGGCATCCACCGGCGCCAGCAGGTCGCTGGTCAGATGCACCGCCATGGTCTGGCCCTCGTCCACCACCGAGAGCAGCAGCGGCGCGAAGAAGCGCCGCGCGGCGTAGTGCAGCGCCTTCCAGCGGCCGAAGTAGTCGATGGAGGACCAGGAGGCCACGGGCCAGCAGTCGTTGAGCTGCCAGAACAGCGCGCCGCTGACGCGCGCCCGGTTCCTGCGCCAGTGCTCCACGCCGTAGCGGATGCCCTCAGCCTGCAACACCAGGCTCAAGTAGACCAGCGCGGGGAAGTCCTTGGGCAGACGGAAGGTCTGCGCCATCTGAGCGATGATCAGGCCGTTGCCCACAGGGCTGCGCTGGTGGTGCTCCATGACGTAGGAGGTCAGGTTCCAGTCGACCGGGTCGGCGAAGGCGGCGACCGTGGGCAGCGGCGGCAGGGCCTGAAAGCCGAACTCGCTCATGAAGCGCGGGAACTGGCTGCGGTAGGCTGTGAACGGCGCGGACTTGTGCCACACGTCCCAGTAGTGGCAGTCGCCCTGCGCCTGGCCGTTGGGATCGTCGAAAGGCGTGTTGGACGAGGCCGAGCTGGGCCAGTAGGGGCGGTCAGGGTCCTCGTCGACCAGCAGCTCCGGCAGCAGCTCGTGGAACAGGCGCTTGTAACCGGCCTTGAGGCGTTGGTTCACCGGGTCGTCGGGCTGGTTCCAGCCCCAGTCGCACCAGCCCTGCTCCATCTCGTTGTTGCCGCACCACAGCGCCAGGGACGCGTGATGGCGCAGGCGGCGCACGTTCTGCACCGCCTCGGCGCGCACGTTCGCCACGAAGTCGGCGTCGACCGGGTAGACGCCGCAGGCGAACATGAAGTCCTGCCACACCAGCAGACCGTAACGGTCGCACAGGTCGTAGAACGCGTCGTCCGGGTAGAAACCGCCGCCCCAGACGCGCAGCATGTTCATGTGGGCGTCGGCCGCCGCCTTGATCAGCGTCTCCAGGCGCTCGGCGGTGACGCGCGTCGGGAAGGCGTCGGCCGGGATCCAGTTGGCGCCCTTGGCGAACAGGCGCACGCCGTTGACGGTGAAGACGAACTCCTGGCCCCAGGCGTCCGGCTCCTGGCGCAGATCCACCGTGCGCAGGCCGATCTGGTAGCCGCGCCGGTCGAGCACGGCCTTGCCCCGGGTCAGGGTGATCTCCACGTGGTACAGCGGCTGCGCCGCGCCAGCCGGCAGGCCGGGCGTCGGGTAGCCGTTGGGCCACCAAAGCTGGGGATCGGGAATTTCGACCTCCAGATCGGCGAAGTGCGGCTCGCCCGACCACAGATAGAGCAGCTTGTACTCGGCCGTGAACTGCTCGCCGGCTGGGCTGGTGACGGTGAGCGTCGCCGTGATCTCGTCGTCCAGGTCGTAGGGGGCCTGCGCTTTGATCGCCGCGCTGAGGGTGACGCTCCCGTCTTCATGTTTCTGGCGCAGGTGGACGTCGGTCAGCCGCGCGCTGAAGCCCTCCAGCCGGACTTCCTTCCAGACGCCGATGGGCGGCAGCTTGGGGCCCCAGTCCCAGCCCCAGTGGCAGGCGGCCTTGCGCAGGTGCGGCCCGCCGGGGATGTCGCCGCCGCCGATCAGCGGCAGCTCAGCCTGCCGGGCTGCGATGAAACGCAGCGGCGAGCCAAACCGGATGCGCAGCTCGTTCTCGCCCGTTCGCAGCACTCCCTTCACGTCCCACTCCCAGCGCCGGAACATGTTGTCGGCATGGCCCAGGTACGTGCCGTTGAGATAGACATCGGCGAGCGTGTCCAGGCCGTCGCAGGCCAGCAGGATGTTCGGCTCCGCCAGCAAGGCAGGGTCGGCAGTGAACGTGCGCCGGTACTCCCAGTCGCTCTCGGCCACCCATTGCACCCGCAGCTCGTTGTCGGCCGTGAAGGGGTCGGGGATCAGGCCCAGCGCCAGCAGGTCGGTGTGCACGCCGCCGGGAACCGTGGCCGGCAGCCAGGCGTCGGAGCCGGCCTGGCGAAACTGCCAGGCGCCGGTGAGTAGTTGTCGAAGCATACCAGCCTCCATCGAGAACGTCCGTGAAAAAGCCGATCGCAGATTGATTGACAGCGCGTACGTTTTTACGTACAATACACGTGATTGACCGAATTGACTGCACCAGGGAGTGTGACATGACCACCATCACCGCCACCAAGGCACGATCATCATTATACCAGCTACTGGACAACGTGGCTGTTTCTCATGAGCCGGTGTTGATCACCGGCAAGAGGGGCAACGCGGTGTTGCTTGCGGAAGAGGATTGGCGCGCGATCAACGAGACTTTGTACCTGCTCAGCATTCCAGGCATGCGCGAGTCGATCATCGAGGGCCTCAACACACCGTTGGCCGAGTGCGATGACGAGATCGAGTGGTGAGCTGGCGTATCGTCTACACCAAGCAGGCTCAGAAAGACGCCAAGAAGCTGTCGGCTTCAGGGCTGCGGCCCAAGGCTGAGGAACTGCTCGACATCCTGGCCGTCGATCCTTTTCAGACGCCGCCCCCCTTCGAGAAGCTGGTGGGAGACCTGTCAGGGGCCTATTCCCGGCGTATCAATATCCAGCACCGCCTGGTGTACGAAGTCAACGAGGCGGAGCGCGTGGTCAAGGTGATACGCATGTGGACGCATTACGAGTGACCTCAAGCGCGCCGGCCTGCCTGGCGCCTCTGCGCAAGGGAAATCAGGGAAAGGAGGGGCAGAGACTGCCGAGAGCCTGGGCGTTTCGTGGAAGACCGGCGAAGCGATGCGGCGCGGCGGTCGAGATGTACGTCCTGCGCTGGCGACAGCCGCCACGGTCATGAACAACTCGCTATTTGACTCAGCGTCGCGGCACGCGCACCCCTTTTGGCAATGCGAAGTAGGCGCGGTTGCGATAGTCGAAGGGAATACCCCTGCTGTCCATGTGAGCGAAGATGGCATTGAGCGCCGTTCTCTTGTCGGCCGCACGCCAGTAGGCCGGTCCTGGCACCGTCATACGCTTTCCCTTGCCGTACAACGCGAACTGGTTGAGCCCGTGGTCGATTTCGACGCGCTCGACCTCATCCCAGTTGATCCCGTAAGTCACCCAGACCGGCATCACCACTCGAATAGTCTCCCGTTCGATCTCGATGATTGCGCTGCCGGCCCAGATCAGGTAGCCAGCGACAACGACGCACGCCAAGAACAGCAGCAGCGCAACGGCCCAGTCACCGCTGCGCAAGGCCAGATAGATCATGAACGCCAAGAACGCGGCGGCGACCCAGCCAAGACCGGCAATCCAGGGGGTGATGCGCACGCGCACGGGGCCCGACGCGCCAGCCAGCAACGCTGCATCGGCCTCGCGCTGGCTCTTCACCCAGCTCAACTGCTCAAAGGCGTCTTCGTCCAACGTGCGCGGCGGGGCAGTCGTTTGCAGCCATTGCCACACCGCCTCGGCGTCGAACTGCTCCAAGGGAAACTCAAAGGCCCCAGCATCCACTCCGATTTGCAGATACCATTTCTTCCCGGCCGCCATAACTCGCCGCAAGGCCCGCACCTCCGACCACGGATAGTCAAAGGGCCGTTTGCGGTACAAACCGTGCATCCCGCTTTCATCGATCTCCAACCGCGTCCGCGCGGTCTGCAGCGCACTCGGCAGGAAGAGCAAAGCGCCGAGGCCGAAGAAGATCGCCAAGGTTGCGCCGGTCTTCCCGTTGAGCAACAAGAAGAAAAGCGCTAGGCCGGCGAAGAACAGCCCGGGGCTCACCACCTCGTTGAACCAGTACCTGCGCGTCGGGCGGAACACTCGTTGCATGGGACTTATCCCAATTTGGCATGTTACGGCCGTTGTTCGACCCAAGACGCCCGGCCGCCACATGCCCCTTGCATCTTGGCATTGACCTTTTGGCCTATCCGCCGGCTACCTTGGCCTTATAGCCCAGCTCGTTGAGGATCTCCACGATGCGCTCGCGGTGGTCGCCCTGGATGACAATGGTGTCATCCTCCAGCGTGCCGCCGGTGCCCAGCTTGTTCTTGAGCAGCTTGAGCAGCGCCTGCCGGCCGGCCTCACGGCTCATCACGCCGGTGATGATCGACACGGTCTTGCCACCGCGGCCCTTGCGCTCGCGGCTGACGCGCACGGGGGTGTTGCCTTGCAGCGCCGGCA
>DAOUBX010000194.1:0-13561 GCA_034432445.1 Anaerolineales bacterium
GCGTAGGTCGGTGCGTCGCCCCCAAAACTGCATCCAACCATGTCCAATCCTGTCGTCCTACCAGAGGCCGCGACGGAGACCACCGGGACACCTGATCTGCCCCCCTTCACTTCCCCGCCTACCGACCTCGATCACTCTCCTACCAACACGAGCATCGACTGGCCGCTGCGCCAGCGCACTGCTGTACGCCGTTTTCTCAACTGGTTGGAGGGCGTTAGCCTGGCGCTCGAAACGCCGATTGTCCGCATCGTGCGCCAGCCTCAGTTCAACCCGCTCTACCACACGGGTACGATAACCCTCTTCGCCCTGTTGATCATCCTGGTCACCGGCATCTACCTGACCATGTTCTTCCCCTTTGGCTTCCAGGATTCGTACCAGGCAGTGGCACGCTTGGAGGCCAACTTCGTGGGGCGCCTAATGCGCGCTGCGCACCGCTACGCCTCGGCCCTGGCGCTGATTGCTGCGCTCCTGCACGGCTGGCGCACCTTCTTCATGGACCGCTTCCGCGGCCCGCGCTGGCTGGCGTGGACCACCGGCATCGTGATGGCCGTGCTGATCTGGGGCGCCGGCCTGACCGGCTATTGGCTAATCTTCGACGAGCGCGCCCAGCTCTTCAACCAGGCGTTGATCGACTTGCTGGACGGTTTCCAGGGCGGCGTGGCCTTCTTGAACCGCTTCCTCCTCACCGAGGCGGCGGGCCAGGGTTGGCTCTTCATCCTGGGTGTGCTCACGGTGCATCTCGGGCTGTCCGCGCTTATCGGTGGGCTGTTTGTCGTCCACATTCTGCGCCTACGCCGCGCCAAGATCCTCCCACCGCGCTACTGGATGGCGCTGTTGGGCAGCCTGCTGGCGCTCGGCGCGCTGCTCGTTCCGGTCGGCATGTTGCCGCCTGCCGATCCGACCCAACTGCCCGCGCGCGTGCCCCTGGACGTGTTCCTGCTCTTCTATCTGCCCGGTCTGTTGCGGTTGCCGCCAGTTCCCTTCTGGGGCGGCGTGATCCTGATCACGGTAATAGCAGTGGCTGTGCCGTGGCTTTTGGTGCGTAAAAAGCTGCCACCAGTACAGGTGCACGCCGATCGTTGCACCGGCTGCACCCTGTGCGCAACCGACTGTCCCTACAAAGCCATAGAGATGGTGGAACGCACAGACGGTAGCCGTCACAAGTACCTGGCCGTCATCGACCCAAAGCGTTGCGTGTCGTGCGGCATTTGCATCGGCAGCTGCACCCCGCTGGCGCTGACACTGGGCGATCAACCGCCTGAGCCGCTGTGGCAGGAGACGGTGGCTGCTGCGCGCCGGGGCCAAACGCAGCCCGTGCGGGTGGTGTTCGTGTGCGAGCGCCATGCGGCGCACGGCGCACGGCGCTTCTTGCCGCCTGCTTACGGCCCGGTGTTCGGCGAGACGGCCGGCTGGGAGCAAGATGCGCGCCAGGATGGCATGCACCTGGAGGTGATACCGCTCACGTGCATCGGCATGGCCCAGCCAGACCTGGCCACGCAGGCCCTAGCCGCCGGCGCGGCCGAAGTACAGTTCGTCGGCTGCCCGCCGGAGGATTGCGCCAACCGCGAGGGCAACGTGTGGTTGCAGCAGCGCATCGACCGCCAGCGGCTGCCCAAGCTGCGCCGGCAACACATCGGCGCGCCTCTGACCAGCGATTGGCTGCCCCCCAACGACTTCCAGCAGGCCGCCCAGGCGACTGAACATCAATCCCTCGCCACCGCCTACAGTTTCAAGTTAGATCGCAGTCGCTGGACCGCCGTGCTGCCGGCGCTGGCGCTGCTGGCCGTGACCTTGGCGATCACCATTGCGCTGACCGGCGTGCCCTACCGGCCGGCAGTCAGCCAGCAAGCGCTGGTCCGCATCGACCTACAACATCGCAGCGGTTTGCCGGTTGTCAGCGGTGATCAGGACGTCATTCTGGAGAGCATGCCTGATCTCTCTCAAGCTGCGCCGGCGCGCCTGGTGGTAGAGGTGAACGGCCGGGTAGTGCAAGACAAGGTCTTCTCCGACAGCTTGGCGCAGCCGGTGCAGGCGCTGGAGCAGGTGCGGCTGGACCCTGGCGAACAACGCTTGCGGGTGTTGCTTTTCGATCAGATCGGGCAGGCCGAACCGCAGGTGTTGATGGATCAGGCCATCACCGTGGCTGCCGGTCAGGTGCTGCCGCTGCGGTTTAAGGACGCACGGCCGGGAGCCGATCCCGTGGCCGGTCGCAAGCTGTTCATGGGCACAACCCTGGGCACGAACACCGGTTGCATCGTTTGTCATTCGCTGGAGCCTGGCCGGCGCCTGGTAGGGCCGTCGCTGGCCGGCGTAGCAACGCGCGCCCCAACAGCCGTCCCTGGCTTGAGCGCAGAGGCGTATCTGCGCCAGTCCATTGTCGAGCCTAACGCCCATGTGGTGGAAGGCTACCCGCCCAACCAGATGCCACCCAACTTCGCCGAGACTCTCAGCGAGCAACAGATCAGCGACCTGGTAGCGTTCTTGCTGACCCTGCACTAACGCCTTGTGCAATTTCGCACCTGGAACTTCCTGCGCTACAATGGGTAGCGCAGTTTGTGACCGTTGAACCCAGCGCCTCACGCGCTGCACATTCAATCCTCCCCATCTGTGGGGCAGCGAAGGAGATTTCCGTATGCGCAAGTGGATTTCGTTGTTCGTCCTGGTCGCCCTTGCCCTGAGTGTGGTAGCCTGCGGCGGCGGTGGTGAACAGCAGCAGCCGGCTGCAGGTAGTCAGGCGCCTGTGGCCAAGGGCAACGCCGAGAACGGCAAACAGCTATTTGCCCAGTCTGTGCTGGCCGGCAACGCCGGTTGCAGTACCTGCCACTCGCTGGAGCCGGGCAAGGTGCTTGTGGGGCCGTCGATGGCCGGCATCGCCAGTCGCGCCGGCAGCACTGTTCCCGGCGAGAGCGCCGAGCAGTATATCCGTACCTCCATCGTCAACACCAACGCCCACCTGGCAGTGGGTTGCAATATCAACGCGCCGGATGAGCCCTGCGCCGCGAACCTGATGCCGCAGGACTGGGCGCAAAAGCTCACCCCCGAGCAAATTGACGACCTGGTGGCCTATCTGCTGACTCTGAAGTAGCTTGCGTTCTCACCCACCTTGGATCTGCACAATCTTGAGGGTGGCTCATTCTGGTGCTGCAGGATGTAGCTGCTCAAGAAACACGTGCCATGTCACGCTGAGCGCCCCATGCCTATAGCGGCATGGGGCGCCGTCTTTGAACTATCATCCACATGCTGCGCGACGCAAAGCGCCGGGGCCATGACGTGATGTGTCATGCGTAGCGAGCCTGCTGCGCAACTTCTCACAGCGAGACAAGGGCGAAACGTCCTGGCGTGGACATTTCCAGTCAGCCGCTTGGTCCGGTGCTCCAATCGATTCCGGCCGCTCTTCGTCCACCTCAACCAGAAAAGCCGTTCACTCGTTGGGGAAGGCGTTTTCACGGCCTAGACCGTCTAAGCCGAACACCTTGCGTTGGCCGTACAGCTCACCCAAGGTGGTGATCGTGTAGGTTGCGACGCCCTGCGCCTGGATCTCCAGACCAGCGATGGTTTGCCATTGGACGAGCAACTGGTTGCCCACCGTGCGCCCCGTGCCTTCTTGCAGGCTCCCGGTGACAATCCAGTGCAATCGGTACTGGTCAGGGTTCTCTCCCGCTTCAATAGCCAGGGTGCCGCCGTACTCTACGCCTAGCGGATCGAAGCCGTTGATCGCGTAAGTGCCCACCAGAGGCGGCAGCGCACCAGGAGTTGCATCCGCGCCTTTGATTTGGCCGCGCTCGCGCGCGGAACAAGCCGCCAACATCACAATGACCACCGTGAGAATGAACCACCGCAGCCACAAGCGAGCCATAATCACCTCTGTCGATGAGATAAGATGTCGAAATGACGGGCGACTGGCACGTCAGCCCGTTGTTCGAGTGTAACCGGCACTTTACCCATTGTGACAGGGATCGACAAGTTTAGGACGCCTGCTATTCGCAAAGTATGTCCGCCGGGGGACATCCAAAACCGCGTTTCTTGCGTTAATCTTGATAGTTTTAGCCTCATCACCAACGAGAAGCAGCATGATCACAGACGGCGAGTTCAACGATTTGTGCCACGCCTATCCGCTGTTGCTGGATCTGCTACCACCCCTCCGGCAGGCCATCCAGGCCGAAGGATGGCGCGTGGCCGCCACACCAGATCAACTTCTGTTCGGCCTGCACGACCACTGCCAGGCGTTCTTGCTGATCGTCCGCGGGACGCTGCGGGTTACCAAGCCCACCCTCAACGGCCGGGACCTTCTGTTGTATCGCTTGGCGCCGGGCGAGACCTGCATCTTGACCGTGAGCTGCATCTTGGGCCAGGCTGAGTACCCGGCGTTCGGGGTAGTTGAGGAGGACCTGGTGGGCTACGCCATCCCACAGACGTTGTTCAACCGCTTGCTGGAGCAGTCATCGGTCTTCCGGGGATTTGTCTTTCGCTTCTTCGCCGAGCGGATTGCGAAGTTGATGGAATTGGTGGAAGAGGTGGGCTTTCAGCCGCTGGAGCAGCGCCTGGCGGCAGCGCTCAGCGGTCGTGGGCCGGTGGTGCACACCACCCACCAGGCCCTGGCCGACGAGGTGGGCAGCGTGCGCGAGGTGGTCAGTCGCCTTCTCAAAGACTTCGAGCGCCGCTCGATCCTGCGCCTGGAGCGCGGCCACATCCATGTTTTGGACGACGCTGCCTTGCGTCGAATTGCCGATCCGCAGCTACAGACTGGGCCAGTTTAGGAAACTGGCCCAGTCTGTAGCTGCGTGACTCGAGTCACTGACGGCAGAAACCGCTTACGCTACAATCATCACAAGATAAGTCCGGCCCAGTCTCTCGCCCCTGCACAGGAGGAGCCTATGACACCCCGATCTCTGCTCGTCGTTCTGACCATTTCTTTACTGCTGGCGGGCTCCGTCGCTGCGGTTGCTACAGCCGGCGACATCCAGGCGGCCGCCGTCACCCCCTCGCGCTGGCTGCCCGGCGACAACACCGTAGGCCCGGCTTACAGTAACCAACAGGCGCCCGACATCGCCCAGGGCGGGGACAAGTTCCTGGTCGTGTGGGAGGACTCGCGCAGCATCGTCACCGGCGGCACCGAGAGCGAGACCGGTCGCGACATCTACGGCATACGGCTGGACGCCTCCGGCAACCCACTGGACGCCACACCCATCGCTGTGGCAGCTGCGCCCGCCTCGCAGTGGGCGCCTAAAGCCGCGTGGAACGGCAGCAACTGGCTGGTGGTGTTCGAAGGCTACGCGCCCAACGGCACCGGCTACTACGCGCCCATGCTGCAAGCGGTGCGCATCAGCCCCGCCGGCCAGGTGCTCGATCCCCAGCCCATCCCCCTCTACGGCACGGCCCCCTCCGGCGGAGCCTATTGGTCGCTGGCCTCCGATGGGGTCAACTGGGTCGTGGTGGTGCAGGGCACCTCCACCGGCGGCGACATCGTGGCCATGCGCATCTCGCCCAGCGGCGCGGTGCTGGACCCGCCCACCCGCACCCTGGTGGACGCCACCTACTACATGCGCGCCAACATCCGACTGGCCTACGCAGGCGGCGTCTTTCTGATGACATACAACGATCAGTACGTCAACGGCACCAACGAAACCAAGGGACTGCGCTTCGACAGCAACCTGAGCGTGTTAGCGCCGCCGGCGCAGCTCCTCACCGTGCCCGCCAGCGACCTGGCCGGCGCCGGCAACCAGTTCTACCTGGCCTGGCTGCAGCAGCAGCCCGACTTCAGCACCGCGGTCTACGGCACGCGGCTGGACAGCAACGGCCTAAAGCTGGACGGCGCGGGCGACAACCTCTCCGGCAACACCTTCTCCGACACCTTCAGCGAGATCGGGGCGACCTGGGACGGCGTGAACTGGCGGGTCTCGTGGTTGAACAACCTGGCGGAGCTGCGCGCGGCGCGCGTCAACGCCTCAGGCACGGTGCTCGACCCCGGCGGCGTGGCGATCCCCGGCCCCACGGCCGGCCCGACCGCCGGCAACGGCAACGGCGGCTTCCAGGTCGTCTGGTCCCCCTACGTGGACGCAGACCAGGGGGTGGCTACGGCCAGCGTCTCCTCGGCCAACGTCGCCGGTCCCAACCGGCACATTGCGATCGCCGCGCCGCGGCAGGTGTGGCCCGACATCGCCACGAGCGGCAGCGGCTACATGGTGACCTATCTCAGCAGCACGGGCAACGCTCACCGGGTGCTGGCCCAGCCGTTGGACGCCGCCGGCAACCCGACCGCGGCCGGCCCGGTGGAGCTGGCCTCCGGCGACCTGCTCTACGGCCCCGGCGCGCCGGCGGTTGCATGGAACGGCTCGGTCTACCTGGTGGCCTGGAGCAGCAGCAGCGCAGGCGGGCTGTTCGCCCAGCGGCTGAACCCGGACGGCAGCAAGGTGGACGCGGCGCCGTTCCTGGTCATGGCCTCGGCCTTCGGCCCGCCCGACGTGGCGGCCATCGGCGACACCTTCCTGGTGCTGGGCCGCAAGTGCGGCTACACGTGCCAGTTCATTGACCTGTACGGCGCACGCGTCAACGGCAGCACCGGCGCCGTGCTCGACCCAACGCCGATCACCCTGGCAGGCGGCTACGTGAGTCGGCCGCCAGCGGTAACCGTGCTGGGCGAGCGCTGGCTGGTGGTTTACCACAGCAACTGGAGCCATGACAACACCATCGCCGACACCGGCGCCCTGTTCGTCGGCGTGGACGGCGTGGTAACCGGCATCGGCGGCCTGTACAACTTCTCCACCGGCGGCGGCAACGGCGTCTTCCGCCTCGGCCTGGCCGCCAGCGGCAGCGTGGCCATGATGGTGCAGTCGGCCGAGATAAGCTCCGGGGTGGAGACCGACCTGCTCTACCGCTTCATCTACCCCGACGGCAGCCTGGGCCCCGTGGTCAACCTGACCCCCTGGCGGGGCAACCAGTACAACCCACAGGTGGCCTGGGACGGCAACTACTTTGTGATCGTCTACGAGGAGCAGAAGAACCGCCTGGCCGACCTGGACATGCTGGACGGCCGCAGCGACCTGTTCGGTATGCGGGTGGCGGCCGACGGCACAGTGGTGGACCCGCAGGGCTTTGTCTTCTCCACCAGCCCGGTGGGCGAGACGCTGCCGGCCGTGGCCAGCCCGCAGGGCGGCGTCTCGCTGATCGCGGCCGCGCTGATGCGCAACGAGGCGCCCTTCGCCAGCTACCGCATCGGCTACGGCTTCTTCGGCAGCGCCGGCAACCGGCCACCCGTGGCCGTGGCCGCCGCCACCCCCGACGGCGGCGACGTGCCTCTGGCGGTCAGCTTTAGCTCGGCCGGCTCCACCGACCCCGACGGCAGCATCACGGCTTATCTCTGGGACTTCGGCGACGGCGCCACCTCCACACTGGCCGACCCCAGCCACACCTACACCGCGGCCGGCCCCTTCGTGGCGCACCTGAACGTCACCGACAACGCCGGCGCCCAGACGACGCAGGCCATTTTGGTGCAGGCAGTGGCGCCCAACCAGCCGCCGGTGGCCGCGGCCCAGGCCGTGCCCAGCTCCGGCCCTGCGCCCCTGAGCGTCACCTTCTACGCCGACGGCTCTTACGACCCCGACGGGCCCATCGCCAACATCACGTGGACCTTCCACGACGGCAGCAAGTACTACGGCTCGCCGGCCTACTACACCTACAACTCGCCGGGCACCTATCAGGCCACGCTCACGGTGAGCGACGGCCGCGGGGCCACCGACACGGACACGGTGACCGTCACCGTGGGCGGCGCGGCCACGCCTACGCCCACGCCGACAGCCACCCCTAGCCTGGCGCCCACTGCTACGCCAACACCGACGCCGACAGCCGGCCCAACGCGCACACCGACGCCGACACCGACGCGACGCGGTTTCCGCACGCCGACGCCCACGCGGACGCCAACGGCCACGCCCACTTCAGCACCGGGACCTACCAACACGCCGACCCCAGTGCCCGGCCCCACCAACACACCGACGGCCACGCCCACGCCGGGCGCCGGTTGCACGAGCAACTGCCTGCGCTCTACCGACATCACCCTGTCGGCCAGGGGCTTCTCGACAGTCACCGTCACCGGCAACGTGACAGTGAGAGACGAGAACGGTAACTTGATCGCGGGCGCCACGGTGTATGTGCGTTGGGACCGACCGGGCGGCAGTCAGGTGACCCAAAGCGGCAACACCAACAGCAGCGGCGTCGCTACTTTCAGCACCAGCGGCAGCCGGGGCACCTATACCCTGACCGTCACGGACATCACCAAAGCCGGCTACACCTTCGACCCGGCCAACAGCGTGCTGAGCAAGAGCATCACGCGGTGATGGCGCAGCTTACAGCTACGTGGACACCGCGGACCTGGGACAGTGGCTCTACAGCGTCTACTACTTCGTGCGGAGCGTCGACGCTGGCGCCGGGCTGCTGACCGAGAGCACGGGCGCAGTGAGCAGCCCGTATCAGCCAGCGCCGGGCCAGTGAGGCGCCCGGTCCAGTGCGTCCGTCGAGGCTACGACGATAAAAACAGCGACGCCCGGAGCGACCGACAATCGCTCCGGGCGTTTGCGCACTTGACAGGTATTGCCTCGTCACCGAGGTTGAAAGACTGCGTTCACCGGCACACTCAACCCCGCCAACAGAGCTGATGTGGCCACGTCGTCGAGCGCGAACACGCCGTGCGTTTGGTAGGCATCGCCCACTAGCCGGAGCACCGTGATCGTATGATCGCGAGGATCGACGATCCAATACTCGGGAATACCCGCCTGGGCATATTCCAGTCGCTTCGTGATCAAGTCGCGACCAGGATCATCCTCGCTCACAACTTCTATGACGAGGTCGGCGCCAGTCCAGTAGGGCTCTTGCCGTCGCACGTCGTCGCTTTTCCGCAACATCATTAAGTCTGGCTCGCGAATCTTGCCGGGCCAGAGGCGCAGTCGCAGCGGTGCAAAGCGCACTACGCCACCTATCTGCTGCCCAAAAGCCAACAACACAGTATAGAGAAAGCCCACAATAGATTGATGCGTGTCGCTGGGCATGGGTAGCACCTCCAGCCGTCCGTGCGAGAATTCGACCAGGCGATTGCTGTCCAGCGCCAAGTATTCATGCTCGCTCCACGCTCCTTGGGCGGGAAAGAGCAGTGCAACCTCCCAGGTCGGTTCTGCCCAAGGATCGGGGCTGTAGATTGTCGATTGGCTGTCTAACACATCAAGCCTCCTGGCGCACCACCATCATGTATGCGGCTAGATCGGTGTAGCCCTATTATACCACACCAAAGGCCAGCTGGCGCGCCGCAGGTCGAGTGCAAACCTCCAGATTCACCGCGCGTAGCCGGCCCGCTTGAAGGTCTCCGCGCGCGCCACATAACGCGCCGCCGAGCCGCGGTTGGCCTCGACTTCGTCCGGCGTCAACTGGCGCACAACGCGGGCCGGCATGCCCAGGATCAGCGAGTTGGGCGGGAACACCTTGCCCTCGGTGACCAGCGCGCCGGCGCCGACGATGCTGTTCTCGCCGATGACTGCGCCGTTCAAGAGTACGGCGCGGATGCCGACGATGCAGTTGTCGCCCACCTGTGCGCCGTGCACCACCGCACCGTGGCCCACGGTCACGCCCTCGCCGATGACCGTGGGGAAGCCGGGGTCGGCGTGGAGGATGCACCCCTCCTGAATGTTGCTGCGCGGGCCGACGACGATGCGCTCCACATCCCCGCGCAGGGTCGCGTTGAACCAGACGCTGGCATGCTCGGCCAGCGTGACGTCGCCGACGACCACGGCGCCGGTGGCGATGAAGACAGTGGGATGAGCTCTTTCGGGGTGGAATTGGGTGTTCATCATGGTACCTTGCGCAAGCGATCAGCGCTGGGCTGCCTCCCACACGGCGGTCGTGAACGCGCGGGCAGGATCCGTCTCGACAGGCAGCGCCTGATACTGCACCAGCATCTCCGCCAGCGCCTGCCACTGCTCCGCGTTCTGCCAGCCGTAGCCGTGCTCACTGGACGCGTCCTGCAGCTCGGTGGTCAGCATGTAGGCCATGTGCTCGTGGCTGGTCTCCGGGCCGGCGTAGCGCAACACGATCTCTACCGCCTCGTTTGGATGCTCGGCCGCGTAGGCGATGCCCTGCAGCGCAGCGCGCAGAAAGCGGGCCAGCTCATCGGCGTGGTCCCGCAGGTAGTCCTCGCTGGCCACATAGGTCAGGCCCAGGGTGGGCACGCCGTAGTCCGCCGCGTCCCACAGGGTCAGCTCGTAGCCCCAGCTGCGCAGCAGGAAGGGCTCGTTGGACTTAAACACAGGGTAGACATCCACCTGGCCCTCGCTGAGCACGCGGGGGTCGAAGCCGACGTTGACCAGGTTGACCTTGGCTGCGTCGGCGCCGGCCGCAGCCAACAGCGCATACAGGTCGGGCGGGGGCGTGCCCTTGTAGCCGACGGTGCGACCCTCCCAGTCCCTGGGCGTCTGCAGGCCGGAGCTGGCGAGGGCAGCGAAGGCCTGCTGGCCGCGCTGGCCGATCAGCGCAATGGACACCAGCGGCAGCCCTGGCTCGGCGCGGCGCTGCAACACGGTGGCCGCGTCCATGGTGGTTACCTGCACCTTGCCGGCCACCAGCAGTTGTACGTGCTCTCCGCGGCCTGGCGAGTGCTCAACGGTCACTTCCAGGCCGTTGTCCTGGAAGAACCCTTTCTCTTTGGCCACGTATACACCTACAAAAGGCAGGTTAGCCTGCGGCTTATACCCCGCCATAAACGTCAACTGCGTCAGCGCGCGCCCTGGGGGCGAGGTGACAGGGGCAAGAGCCTCCTCTCTCCCCGCGGGAGAGGGAGTGGGGGTGAGAGCCACACAGCCTCCCAACACCAAAACCACAAGCATAGCCAACGCAACCAATGCCTTGGACATTTGATAAGAACGCTCCTTCCTAGCGCCATGGTAACTGCTCAGGTGCCGGGCATTTGTAGGCGATTTGCGACCTAGGTTGGCTTCGCAGACACGCTTGCAAACCAGAATCCAAATGCCCGGCACCTATAGCTGAGTAGTTACGCGCCATGAATAGGACTTGAGAGTCGGCGTGTTTGTCGACGGTCTGGCCCTCGGACTTCAACAGGGGCTGACCGTCAAACCCGACTGAAGCCTAGGCTCCTGCTACTTACGGACTGCTGGCCAGTGGTGGCTGACCTTTGCCGGTATCTTAGGCGGCTTGACCTGGCTCAGGCGATGCGCCGACAGTCACAGATCTACCTGGCTTTTCCAACGCAAAGCCCGCTTTTCCAACCAGATGATCAGCCCATACGCCGCCATGCCGGACAGGGACAGGGCGAAAACGGCAGCGAACATGGGGGGCAGGTTCAGGTTGCTGTAGGCCAGCCACATCACCCGGCCCAGGCCGCTGGAGGCGCCCGTCCACTCAGCGATCACTGCGCCCACCAGCGCCAGAGGCGCGGCCACGCGCAGCGCAGCAAACAGATATGGCAGCGCCAACCAGGCGCGCAGGTGGATCAGGACCTGCCACGGGGTGGCACGGTAAATGCGCATCAGGTCCAACATGTCCTGCTCCGCACTTTGCAGGCCCACCAGCACGTTGACCAGGGTGACGAAGAAGGTGAGCAGCGCCGTGATGATCACCTTAGGCAGCACGCCGAAGCCCAGCCAGATGGTGAGCAAGGGTGCGATGGCGGCCAACGGCGTGGACTTGACCAGGATGGCGAGGGTCATCACCCCGCGCTCGACCTGCGGACGCAGGCTGACCAGCGCGGCGATGGCGATGCCGACCGACGCGCCGAGAACCAGCCCGGCCAACGCCTCGCCCAGGGTAACCGCAAGCGCCGCCAGGTAGTAGCCGGGCTGAGCTAGAAAGGCCTGGGCGATGCGGCTGGGCGCGGGCAGCAAGTAGACGGGGATCTGTCGCCAACGCACGGTCAGCTCCCACATACCCAGCACAATCGTCACCAGCACCAGGGTGAAGCCCGCTTCGCTGCGCAAAAAGGCATGAGCCGGTTTGGTCACGTGAGTCACCTAGGCGGCAATCGCCCTACGGCAGCCCCTGCCAGGCGCTGAGGCTGTCCGGCGTAATGCGAAAGGCCTGCCACTCGCCTGGAGGCAAGACACCGCTCGGCCCCAAGTAGCGCCGGCGCAGGCGGTTGAGCAGCGCTTTCAGCCCACCGGGGAAGTCGGTCGCTTGCAACGGGACGGCGCGACCGCGCGCCAGCACACGGCGCAGCGGCGGCCAGGGTTCATCCACCGCCAGCGAGACGTTGGGGTTAGCGAGGACGTATTTCGCCCACAAGGAACCTTCCCAGGCGGCGACGTAGAAATGCGCGCTGTCCCATTCCTGCCAAACTGGAACCACATGGGGCGCGCCGTCGGGTCGCACACAGGCCAGGCGCGCAATCCAGGGCGCGGCGAGAAACGCGGCCAGCGCATCGGGATCCAGCGCACGTCGCGGGGCGGCGCGCTCCTGCGCAGTGCTCTGCCACGGCGTGTAGCGGGTGGCCCCGAGACGATAGGAGAGGCGCGCGGCCATCTCGCGCAAGGGCGGCAGGCTGGCGGCGCTGCGCTCGGCGCTCCAGCGGAACGCAGGCGCGCTCAGCACCAGCGCAGCGCAGGGGGTTTGGCCATCGGCACAGATCGGCAGAGCCAACTCGGCGCTTTCGTCGTCGTGCGCCAGGGCGTTGCCTTCCTGCTGCACCGCTGGAGGCGGGGCAGGGGAAAGAACCTGCGCAGCCGCGCTGTGGCCGGCAAAGCGGAAACCAGGCGGGAAGACGCTGCGAATGTGCCGGTTGGCCTCGACTTGGGCCGCCAGGACGACCTCGGCGCCCGTCGGCAAGGCCAGCGCCAGCGTTTCGGGCAGGGCCTGCGCAGCAGCCTCTTGGTAAAACGCGGTTTGCAGATCGGCCTGAGGCAGCGCGCCTCCGCGCCAGGCCAACAGACGGGGCCCAGGGCGATAGCGTCCCCGCTTTTCCGCCTGCTCCACATAGCCCAGCGCCTTGAGCGTGTTGAGCAACGCAAACAGGGAGCTGCGCGCCATGTCCAGCCGGTCGAGCAGCTCGGTCAGGTCCATGCCCTGGGGCTGTTGCAGCAGCGTTTCCAGCAGGAGCAACGTGCGGCTGATGGATGAGGGGGGGGCGTTTTGCACAGCCAATCCTCTATGGCAGGCGGGGGATAACTGCTGAGACCGGTCTGCCACGCTCGCCTAGACGCCGTGGCAAAACAGGGGCTGGGGTTGTACTTGAAGCGACAGCCTGCGGCACCTTGCCTTGCACAGCTGCCACAGTAGTCCAGTATTTTGGATTATAGTCCATTCATGAGAACTGACAAACTGCGCAACTGTCTTACGAAGCTTCGCCTCAAGCCGACTAGTCAATTGAACGCGGTAACTATTCAGGTGCCGGGCACTTGCGACCGGTTTCCAGCTTGAGCCGGCTCTGCCGACGCCCTGGCCAGCGCAGCCTTAAGTGCCCGGCACCTAGGGCTGAATAGTTGCGATCGACAAATCAGTCCGACATTCCCGTTGAGATGAGGACGCTGTGTCAGCGGCAGCCGCCCCGGCTATGAATAACCGGGCTACAAAACTG
>DAOUBX010000195.1:0-23994 GCA_034432445.1 Anaerolineales bacterium
TGAAAGCGCGGCGGGCACGGTCGGAGACCGGCCCGAGCGATTTTCAGGTTAGAATCCAAATGTCCGGCACCTATGGCTGAGTAGTTACTCCCCGGCTACATAACGGCGCCCGTTGAAACGGGCTCGCGCGTGCATGGCGCGTCTTTCAGCCCCGTGGACGGGGCGCCGTTTGATAGCCCGGTCGATTTACACTTGCACCTGCGCTGCAAGTGCAGGTGTCGCCGGGCGGGCTCACATCAGGGGCGACCCGCCGCAAGCGGCTATTGCCGGAACATTTTCTTACCTTTCATCAGTCGCCTCTGGTCCCCGGAACGGCTAAAGCCGTCACTACCAGGCGAAACGACCGAAGCCATCGCTGCCGACAGGCACACTCTGATGACCCATCATCGCAAGCGGCTAGGGCTGGCGCTGGCCGGCGGCGTCGCCCGCGGGCGCGCCCACCTGGGTGTGTTGCAAGTCCTTGAGGAAGCCGGCATTGAGGTCGATTTGCTCAGCGGCGTCAGCGCCGGCGCGATCGTGGGCGCGCTCTACGCCGCCGGACTGAGCTTGGCGCGCATGGCCGAGCTGTCCAAGCAGTTCTCCTGGAAGACCATAGCCCGCCCGATCCTGCTCAACCCTTTCCGTCGCGGCCTGGACCGCCTGGGACTAATCGATTTCCACAACCTGGAGATGACGTTGATTCGCGCCATCGGCGACATCACCTTCGACGAGCTGCAACGGCCCTTTGTCGTCGGCGTCACCGATCTGATCACCGGCGAGGCCATCAACATCACCGCAGGGCGGGTAGCTGCGGCCGTGCGCGCCAGCTCTTCCGTGCCCGGCGTCGTAGCCCCCTGCCTGTGGCGTGACCGACTGGTCTGTGACGGCTTTGCCAGCAACAACCTGCGCATTCAGGTGCTGCGCGACCTAGGCGCCGAGGTGGTCGTGGGGGTGAACATCATGCCGTTGGCGCATCATCGCCCGCCCAACTTCTTCTGGGCCGGCAGCACGGCGCTCACCAACCTGATCGTGCACGCAGGCGACCATCCTGATACCGCCGACGTCTGGATCGAGCCGGACGTGGCCGAGATGGACTATCTGATCCCCGACGACATCGAACTGGTGCAGCGAGGTCGTGCGGCCGCCGCAGCGGCCCTGCCACAGCTGCTTGCGCTGCTGCGTTGAGCCTTTCTTCGTCTTTCGCGTGGGCCGGAAGTCCCTGCCGGCCGGCCCCGCGCGATGCGGACTGACGGGGCCGTGGGCCTGCGACGCCTGACGCAATCGCCATCTGTGTGGGCGCGTCGCTTTGGCCTTTGGGGGTTGTCATGTTACAATCAGCGGCACGTGGCGCTTGGTCGCCTCTAACGACGCCCCCATTCACGCCACCGGACAAAGCCGCAGAGACAAGGATCGACAATGGACTTTTTTTCGCAGGTCATCGATTTCGTCCTGCATGTGGACGTTTATCTCAGCGACATCATCGCCAACTACGGCGCCTGGACTGTCGCAGTGCTTTTCGTCATCATCTTCATGGAGACCGGTCTGGTAGTCACGCCTTTCCTGCCAGGCGACTCGCTCCTTTTTGCCGCCGGCACGTTTGCGGCGCGCGGCGTGCTGCCCCTCTGGGCCCTGTTGGTTTTCCTATCCTTGGCCGCCATTCTGGGTGACACCGTCAACTACTGGATCGGCCACCGCGTGGGTGCCAAGGCCTACACCGGCGAAATACGCTGGATCAAGAAGGAGCACATGGAGCGCACGCATGCCTTCTTTGAGAAGCACGGCGGCAAAGCCATCTTCCTGGCGCGTTTCGTGCCGATCGTGCGCACCTTTGCTCCCTTCGTAGCCGGTGTGAGTCGAATGTCCTATGGCTTCTTCCTCCGCTGGAACGTGATCGGCGGCATCACGTGGGTCGTGCTCTTCACCCTCTTGGGCTATTTCTTCGGCAATATTCCCTTTGTGCAAAAGAACTTCGAACTGGTGATTGTGGCCATCGTGCTGATTTCCATCGTACCCGCGATCGTAGAGGTGCTGCGAAGCCGCAAAGAGCTTCGGCAACCCAGGCTTGAGCCGGAAGGCTAGCTCATCTGCTTTTGTTCACCCACCCTAGGAGGTCCCCATGTTAGTTGGCGAGCGCATGTCACATCCGGTTATTGTCGTTGCGCCCGATCTCACCGTGCTCGATGCAGTCGATTTGCTGCGTCGCGAGCACATCCGTCGCGCGCCTGTGGTCCATGACGGCAAACTAGTTGGCATTGTCTCAGAAAAGGACATGCTGAATGCCTCCCCGTCGTCTGCAACCTTGTTGAGCGTGTGGGAAGTGAACTACTTGGTCAGCAAGATCAAGGTCAAGGACGTGATGACCAAACACGTGCTGACCACCACCGAGGACACGCCGATCGAAGAAGCAGCGCGCGTGATGGCCGACAACAAGGTCGGTGGTCTGCCCGTGCTGCGTGACGGCAGGGTTGTGGGGATCATTACCGAGACCGATGTGTTCAAAATCATGTTGGAGATGATGGGCGCGCGGCAGAAAGGGATACGTGTCAGCCTCTTGGTGCCCAATGTGGCCGGCGAGATCGCCCAGCTCAGCAAGGCTGTCTTCGACGTCGGCGGCAACATCATCGCTCTGGGCACATTTGCCGGCGAGGACCCTTCCAACGCCGAGCTTGTGTTCAAAGTCGCCGGCCCTGATGAAGCGACGTTGCGCAACGTCCTGACGCCGCTGGCCCTCAAGCTCAAAGATATTCGCACTTGCTAACCGCCGGAGACACGGGTCGTCATCAGGGACATCGCAAACCTATCTGGTGAACCAGGCTGACGCCGGATCAACGCTGTTATGGCGTGCTCCGGCGTTTTTGTTGCCCCTCGCCATCTATGGGTCGAAGCGGCTCTGACCTCTAAGCCTACTTGCCGCCCTTGCCCAACAACTTCGGATTGATCAGCCATTGCAGCTGGCCGGTGTTGACTTGTACCTCACGCCACACGTCGACGTTCAGGGCAATATGAGCAGCGGCGCAAGTGGGCAGCCGGATGCCCGTCGCCATACCGTAGGCGTCTGCGCCGATGAGCTGGGCTGCCAGATGCTCAAGACCCGGGTTGTGACCGATGAGGAGGACATGACCGGCAGAATCGGGGAAGTTGCGCACGATGGACATCAGCTCACTGCCGCTGGCCATGTAGGCATTGTCAACCCAGACGATTGGCTGACGGTAACCGGCAGCAACGGCAAAAAGCTCAGCAGTTTGACGGGCGCGCTTGGCGGGCGAGCTCACAATGAGGTCGGGCACCAGGCCGAGCCTGCCAAAATAGTCGCCCATCTGCGGGGCATCGCGGCGCCCACGATCCTTCAGAGGACGATCAAAATCTGCTTCATCCGCAGTGCTCCAGTCGGACTTAGCATGGCGCAGCAAAGTTAGAAGTTTCATAGCACCTTCCTCACAACCTCGGTCCTTCAAGCCAGGCGCTTGAGTCTTTACGTCTCCTCATCTTGCTCGTATGGCACGGGGACGGCTGCCAAGCGTGCAGGCCGCGTTTCACGCACCCCAGCCAACAAGACGGTGCCTAGCGCCATGCCGCTGGCGAGCACCACGAAGAGCACGTGATATCCCAAACCAACCTGCCAGGCATTGCCGATATCAACGATCGGACCTGCGAAGAGCCGCGCAAAAGCGCCGGCGCCGGCTGTGGCCAGGTTGCTCAGGCCCAGGTAGCGCCCAGCCTCCTCAGCCGGCACCAGGTCGGCCGCCCATGCCCAGTTTACGCTTAGGAACACGCCGATGGACGCGCCAACCAAACCACCGGCCACCACCAGCTGTTCCACGGTGCTCACAAACACCAGCGCGCAAGTGGCAACCACACCTAGAAAACCCGCCAACAGGTTGAGCGGTCGACGCCCCACCCGATCGGCCAGCGAACCCGTGGGGATAGCCAACAGAAAGATCGCCGCGCCCATGATCGCCATCAGCAGAGCTGTGACGCCGGCCGGATTGGGAACGGCGAGAACATCGGCGACGAAATACTGGGCAAACCCCTGCAAGGCAAAGTAGCCGGCCAAGAGAAAGGCTCGGCCGGCCAGCAGCCGGCCATAGCCGGGCGCAGCGCGCTGATCGAAGCGGAAGCTGTGCACGAAGACGCGGCGCACCGCATCGCCGACTGCCAGACCGCGCCGACGCGCGTGAAACGGCTCCTCGTCCACGCCGAACCAAGTCCAAAGCGCCGTTGCCAACAGCACCAAGGCCGTCAGTACCAGCGCCCAGGACACCTGACCCTGGCCGGCCAGCCAGCCGCCCAAGCCCACGCCGGCGACAAAGCCAGCAATCTGGGCGGCGTTCTTGAAGCCGGCGCCGCGACCGCGCTTGTCCGGTGGAACCAAATCGGGCAAGAAGCCCTGCAAAGCTGCCTCGGCAAAGCTTGACGTCACCTGCAGGCCAACATAGACGACGACCACCACCCACAGCAGGTCAGTGGCTCCCGCCAGCGCAAGCAAAAGGACGATGTTGGCGCCTGCGCCCAGCATGATCCACGGCCGACGCTTGCCGAAACGCCCCAGCCACCCGCTGCGGTCGCTGATGGCGCCTGCCATCGGCTGCACCAGCATCGCCAACAACAAGCCGGCAAAAGTCAAACCGCCTAAGACAGTGTTCTTTAGCCCGGCAGGCGCCAAGCCGATCAGAATCACCGGCAGCAGGATGGTGTGCAACCCGTTCCACAAGTAGGCCAGGCCGAACCAGTGCACGCTAAGGCGCACAAAGGCGGATGTGGTCGGCGTTGGGGATGGCGCGGATAGGCTGGCTGACTGGCGAACCTTGCTGGGCATGGCTGATCTTATCCCACTTTGCGGACGCTGTCAACCGCGCAGGCAACTTGACGGCTTGCGCGTCGCCGTGCCTTGGACGTAATGGGGTTCGCGGCGGCAGGAAGCTGCGGTGTGTCACAGGACAGAAAAGAACAGGGCCCCGGCGGGGGCCCTGTGAGTTGTGCAGCCAAGGCAAGTACAGGAGCGACTAGGCTGATTGCTGCTGTTTGGCCGCCAGCTTCTGCTTCTCCTCCTCGACCAACACCCGGCGCAAGAACTTGCCCACCATACTCTTGGGCAGCTCGCTGCGGAACTCCACCATGCTGGGCACCTTGTAGGCCGCCAGGTGTTGCCGGCAGAAGGCGATGATCTCATCGGCAGTGGCCTTCTGGCCCGGTTTCAGGACCACATAAGCCTTGACCGTCTCCCCGCGCACGGGATGGGGGACGCCGGCAACCACTGCTTCCTGCACCGCCGGGTGCATAAACAGCACCTCCTCCACCTCGCGCGGCACGATGTTGTAGCCGCTAGCAATGATCAGGTCCTTCTTGCGGTCCACGATGTAGAAGTAGCCGTCCTCGTCCATCTTGGCGATATCGCCGGTGTACAGCCAGCCGTCGGCGTCCTTGACATTAGCCGTCTCCTCCGGCTTGTTCCAATACCCCATCATCACCTGCGGCCCGCGCAACGCCAGCTCGCCTTCCTGGCCCACCGCTACTTCGACCGGCCTGCCGTCCGGCCCCGGCTCTAGCGAGACCAACTTGGCCTCTACGTCCGGCAGCGGGATGCCGATCGAGCCCGACTTGCGCAGCCCGTAGATCGGGTTGCAGTGGGTGACGGGCGCAGCCTCGGTCAGGCCATAACCCTCCACCAAGCGACCACCGGTGATCTCGCCAAACTTCTCCTGCACCTCCATCGGCAAGGGCGCTGCGCCGCTGATGCACGCCTTCACGCTGCGCAGGTTGTACTTGCTGACCTCCGGGTGGTTGATGATGCCGATGTACATGGCCGGCACGCCGGGGAAGATCGTGCAGTGCTCCCGCTGGATCTGGTTCATGACATTGTCGATCTGGCGCGGGTTGGGCACGACGATCAACTTGCCGCCGATGTACATGCATAGGGCCATGGCCACGGTCATGCCGAAAACATGGAAGAAGGGGATCGCGCCCATAAAGATCTCGCGGCCTGGCTCCAGGTCGGTGAGCCAATGCGAGCATTGCACTGTATTGGCGACGAGGTTGCGGTGGCTAAGCATAGCCGCTTTGGGCACACCGGTAGTACCGCCCGTATATTGGAAAAGCGCGATATCGTCCGGCTTGACTGCGACCTCAGGCGGTTTGGGCGGATACTTTTTCAGCAACGATTTCAGGTGGTAGATGCCTCGGCCTTCAGGCACCTCCTCCCACTGCCCCTCTTTCTGCTGGGCACGTTGCACCAACCGGCTGAAGGGTTTGCCCGTGAAGTCGTTGATGAAACAGACGATGACGTTTTTGATCTTGGTCTTGGCCTGGATTTCCTTGAGCTTGGGGTAGAAGCTGTTGAGCAACAGAATGGTCTCAGCGCCGGAGTCGCTAAACTGGTGCTCCATCTCGCGCGGGGTGTAGATCGGATTGGTGTTGACCACGATGGCGCCGAGTTTGAGAATGGCGTAAAAAGCGATGACTGTGTGAGGCGAATTGGGCAGTTGGATGGCCACACGGTCGCCTTGACGCACACCAAGCTCATAAAGCGCGGTGGCGAGACGATTGACCTTGTCCAAGACCTCGGCATAGGTCAGTTCAGCGCCGATGATCAAGCCGCCCGGCAAATAACGCAGCACCATTTTGATTGCCGTCTGGTTGGGATAGCGCCGTGCGCTATCCTCCAGCATTTGGTACAACGGTATGGCCGGATACTCGAGATGCGCCGGCACGCCGTCCTCGTAGTGAGCAAGCCATGGCTTCTCCATAGAATTCTCTCCTCTTGCAGTTGACACTTGCGCGGTCTAGCAGAAGTTCGTTGCCATGGCGCAGCTTGCGAGAGCAGGAAGGGCCGCTCGCAAACGCGTGCGCCCAGTATCCGAGCGGTGGTAAGGTCTCGCTCGGTGCGACGGACGTATTATACGCTCAAGCCTGGCGAGCGTCAACAGCAGGAGTTGCTTTGTGATGATGCGAACACAGCGCAAGCGGATTTGACACCCATGACGCAGCGTGTTATAATCACCCCGTGACGCAATGCGTCATAATCGAATCAGCACTCTAGCCGGGTGATAATAGATCGACAACGAGACTTTGCGCAAGCAAGTTACGGAGGTAAAACCATGGCTGAAGAAACCATTACCGCAGAAAGTGTTACGGAGCGCGCCAAGAAAGTGGCCGCTGATGCTCAGACTGCAGCGGTTGACACCGCTACGACGATGACCGCGACCGTGCGGCGTGTGCTGCTGGCTGCAGTTGGCGCCGTTGCCCTGACCAAGGATGAGATCGAGGATTTCGTCAACAAGCTGGTCGAGCGCGGCGAAATCGCCGAGCAAGACGGCCGCAAGCTTGTCAAGGACGTCCTCGCTCGGCGGCACACCGAAACCGAGCGGGTGACCGAACAGGTGACGGAGCAGCTGAGCAAGGCGGAGTCCATGCTGGACGAGCGCATCGAGAGCATTCTGGCGCGGCTGAATGTGCCGACCAAGAGCGACATCGACGCCCTCAGCGAGAAGATTGCTACGTTGGCTGCCAAAGTAGACGCGCTGAAGAACTAGCTCCTGGGGCCCTTTGCCGTCGGAGCGTAGCGCAAGGCGATGAGCGCCGGGAGATGAAGTGCTGCCAGCACCTTCTTCTTCCGGCGCTTATTGTCTTTGGCGGTGGCCCCGCCGGGGCCGGGCGCCTCGCTGGACGCGGATAACGCAAGAGTTTCTGGACTTATTTGACACAGCGCGGTATAATCGCGCATAGGAGCGGAAGCGAACCATGGCAAAAGTACTTATCAAGCGTTACCCCAATCGCAAACTGTATGACACCCAGGCGAAGCGCTACATCACGCTCGACAGCATCTCAGACCTGATTCTGCAGGGACACGACGTCGAGGTGAGAGATCATGAGACGGGCGAAGACCTCACCGGCGTGACCTTGTCGCAGATCATCTTCGAGCGCGAGAAAAGAGACGCCGGCTACCTCCCCAGCGCCTTGTTCACCACGCTAATTCGCACGGGCGGCGACACACTGGATTACATGAAGCGCTCGTTGCAAACCTCGGTAAGCGCGCTGCGAACGCTGGAAGCCGAGATTGACCAACGGATCGATACATTGGTACGTCGCGGTGACCTGGCGGCGGAAGAGGCGGAGGAGTTGCGCAAAACGAGTGAACGCCAGCAAACAGCCGCTGAAACGCTCAGCGCAGTTGATCAACGCATCGAGACGGCGTTACACAGGCTGAACATCCCCTCGCGCGTGGATATGCTGCGCTTGCAACAGCAGATCGATGCACTGGCGACAGCCATCGACGACATCCTGGCTGAAAGCGCGTCGACACCGGATCAGTCTACCGAGTGAGTGGACGACTTGCGTGCCGGCGTAACTTTGCCTGGCGTGGCGAGCGCCTTGCACCAGCGCCTGCCCGGGCCTGGGCGTAGCGCGTCTGTCGGTGTGAGCACGGAAACAGGTGGGCGCTCCCTCAGCGCTGATGTAGTCCTGCCTCAGGCCTGCCCGACAGCGACCTGTGAACGGGCTCAGCCCTCGAACAAAACTACGCTTCGGGCTCCACAGCTTTCAACAGAGAACGGGCTGAAGCAATGACAGGCTTTCCCCCCCGGGTGCAGCGAGACTCGGAGCAGCACGTAGAGCGAACAGCGTTGGTACTCGCCGGCGGCGGCGTCAGCGGTGCTGTCTATGAGATTGGCGCCTTGCGGGCCATCGATGACTTGCTGGTCAACCGCACGGTCAACGACTTCGATATCTACGTGGGCACTAGCGCCGGCGCTCTGGTCAGCGCGTTCCTGGCCAATGGCATGTCGTCGATTGACCTGATGCGGGTGGTCAACAATACGCATCCCCTTGTCAGCTTTCCTGAAGCTAAGCACCTTTTTCACCTGAACGCCCAGGAGTTCTTGCGCCGCAGCATAAGACTGCCACGCCGTCTATTCAGCACTGGTGTAGAGGCTCTGGCCAATCGCGGGCGCTTGTCCGTTTTGGATCTGTTGCTCAGCGGCCTGGGAGAAGCACTGCCTTCCGGCATCTACGACAACCGGGCCTACGGGGAGTGGGTGCGGCAAGCCATTGAGTTGGTGGGGGCAACGAATCGCTTTGACGAGCTCAACAAAGAGCTGTACATCGTCGCCACACGCTTGAGCGATGGCCAGCGCGTCGTCTTCAGCGCCAACACGCCCCAAGTCCCGATCTCCTCCGCCATCGCAGCATCCTCTGCCGTCCCCGTGATCTACAAGCCTCTGCGCATCAACGGCGTGGAGTACTTAGACGGCGGCATGCGCGGCAACGCCAGCCTCGATATCGCCATCGAACACGGCGCCAAGCTCGTGGTCTGCATCAACTCCCTGGTTCCGTTCGACGAGGAACAGTGGCAGCCCCCTGGCAAGAAACGCTCTTCTGGCAAGTACATCAGCGACCGTGGGTTAGAGGCCGTCAGCGCCCAGGCGACCCGCGTCTTGCTGCACTCCGGTCTGAAGTATCAGATCAAACAACTCCAACGCCGCCATCCTGACGTAGACATCATCTTGATCGAACCCCGGCCAGACGATCCAACGATGTTCTTTGGCAATATCATGCGCCTCAAAGATCGTATCGCCATCGCTGAATACGGCTTTCGCTCTGTCAGCGTAGACCTGGCCGGCAGCTACAACGTGTTTAAAGAGACCTTGGCGCGGTACGGTATCGAAATCTCACGAGGTCTGGTGCGGGCCGACCTGGAAGAAATCCGGCGCTCGGGCCATGATCCAGCAGTGATCCAACGTGTGCTGGAACGTAGCGCCGGACGCAATGACGAGGAGCCCCCCCACACCAAGAACGCGGCCGTTGCCGACCTGCATCGCACGCTCAAAGCTCTCGAGGAGAAGCTCGACCTGCTGCAACAACGCTCTAGCACGCACACGATAGAGGAATAAGCTGCGGAACGCCTCCTGCACACGCCTTAAACGGCATACCCCATCTCACGTAACACCTGGGGATAGACCGCCTCCACATGACGGAGCGGCTCGGCCAGTTGCATAGCACGAAAAATATTGCCTGAGACCTTGATTTCACCAGCCAAGAAAGAGTCGCGGATTCGTTTCCTGCCCAGGAGCAGATCGTGCAAGAGATCCGCCGTTAGGCTTAGGTCAAGATCGCTGCGCACAGCCTGCGCGCCAAACAGTGCTTGCACCGGATTGTGTCTGCCGTCCAGAATCATCACCGCTTGGGGGGCGGTGCAGTTGAAACGCACCGTCATTTTCGCGCGCTTGAACGACTCGACGGCTGCGGCGTCTTGCGCAAGTCTTTCGACCATCTTCCGCATGACTGTATAAAATGCGTTAGCATCGGCAAAGACTGACAAGGTGGACCTCCATTTCTGCGATCTCACCCAAACAAGACCGAGCGCCGTCTGGCTAGCCGCGCCAGCAGCATGGTCTGAATGACACTGCGCACTTGCTCGGTCAACTGGCTCACCAACACAGGATTGGCAGCGGCACGCGTGCCGGGGTGATCGATGATAATCGGCTGGCCAAAATCAATGCTCCATTTGCTGGGCACGGGTACGAAACCAAGGGGGCCAGTCCAGGGAAACGTGGGGGTGATGGGAAAGAAAGGAAACCCCAGCAACCTGGCTAAGACATTGGAACGGGCAATGACAGGGTAGATTTCCTCGGCGCCCACCACCGCAACGGGGATTATGGGCACACCGGCGGCCACGGCGATGCGAATGAAGCCGCCGCGGCCAAAGCGGGCCAATTGGTAGCGCTCGCGGTAGAGCTTGCCTACACCCTTGTAGCCCTCGGGAAAGACCACCACCAGTTCCCCCTGCTGCAGAAGACGCAAGGCATTGTGCGGATTGGCCTGCACTTGCCCGGTCTTTTGTAAGAGGATCGACACCAGGGGCAAGGTGGGAAACCAATCGGCCACCAGCGCCCGCGCCAGGCGCGGTGGGGTCATTTCGTTGAGGATGGCGGTGCTGATCATGGCGCCGTCGAAAGGCAAGACACCGGAATGGTTGCTCACCAACAGCGCCGGCCCCTCTGCAGGCAGGTTCTCGATGCCGGAAACCTCCACACGCCAGTAATGGCGATAGAAGAACTGCGCTATGGGCAGCACCGCCTCGAGAAACTCCCGGTCAAGGCCGTAGGCGTCGACCTCGTACTCCCCTTCGAGCCGGCGCCGCGCTGTCTCCACCTGGGCGCGCGCCAAATACGCGCTCACATAGGCCATTCCTTTCCACACATCAGGACTGGCATAGTCGCTCAGCAGCTGTCGCATGGTTGCCCGTCCGCCTACCTGCCCAGCGCCTGTCTGCTCGCGCGCAGCGGTCAGTCGATCCTCAATCGCCAGCACGTCATCGGCTGCGCCCGGCACGGGCTCGGCAAGCTCGGCCGCGCCTGCCGTCTCTGCTGCGCTTGCTGGTGCGGCAGCGACTCCAGCTGCGGGCGTTTGGCTTGGCGCAGCGCTGGCCGTTTGATCTACGATGTCGATGACGAAGCCGTTGTCGTTTTCCATGACCAGAGCCCTCATCGACCAGTTGCGGCGTCGGGTCGCGATGCACGGCGCATGCGCAAGGTCTGATCGAGCCGATCGGCGGCGTACTGCCCGGCTTCGTTCGCTGCGTGAAACTTCTGCAGGCGTTGCGCTTGCACGAAGTGCTCGATCGTCTGCCGGGCATTGCGCTGCGGATTGAAGCCCAGAACCTCCGTCATGCGCGTTAGGTCACCGATGCACGGGAAACGCAGGTAGGAGGGTTCCAGGGGAAACCAACGCAGCGTGCGACGCCCTACACGCCAACTGACAGCTGCGTTCCAGCCCCAGTACACCGGCCAATGGAGCAACGGTAACAGCGGCCGTCCGAGCATGCCAGCCACCTGACACAAAGTCACCACCCCGGGCGCAGCGATGTTGAAAGGGCCGTGCGCGTCGGACAAAGCTGCTTGTGCCAACGCCTCGACCACATCCTCGACGTCGATCACCTGCAGCAGGGGGTCGAACCCCAACAGGCTCGGCAAGACCGGCAAATGCAGCAGCCGCGTGAACGGCGTAGTGACCTCAGCGCCCACGATGTTGGCAAAACGCAGCACGGCCAGGCGCATCTCGGGGTACTCTGCGCTGAACTCCTCGACAAAGCGCTCGATCTCCACTGCGTCGGACACGTAGGCATAGCTCGATTGGGCGTTGCAAGGCCAGCTCTCCGCAACGTACATCGGGTTCTCAGGTCGTGCGCCGTAGACCGCCATCGTGCTCTTGAGCACGACATGCGTAACGCCTGCAGCAGCGCAAGCGCCGATCAAGTACATGGCGCCCAGCACATTGCTCTCGAAGTCGTATTCCCGCCGCCATTGACGCTCGCGAAACGCCAGGTGCACAACCGTGTCGACCTGCTCGGCGCGCAACAAATCGGGCAACAAAGGGTTACGGACGTCAGCCTTGATGAAATCCAAACCTGGCTCCAGCCAGTCTGGCGCTCGACGGTCGATGCCCAGCAAGCGAATGCCCGGCTGTGCCAGCAGACGCCGCGTCAACAGGCGACCCCATTGGCCGGCAACACCGGTTATCATGATCGTGCGGGAAAGGTTTGCATGCATGAGATAACGCCGCTACGCTGAGACACTGACGGCGCTTCAGCCGTAGGTGCCGGGCATTTGAGTGTACGTTTGCAAGGGCGTGCGCGGAGCCGACTTAAGCTGCAAACCGGCCGCACGTGCCCGGCACCTGAACAGTTACGACAGGGCTGCCGGGGTCACGGTCGCGCACCGGTCGGCGCGCTGCCGGACAGTTGTCCTAGCGAGGTCCACCGTTCCTGCGCCGCGTCCACCAGCCGACAATGGCTGTGGCCACGCCCAGCCCGGCGAGGCCGGCCGGCCAGATGTCATTGAGCGGGCCAGGTGCGCCCACCTCGGCGGTCTCGGCCGCCACCAACAGCGCCTTGCGCATCTGCTCCAAACGCTCTGGGTGACTGCGCAGCTCGTCCGCCAACGCCCGGCGGCGGGCGATGTCTTCGTCGGTGATGTATTTACCATGGCTGCGCAAGCCGGCCAGCTCGAACTGGTGCTTCTTGAAAAGCCGGTAGATCTCTTTGACGCGCTCCATCTCGATCTCACGGCCCAGGGTGTAGTCGTCGAACCTGCCCTCCATGGCCAGCAGAGCGGTCTCCGACAAGCAGGCATAGGCCGTGCCCGGCGGCAGGCCGATGTCGTAGCCATAATCTACATCGCCGGGGATCTTGATCTCGCCGCTTTCAATCACCAGCACATCGGGCCGTCGCGCCGCCTCTTCTTCGCTGATGTCAGGCGGGCGCGCCACATCGCAGATTACTGCGCCCGGCTTGCAGCGGGTGATGTCGATGATGCGCGTCTTCAACGCCGTGGTCGTCGTTACGATCAGGTCTGCCTGGCCGATGTACTCGTCGGCGCTGGTGGCGATGGTAACCTTGGCTTCCGGCGTCTCGGCCTCGATTTGGCGCTTGAGCGCGATCAGCCGCTCAGGTCGCGGCGCCACCAGAATCACGTTGTGGATCGCCTGGGCCAGCAAGCGCGAGCACACCGAGCCGATCGATCCCGTAGCGCCAACCACCATCGCCGTGCCTTGTGTCAGATCGGTGGCGCCCATCAGAACCACGGCGCGCTTGGCAGCTTCCAAGGTTGCCGCGACCGTCAAGCTGTTGCCGCTGGTGATGCCGATATCCACTTTCTGAGCGACAGTGATGCCCGCATCGCCCACGACGGAGGTAAAAGCGCCTAAGCCCATCAGCCGTGCGCCCATGCGTTCGGCCATGCGCGCGGCCTTGATGAGCCGACGGTAGGTGAAGCCGGTATCCCGACGCATCAGCTCCCGCGGTGTTGCGCCCAAGCCAATCAAGATGCCCTCCACCTTTTGCCCGGTCGTGGGTGACTGCGCGCCGCGGATGCGGCTGATGTAGAAGGGAGGCAAGTGGGCCGCTGCTGACTCGACCAACCGGTCGGGCAGGAAGCGCGTGAAGCGGTACTTGGGATGCTTATGAATGAACTCGACGCTGAGCGGATGGATCACAAAAGCGAAGCGGTTGACTTGCTCTTCTGCGCCCTGGAGGTGGAGATAAGCAGGCTGCCATTGCAGGTCGGCCAGGAGGTTGAGGTAGGTGCCTTCCGTCAGAGGAGCTGTGCGATCCTCCCGCAGCGCGGCGAAGATCGCTTCCATGATGGCAGCAGAAAAGCGCGCCGGTTGCTGGGGATCAGGCTGCTCCTGGCCGACCGGCGCCAGCACCGGCATGGTCGTTATGAGCAGTTCCACCCGTCGCTCGCGCAGCGCAATTACATCCTCTTCGCTGGCGGCCTCCACGACAACCGTTTTGTGCGAGAGGTCGGCGGGCGCGTAGCGACGGATGGAGCCGATGTCACCCGCCAACACGTCCGCCCAAGCAAACGGCCCTTCGGCGCGCTTTTGGTTCGGCTGGCCGGCCAACGGCCAGAGACGCCGGGGAGGCGCATTCCGCAACTGACGCAGCGCCGGCCCCGCATAGCGGTTCAACCCTGCCTCGCTACCGATGGCCTGCGGCAAGGCGAAATATATGATGTTGTCGGCGTAGTGCACACTTTCCGTGTACTCGCCAAGGGCCTGCGCCAGGCCGCCATGGTTTAGGCCCGGCACAAGCAGCACCCGCTTGTAGCTAAATGTACCCGGATGACTTTCGCTGACCAACCGCACAGCCCAGCGCTCTAGTGCGCCGCGTACGCCCTCGCCGTCTACCACGGGGGTCTGCGCAGCGACTTGAAACAGCGGCGCAATGTCGGCATGTTCCTCCACCTGCCGGCCCACTTTGAGCCGTCGCGCCATCCCCTCCAACGCAATCGCATCAACCTGGCCGTCGTACTGCCGGATCAGCACTTCAACCTGCTGTAAGTCAGCCGCAGCGACGCGACGCACATGGATGAGATGACCCAAGAACGTGACTTCAGCCTCTTCTTGCGGGGCCGAGTCGAGCCGAATAGCCAGGATTTGCGCCGTCATAGAACAATCACCTCCAGAAGACTGGTGGCATGTAATCGCTCGCCACAACGGCCCAGCTGCCAGACTCAGACGCTCGAGTGCCGGATGCCGGACGGTGGTAGTGCCGTTTATCGATTATACGGCGGCGTCAAGAATGCGTCAAACCACCTGTGACGGCGCAGGGTACGCTGATAATAAGAAGATACCCTACTGCGTTAGGCGTCATCGTATGCTACCATGTCTGGGGACTAGCGTTCGAGTGCAATTGACACCTCATTGCGCTTATGCTAGACTCAATACTAGTCAACGAAGTAACAGAGTAATAGCAACCAGATAGCCAGCTAGGCGGGCCGGGTAAGTGACGGTTGACCGAGGGTGCGACTCTGGAGCTGCGCCCGCAATGAAGCAAACAAACTGCGGGACGGCGCTTCTGGCTAACCATACTTCTGGAGTGAGGAAACGATGGGACAAGGTTCCATGCGCAACGGCTTTCTATACTTGATTCTGCTGGCTGTGTTGGCGGCCTTTCTGTTCTCGACCCTGCGCCAAGGACGTGAGCAGATTCCTGTGATCTCAATCAGCCAGGTGGCAGCGGACATTCAAGCCGGTAAAGTCAGCAAGATCTCGGATAAGAACGGCGCGTTGGAGATCGTCTACGCCGCACAAGGCGGTCAAACACAGGTTCAGCGCTCGCGCATCGAGCCGGACACAGACCTGGTGACGACGTTGACCAACCTGGGCGTGACCAATGAGCAACTGCAAGAAGTGACGATCGATTTCCAGGGTAGCAGCCGATGGGAAACGTGGGCGCCGGTTCTCGGCACTCTGCTGCCAATTCTGCTGATCGGCTTCTTCTTCTTTTTCATCTTGCGCCAGGCGCAAGGCGCGGGCAACCAGGCTCTATCCTTCGGCAAGAGTCGGGCGCGCATGTTCACGGGCGACAAGCCCACCGTGACCTTCGACGACGTTGCCGGCGCAGAAGAGTCCAAAGAAGAACTGAAGGAAGTTGTAGAGTTCCTGAAAGAGCCGCAGAAGTTTGCCGCGCTAGGCGCGCGCATTCCCAAGGGTGTGTTGCTGGTTGGCCCGCCCGGCACCGGCAAGACGCTGATGGCCAAGGCAGTCTCCGGCGAGGCTGGGGTGCCCTTCTTTTCCATCTCCGGCTCCGAGTTCGTCGAGATGTTCGTGGGCGTAGGCGCCAGCCGCGTGCGCGATCTGTTCGACCAGGCCAAGCGTAACTCGCCGTGCATCATCTTTATCGACGAGATCGACGCAGTGGGCCGCCACCGCGGGGCAGGCTTAGGCGGTAGCCACGACGAGCGCGAGCAGACGCTGAACCAGATCCTGGTGGAGATGGACGGCTTCGACACGGACACCAACATCATCATCATCGCCGCCACCAACCGGCCCGACATCCTCGACCCGGCGCTGCTGCGGCCGGGCCGCTTCGACCGCCGCGTGGTGATGGACCGGCCCGATGTCAAGGGCCGCGAGCAGATCCTCAAGGTGCATGTGCGCGGCAAGCCGCTGGCCGAAGACGTTGATCTGGAGGTGCTGGCGCGTGCCACGCCCGGTTTCGTCGGCGCAGATATCGAGAACATGGTCAACGAAGCGGCGATTCTGGCGGCGCGGCGCAACCGGCGCAACATCAGCATGACCGAGCTGACCGAAGCCATCGAGCGCGTGGCGATCGGGCCGGAGCGCAAGGGCCGGGTGATCTCTGAGGAACAGAAGCGCGTCATCGCCTACCACGAAGCAGGCCATGCTCTGGTGCAGCACGCTCTGCCTCACACCACTCCTGTGCTGAAGGTCACCATCGTCGGCCGCGGCATGGCCGGCGGTTACATGTGGCCGCTCGACAAGGACACCATGCTGCGCAGCCGCACGGAGATGGAAGAGGAGATCTCGGTGGCGCTGGCCGGCCGCGTAGCCGAAGAGGTCGTTTTCGGCCGCATCACGACCGGCGCTTCGAATGACCTGGAGCAGGTGACGCGCATTGCCCGCCAGATGGTGACGGTGCTTGGCATGAGCGAGCGCATGGGGCCGCTGACCTACGGCGAGAAAGAGGAAATGATCTTTTTGGGTCGCGAGATCAGCGAGCACCGCAACTACAGCGACGAGGTTGCCGAAGCCATTGACCGCGAGGTGCAGAACATCGTGCGCAAAGCCTACGAGCGCACACGCGAGATCATCACTACCTACCGCGACAAGCTGAACCTGATTGCCGAGCGCTTGATCGAAGTCGAAACCCTCGACCAGGCGGCGTTCAAAGCGCTGATGGCGTAGGTTTCCCCTCTGTGTCCAATTTCCCGGAAACTCGAGCAGTTTCCGGGAAATTTTACCGCTCCCATGGCCATCCTCGGCATCCTATTCAAAGCCAGCTACCAGCTGCGCCGCCACCTCTGGGCTGGTTTGGCGCTGGATCGGTGGCTGGCCGTTTTGTTGCTGGTTGGAGTTGGCCTAATGGCCATCGGCCTGTTGCCCGGCGGGGTTGTAGGCATTGTCGCCGGTGTTAGCCTGCTGGTGCTGCTGTGGATGCTCCCGGTATGGGCCGCCAGACGCAACTACGTAGCCTTTCGGCCTGACCATCATGGCCAGCAGCCTGCCCTGCAACCTACCCCCCTAAGTCCCAACGACAAACTGCCCGTGCGCGCCTCTGGCTTGTTCGAAGTCCAGGGTAAAGAACAAGTCTTCACCGAATTGCAGGCCTATCTCCGCAGCTTTCAAACCCGCGAGCATGCGGTGATGGCCATCGTTCCTCCCTCACGTCTACTGCTGATCGGCCAATGGCCTCAAGCTGACATTGGCATGTGGTACATTTTCTTCAAGAACACAGAGTTGCGCCGCATCGAACCCGGCGCCAGCTATTTTGGCCATCGGCCTCGCCCCGCGTTACGCTTATCAGTCGAGCAGACACTGCCGCCAAAACGCTCACCTCTGGAAGCCTGGGGCCTCGTGCAAAGCGACAAACCGAAGCCCAGGCTGCGCCAACAGGTTATCCATCTGTCCTTTGAAAATGTTGAAGACCGCAACCGCATGTTGTCCAACCTGCTGTTTGATGCTCAGCTGCCGTCGTCTGGCTAACGTCCGGTTCTCCGATGTTATCGGACCCCCTGTTTGCCTCCGTCCGTGCTTGGATGTACAATAGCGATGTAGCAATGTGGCGCGGGCTGATCGACTCAAAGGTTGATCGGAGCCCACAATGATTGCCTCTCACTGTAAATCCGCTGTCTTCAGCAAATCGATGCCCTACCAACGGCCGGTAGCCTATGTTGGCGAGGGCTTTCGTTTTTTTGTTGCGCAGAACTGACAGTGCTGATGGGCTGACGGACAGCCTTGACGCCGTTCGACAAGCCATGCCGTTGGCAGCACTGTCAGTCCTCAGCCTTCTAGGGAGGTCGCCATGCAATTTGCCGATCTGCTGGGCCCCGAAGCCCTCACCTTCGACGACGTGCTACTGGTGCCCGGCTTTGCCGAAGTGCTGCCGGCGCAGGTCGATATCCGCACCCAACTGCACGACAAGCTCCAGCTCAACATCCCTGTGCTCTCGGCCGCCATGGACACGGTGACTGAGGCGCGGCTGGCCATCGCCCTGGCCCGCCAGGGCGGCATCGGCGTGATCCACCGCAACCTCAGCCCGCAGGCCCAGGCCGACGAGGTGGACAAGGTCAAGCGCTCCGAGGCCGGCATGATCGTCGACCCCATCACCCTGCGCCCCGACAACACCCTGGCCGACGCCGAGGCCATCATGGCCCGCTACCACATCTCCGGCCTGCCCGTGACCGACAACGGCAAGCTGGTGGGCATCCTCACCAACCGCGACGTGCGCTTCGCCACCGACCGCGCCGCGCCGGTGACGGCCTACATGACCAGCCAGAACCTGATCACCGCGCCGGTGGGCACCTCGCTGGAGGAGGCCAAGGCCATCCTGCACCGCCACCGCATCGAAAAGCTGCCGCTGGTGGACGACGAGTACAACCTCAAGGGGCTGATCACCTACAAGGATATCCTCAAGAAGCTGGACTTCCCCAACGCCGCCACCGACGAGCGGGGCCGTCTGCTGGTGGCCGCAGCCGTGGGCGTGGGCGCGGAGCTGGACGAGCGGCTGGAGCTGCTGCTGGACGCAGGCGTGGACGCGGCCGCAGTGGACACGGCCCACGGCCACTCGGCCGGCGTGCTGCGCGCCATCCAGCGCATCAAGATGATCGCCCCTGACCTGCCGGTGCTGGCCGGCAACGTGGTCACAGCCGAGGGCACCGAGGCGCTGATCGAGGCCGGCGCAGACGTGATCAAGGTGGGCGTCGGGGCCGGGAGTATCTGTTTTGATGGAAATACGCCGATCCAGTTAGAGGATGGCTCTGTCCTACCGATCTCGGAGGTCCGTGTGGGCGATGTGGTTCGTACCCATACTGGGCACGCCCGACCGGTGACACGTGTGTATCAGCGAGAGTACACGGGGCCATTAGTGAAGTTACACATCAATGGGGTGGCGGATGCGCTTCAAGTAACTCCCAACCATCCGATCCTCGCAATTCGGATCACTGCTCCCCAGGACCGAAAGAAGAAATACGGCCCACGTTACTACTTCGAGAAGCCGAAATACAACAAAGGCCTGGCATGGACGAGGGCGGACGAATTGCAGCCTGGAGACATCGTGGCTATTCCTCGGCCACGGTACGAAAGCCAAGAGGTCGTCTATGATCTGTTGGATTACGTGCCACACTACCAGCACGATGAGAGCCATGTTTGGGCCAACAAACCTAGCGGCAATCCCAATCCTGAGACCTATGCTGATCTTGCGCAGCGGTTTGGCACGACGGAGCGGGTTATTGGAACGATTGTGAAGGGCAAGCGCGCTGTAGCTGATGATCTTCAAGTGCAAGTTGAGGCGCATCTTGACGCAGTAGCCTATGATCGGGATATGCAGCCGGCCCGGCTCAAGCGGTTCATAGCGCTGGATGCTGATTTGATGCGGCTCATTGGATATTACGTCGCTGAAGGCCATCCCGCCGGAGCCCCCAACAACAGGCAAGCGCGCTTTGCGTTTCACAGTGATGAGAGGGCCTACCAGGAAGACGTCTTGCATCTGGTTGGCGACAAGTTCGGCTATTTTGGCGGGTCTTTGGTGCGGCACCATCAAGGGCGACTTTCGACCCAGGTTTTGCTTCACAATCATGCATTGGGTTGTTTCTTCGAAACTCTGGTACCGGGTCCTGCTAACCGAAAGAAGCTGCCTCGGGAGGTGATGGATCAACCCCCTGACCTTTTGAAGCAACTCCTCATTGGTTTGCTCAGAGGCGACGGACACATTGCGAGCGAAGGCAGGGTAGAATATTCAACCGTCTCGATCAAGCTAGCTTACCAAGTGGCGGACATTTTCATGCGGCTTGGTTATTTACCCGGAATTCAAGCAGGTACGCGGGATCATCCGACCTGGCACACGGTCTACCGCGTCCGGCTGAGCGGCGCCCAGATGGCGCGCTTTGCCGAGGAGTTTCCCGAGCTGCACGTGCCACGGGTGAGCAACCGCGGATTGAAGCAAAGTTACTGGAGCGATGATAGGTATATCTACACCTCTGTACGATCCACCGAACAAGTGACCGTTGAAGCGTTTCCGGTATTCAATCTGGAAGTCGCTGACGACCATACCTACGTTGCAGGTCGCATCGCTGTTCACAACTGCACGACTCGCATTGTGGCCGGCGCTGGGGTTCCGCAAATGACGGCCATTGCGGCCTGCGCGCACGTGGCGCGGCGCTACGGCGTGCCGGTAGTAGCCGACGGCGGCATCAAGTACTCCGGCGACATCGTCAAAGCCTTGGCGGCCGGCGCCAGCGCAGTGATGCTGGGCTCGCTGCTGGCCGGCCTGGAGGAATCGCCCGGCGACCTGGTGATCTACGAGGGCCGGCGCTTCAAAGAGTACCGCGGCATGGGCTCCATCGGCGCGATGAAGGGGCGGGCCAGCGACCGCTACGCCACGGCCCAGGGCGACGGCCAGAACCTGGGCACCTTCGGCAAGCTGGTGCCGGAGGGTATCGAGGGCCAGGTGCCCTACAAAGGCGCGTTGGCCGACTACATGTACCAGCTCATGGGCGGCCTGCGCAGCGGCATGGGCTACGTGGGCGCGGCCAGCCTGGAGGACCTGCGCCGCAAGGCCCGTTTCGCCCGCATCACCAACGCCGGCCTGATCGAAAGCCACCCGCACAGCGTCTTCATCACCAAAGAGGCGCCGAATTATCAGGCGGGGCCGCGCTGAACGGTAACCGGTAAGCGGTGAACGGTAAACGGTTCCGGAGAGTCCGTTTACTGGTCACCGTTTGCCGGTCACCGTTTAGCGATCACCGGTCACCGTTCACCGATCAAGGAGTACCCATGATCTACTGCGTCGAAGTGTCGATCAAGCCGGGTTTTCCGGATGCGCGCGGGCGGGGGCTGCTGGGGCAGGTGGAGGCGTTGGGCGTCGGCGGCGTGCAGGCGATCGCCGTGGCTGATCTCTATTTCCTGCACGGCGAGCTGGACGGCGAGACCGTGCAGCGCGTGGTGGACTTGCTGTTGCACGACCCGGTGGTGGAAGAGGCGCAGTGGCAGCGGCTGGAGGCTATGGCGCGGCCGGCCACGCCGACCGATACGTGGTCGGTGGAGGTGACGCTTTTGCCTGGTGTGACCGACAGCGTGGCCGAGAGCCTGCTGGCCGGCGCGGCCATGATCGGCGTCGACGGGCTGCGCCAGGCGGCGACCGGGCAGCGCTACACCTTGACTGGTAATTTGCGCGAGCAGGACGTGCAGCGCATCGCGCGCGGGCTGCTGGCCAACGAGGTGATCCAGCGCTACCACGTCAACGAGCTGGCCGCGCCGCCGTTTGTGGAAGATGTGAAGCATGAAACGCGGAGCGTGATGGGTGAGGCAGTCGAGGTGATCCCACTGCGGGAGGTGGACGATGCGGGGCTGCTGGCCATCAGCCAGACGCGGCGGCTGTCGCTGGATCTGGCCGAGATGCAGGCGATCCAAGCGTACTACCGCCGCGAGGGCCGCGAGCCCACCGACGTCGAGCTGGAGATGCTGGCGCAGACCTGGTCGGAACACTGCGTGCACAAGACCTTCAAGGCGGTGATCGAGTATGTGGGGCCGCCGGCTGGCTCGGTCGGAGACCGGCCAGAGCAGGAAAACGAGGAATGGCCAGAGCAGGGCACACCATTCACCGTTCACCGTTCACCGATTACCGATCACCGCATCGACGGCCTGCTCAAGACCTACATCCGCGCGGCGACCGAGCGGGCGGCGAAGCCGTGGGTGCGTTCGGCCTTTGTGGACAACGCCGGCATCGTGGCCTTCGACGAGCAGTTCGACCTGGCCTTCAAGGTCGAGACGCACAACCATCCCTCAGCGCTGGAGCCGTTCGGCGGGGCCAACACCGGCGTAGGCGGCGTGGTGCGCGACGTGATCGGCGTCAGCGCGCGGCCCATCGCCAACACCGACGTGCTCTTCTTCGGCCCGCGCGACCTGCCCTGGGAGCGGCTGCCGGCCGGCGTGCTGCACCCGCGGCGCATCGCCGACGGCGTCGTGGCCGGCATCGAGGACTACGGCAACAAGATGGGCATCCCCACGGTCAACGGCGCCATTTTCACCGACGAGGGCTACACGGCCAACCCGCTGGTCTTCTGCGGCTGCCTGGGGATCTTGCCGCACGGCTCGCACCGCACAACACCGCAGGCCGGCGACCTGGCCGTGGTGATCGGCGGCCGCACCGGCCGCGACGGCCTGCGCGGCGCCACCTTCTCTTCCATGGAGATGGACCACCAGACGGGCGAGATCGCCGGCAGCGCCGTGCAGATCGGCCATCCCATCCACGAAAAGCAGGTGTTGGAGGCGGTCTTGCAGGCCAGGGACGAGGGGCTGTACAACGCCATCACCGACTGCGGCGCGGGCGGGCTCTCCTCGGCCATCGGCGAGATGGGCAAGGAGCTGGGCGCGGTCGTCCATCTGGAGGCCGCGCCGCTGAAGTACCCCGGCCTGCGCCCCTGGGAGATCTGGCTCAGCGAGGCCCAGGAGCGCATGGTGCTGGCCGTGCCGCCGGCCCACTGGCCGCGCTTCCAGGCCATCTGCGCCGGCCTGGACGTGGAGGCCACGGCCCTGGGCGAGTTCACCGGCGACGGCCGGCTGCGCATCTTCTACGGCGAGCACCTGGTGGGCGACATCGACGTCGAGTTTCTGCACGACGGCATCCCGCGGCGACACCTGAAGGCGGAGTGGCGCCCTCCCCAATTAGCCATTAACCATTACCCATTCACCATTAACCATTTGACCGACGCGCTGCTGGCGCTGCTGGCCATGCCCGAAACGCGCAGCAAGGAGCACGTTGTCCGCCAGTACGACCACGAGGTGCAGGGCGGCACGCTGGTCAAGCCTTTCCTCGGCGCGGCCAACGCCGGCCCCAGCGACGCCGCCGTCCTCGCCCCCCTCGACGCTCTGCGCCAGCGCGCGCACGCGACCGATTTACGAATTTCCCAATCTACCTGCGGTCTTGCCCTCTCCATCGGCGCCAACCCCTTCTACACCGCCCTCGACCCCTACTGCATGGCCTGGGCTGCGGTGGACGAGGCGCTACGCAATGCAGTGGCCGTGGGCGCCGATCCCGACCAGGTGTCGCTGCTGGACAACTTCTCCTGGGGCAATCCCAATCTGCCCGACCGGCTGGGCAGTCTGGTACGCTGCGTGCAGGGCTGCCACGACGCGGCCGTGGCCTTCGCCGCGCCCTTTATCAGCGGCAAGGACAGCCTGAACAACGAGTACACCGGCGCCGATGGCCAGAAACACGCCATCCCCGGCACGCTGGTGGTCTCGGCCCTCGGCATCATACCCGATGTGCGCCGCACCGTCACCATGGACCTGAAGCGCAGCGGCGATTGGCTGTACATCGTCGGGCTGACGCGCGGCGAGCTGGGCGGGTCGAGCATGGCGCGGCGCTTTGCGACTGCAGAGCTGGGCGCGCCGCCGCAGCCGCCCGCCAACGCCCTTGCGCTCTACCGCGCCCTGCACCAGGCCATCCGCGGCGGGCTGGTGCAGGCCTGCCACGACTGCTCCGAGGGCGGGCTGGCC
>DAOUBX010000196.1:0-19878 GCA_034432445.1 Anaerolineales bacterium
GGGGCGAACATGTCGGGGGCGAACATGTCGGGCGCGAACAGGTCGGGGGCGAACATGTCGGGGGCGAACATGTCGGGCGCGAACATGTCGGGGGCGAACATGTCGGGGGCGAACATATCAGGCGCGAACATGTCGGGGGCAAACATATCGGGGGCAAACATGTCGGGCGCAAACTCAGCGCTCAACTGCTCCAGATCGCTCTGGTTCTGCGGATCGGTCAGTTGCTGATAGACGGCGGCGATATCCTTGTAGATCACGATGTCGTAGTTGACGGGGAGGTTGTCCAGCTCAAGCGTGACCTTGGAATCCGGCTCGACCTCGAACTTGTACCAGCGCGATTGCCCTAGCTTATCGATGTGTTGGCTGACGATCGCGGTGGAGACAGCGCGCGAGAAGGGGCGAGAGAAAGTCCACGCGGCTGGACTGCCGGATGCTTGCGTTGCCGTCGACGGATTGAGGCGCAAAGCGCGCGGCCAGGCGTCGTTGGCCGGGCCACTGGTGATGCACATCGAGAACTCCGAGGTGTTGCCGTCGGCATCGGTGGCCGTGGCCGTGATGAACTGTCCGTCGGGCGTTGCCACCGGCAGCGACACCGAGAATTGCACGTTGCCATCGCTAGCGGTTTCTACGGTGTGCGCGCCGAGAAATACCTGGCCTTCGCCGTGCTCGCTGAGATCGCAGGTCGCGCTCTGGAAGAACTCCAGGTGGTAGGTTTGGGCTGCGGGAGTGCTGTTGAGCCGCCCTTGAACGGTGAGGCCGCCGCCATCGGGGAAGGCGCGCAACAGCACCGGGAAGTTCTGCAGTCCGTTCGGGCCGCTGTCTGCGTCGCCGATGTCGTTCGGGGTCACACCGTCGTCGCCCAGGTCAATGCCCAGCAGGCCGTTGTTGTAGATGCTGTTCCGCCTGAGGATATTGCTCGTCAGCTCGTCGACAACCAGGATGCCGTTGGCGCCGTTGTTGGCGAGCACGTTATCTTCGATCAGGTTGGTAAGCGGGCTGTCGCTCCGCCTGCTCAGGCGACTGAGCGCTGCGCTGACAATGCCGTTGCCCTGGAAGTTCTTGATGGTCAGCCCGCGCACGGTTGCGCCGGATGTGCTGAGCACCAGGCCGTTGGCGCCGCTGCCGGCCGCCGATCCGTCGAGCTCGACGACGCCCGTGGGCTGCGTCGACGCGTCGATGGTGACCTGGTCGGAAACGACGGGCAGGGGAGAGGTGGGCATGATGATGTGCGGTCCGGCTCCTGCAATGGCAAAAGTGATCGTGTCAGCGCCTGCGTTGGAGTTCGCTGTCTCGATGGCTGTCCGTAGGGAGCCGAGACCGCTGTCGTTGGTGTTGCGCACCACCAGGGGATCGGCCGTCACCGTGATGGTCACCGTGGCCGTGTCAGAGAAGAAGTCGTCGGATGCCACGTACTCGAAGGTGTCGACGCCGAAGAAACTGAGCGTCGGCGTGTAGACGAAGGAGCCGTCAGCAGCCAAGTCGACCATGCCATGGGCGGGGGGTGTGGACAAGGAGGCTGTGAGCGAGGCCTCGGGGGCGCTCGTCGAGTCGTTTTCTAGCACTCCTGGTGCAGACACGACCAGGGGCGTGTTCTCCGTGGTGGTGTAGATGTCATCGTCAGCAATGACGCCTTCGGCCAGGTCCCTCACATAGACGAAGATCGGCGCTGAGTCTGTGAAGCCATGCATGTCACTCACTGCCACCGCCAGCTCGTAACTCGGTGTGGTCTCATAGTCCAACTGACTGCCGTCAGCTACAACGAGCAGGCCCGTTTCCACATCCAGGCCAAACACGCCGCTCTCGTTGCCGCCGGTGATGACGTAGACCAGGTTCGATCCGTCGGGATCCTCGGCCAGAATGGCGCCGATCTCGGTCCCGTTGGGGCTGTTTTCGTCGACGAAGAACTCCTGCGCGTCGATCACGGGCGCGGCGGCCTCAAAGGCACCCATATCGCAGGCCGCTGCGTGGGGGCGGGCAAAGCCGCGTTGGTCGGTCGTCAGAACATAGCCCCCGGCGTCGAGACAGCCATCGGGATCGCCGGCGTCGACGGCTGGGCTGTCCGCCAGCAGGGCGTGGGTGAGGGTCGCACCGCCGTTGTCTGCCAAGGGCGCCAACGCCGGATCGAGAGGGTCTGCGGCCGTGCCGACCAGGTTGCCATCAGCGCTGTCGAACACACCCGCGCAGCCGGCGTCGCTGCCGATCAGGTTATAGCTCGGGGGGCCGGCAAACGCGCCAAAGCTGTTAAGAAAGCAATCCGGAGTCACAGCACCCAGAGCCAGCGGCGTGGCATCGGTGTTGCCGGCGACGATGGAATTGCTGATCTCAACGGCGCCGTCGTTATAGATGCCGCCGCCGTCGCCACCTCCGTCAGCGTCAGCGTCGGCGGTGTTGCCTGTGATCGTGACGTTGTACAGCCGGCTAGTGTCGAGGGCGCTCTCGTACAGACCTCCGCCGTCAGCAAGGGCGGTGTTGCCGCTGATCGTCACATTGGTCAGCTCCACAGCGCCGTCGTTGTAGATGCCGCCGCCGAAAAAGGCGTTGTTACCGTCCACCACGCTGTCGCTCACCATCAACACGCTCGAGCCGGCAAACTGGGTAGCGTAGCCGCCGCCGTTGCCGCTGACCGAGTTAGAGCTGAGCCGTGACTTGTTCCGGATGACGACCGTGCCGCCGCCGTTGTAGATGCCACCGCCGCGGCCGAACTCCCCGCCGGCCTGGTTGTACCACACCATGCTGCCGTCAATAATCAGCGAGCCGCCTCCGGCGACGTAGATGCCACCGCCATCGCCGTAAGCAAAGTTAGGCCGTTCCAGCGAGCCGATTTGGCTGCCCTGCTGAATGGTGACGGTGCTGCCGCTGCCCACGTAGATAGCTCCGCCGCGGCTGTCTGCATCGCTGTGGTCGATGACCACATGGCTTAGCGTCACGTCCCCGTTGGCGAAGATTGCGCCGCCCGACGATTCCGCCGCGTAGCCGGTGGTCAACGTCAGGTCGCTGATCTCCAGGCTGCCCTCGCCGCTGACGAAGAAGTGCCGCCCGTAGGCAAGGCCATCGACTGTCAGCACGTCCGGGCCAGGGCCGGTGATCTGTAGCGGTTCGACAATGGTCGGCAAGCTGCCGTTGTCTAGATCGATCACTCCGGCCACACCCGACAGATCGACCACGTCGAGGCCTGGGCTGACGCCAGCCTGGGCCTGTTCGATCGCCGCGCGCAGCGTGCACTCACCCGGTGTGGCGGTCTCGCAGATGCCGTCGTCCGGCTCGACGTCGAAATCGTCGCCGAGGGAGTTGACGACATAAACGCTGGCCGGTTGAGCAGCTTGTGTGGGCTCAGCGCGGGTCGTGAGCAGCATGAGGGCAAGGACAATGACCCCGAAGCCGGCGCCTGCCGCCGTGACAAACCGCAGTACACTACTTCGCTTCCAAAGGTGGGAATGCATGATATACTCCAGGAACTGCATTGAGATGCCCAGCCCTAAAACGCCGCCGTTCCAGGTGTGGGTATATGGTTGCTGTCCGCAAATTGGCCGTCTATACACCAATCGCCCGTTGGTCTAGCGGGCCGGCATTGCACGCCAGCGCCTGTGGTCTGGCGACTTGCCTAGGCACCGGCGACGCGCATGGTTGGTAGACGCACGACGTTGCCGGTCGACGATTGGGCATTGCGCGCCGGCCGATTGCTCGCGCGCAGCCGATGCCACGGCGACAGCCATTCGATGGCAATCTCGCGATACATGGCGTGACTGAACTTGTACACGCCGGGTTCCACCCAGGTCACCAAGCCTTGTTCCAGCCAGTCAAAGACGCACATCTTGATGTCTTCGACGCCGTTGGACATTTGGTAGAGGGTAGCCAGATCAAAGGTCTCGCCAATTGCGGCGGCTGTGCTGAGCAGCTCCAAGCACCCCGGCTTCAGCCGGCTTAGCTTGAGCAGCACGATTTCGCGCACGGCGAACGGAATCTGGTGGACCTGTGCCGACCAGTCGGGACCCAGACGCCAGCCGTTGCCCATGCGCTGGATGGATGTGCTCTCGCGCAGCTCGCGCAGGACCTGGCTGGTGACGAACGGATTACCTTCAGCGCGCTGGACGATGACCTCAGCCAGTTCATGCACTTGGCTATCTTCCAGCCCGGGCAGTGCAGTTACCCAATCCAAGATGGCGTCTGCAGGCAGCCGCGAGAGGGTCAGCACAGCGGTGTAGGCCTCGCCGATCAAGGCGCGGCGAAGACGGAGGAAGGGGTGATCGGCCGGCACGCCCTCGCTCTGATACGCGCCCAGCAGCCAGAGTGGATACTCGTTAAGGCGGTAGGCCAGGTAGCGCAGCATATCTACCGAAGGGTCATCGATCCAGTGCAAGTCATCTATGAAGATCACAAGTTTCAGCCGCTCAGCGGCCTCGGCAGCGGGGCGCGTCGCCGGGGCGGCCGGTGCCTGGGTCGCGCGCACGGGCAGCGTCGTGTCAACAGTGGTAGGCCTGGCAGCGAGGGTCAGGGCCTTGAGGAATTGGTGGACGGCCTCGAAAAGATGTTGACGCGCCAGCCCATCGTCGGCATGCAGCGACACGCTGCCGGCGTCTGGGAGCGCTGTCTCGTGCAACTCCGGCAACAGCGTTGCCAGCTGCCGCAACCACACGGGTGAGAGTTGTTCCACAACGCCTGGGTGTCGCTTCAGCCCCATGCGCAGCAGGTCGATAATCGGTTGGTAAGGCAGCGTGTGGTTGAACTCGTGGCAGCGCGCCGCCAAGATGCAGACGCGCGGTCCTGCGATGCGGCGCAACACCTCTTCTACCAGGCGCGTCTTGCCAATACCCATCTCGCCCTCGATCAATGTCAGTTGACCCTGTTGTGGGTGAACCTGCTCCCACTCGTGGAGCAGCCAGCTCAACTCCTGATGCCGGCCAAACAAGGAGTTTGCTGTTTCTTGGGAGGCGCCGGCGTTGCTGCGGGAGGCGTTGGACATGACGTTGGCTTGCGGCATGGTCTTAATGCGTTCGAGCAGCGCATTGGTCTCCGGCAGAGGGTCGACATTCAGCTCCTCGGCCAAGATGCGGCGGCAAGTCTCGTACTGCGCCAGCGCTGCGCTGCGGTTGCCGCTTAACGCCAGAAGCAACATCATTTGCCGATGTCCTTGCTCATGCCAGGGTTCCAGCCCCAGCAGGCGCCTCGTGTACTTGATGGCAGTCGAGTAGTCGCTGTGCTCGGTGTAGTGCATCGAGAGTCGGTACAGCGCCTGCAATACCATCTGGCGCAGGCGTTCGCGTTGCCAAAGAACCCATTCCTCGAACGATCGGGCGTCACGAACAAAGAAGCCCTCCAGCAAATCCCCTCGATAGAGCGCAACACCTTCTTCTAGCGAGCGCATGTCGTCTGTTTGAGGAGCAAGCTTGGCTTGCAGTATGGTTACATCCAGCTGGATGTTGGCGTTTGCAGCGATGGCCACCTCGCTGCGCGAGATCTGCAAATAGGGCCCAACCAGACTGCGCAGGTTCGAGAGCGCCATACGCAAACTCGAGTTGGCTGTTGTGTCAGGTCGGTCGCCCCACAACAGTTCGGCCAAAACCTGGCGCGACCGCGGCTTGTCGGCTAGGGCAATGTAGGCCAATAGGGCACGCGCCTTGTTCGATATGAAGCCATCCAGGGCTTTCCCGTCCAGGGTGACTTGGAACCCCCCAAGCAGCTCCAACTTCAGAACCGGTTGCATCTTCGTCGACCTCCGTGACCTCGGTGTCTTGCCACATCGGCGGCGACCGCGTCACTGCATGTTCCGTGTTCAGTTCACGCTTGAAACGACGGGTGATTGGCCGCGCAAAAACTGGCAGCGGCCATTGAGCTATCGGTAGCGGCAGAACACGACAAGGCACGGTAGCCGGTGGGCGTGCACACGCCAGTCTAGTGTAGTTCCGCTAAGGACATGCGATGGAACTGCCCTTGTCGACCTTCTAAGCGCAGAGGGGAGATAAACAAGTAGAAGGCAACAAAAGGCCACGGTCACTGGCTTGAACGCTGTGACACTATATTAGAACGACGAGGCGGCCTTTTTCGCGCACGTGCTGGCGATATGTTGCTTTCGATTTTCGTGGCGATTGAAGCAACAGTTGGGTGTTTTGCTTACAATTTCGTGAAAATCGCGCTGTCCATTCTCGCTTGGGTTAACGTTTTTGTTGACGCTCTCTTGACGATGTCTTGCTATACTGCGCCTGAACGCCTGGTCAAGCAGCGAGTAACGTCAACGGGTGTTCGTCTACGCCAACCCTGGAACGCTGCCCGGTAATGAAACGTTCGAGCAAACCGAATGCATGTATTTGTAGCTGGCGACCCAGGGCAAGGACGCTCTCGGCTTGAAAGGCTATCATGAAATCCGGCACCTTGCAGTTGAACTATCAAGCCTACCTGCTGCGTTGCTGGCAAGAAAGAAGTGGTCTTCCAGGTTCTGCTCCCATTTGGCGTTTCAGCTTGGAAGACACGCAGACCGGTGAGCGCCACGGCTTCGGCAGCCTGAAAGCGCTAACGGCCTATCTGGAAGCGACCTTAATTGGTGATGTCGACGCTTCTGCCGACACTTAGGCACTTAGGATCGAAGCCGACGCCACCATTGTGTGATCAAGTAGATCGGATGCATCGAAGGAGGTTTCCCATGACCAAACGAATTCTCTGCTGTCTCTCGGAATGGGGCTACTGGGGCGAAGAGCTCGTCGGCCCTTACGACGTGCTGATCCAGCGCGGTTACACCATCGACTTCATGACGCCGTTCGGCCGCAAGCCGCCGGCCCTGCCGCCGAGCATGGAGCCGGGCTTCCTGGACCCGCCGTTGCACAAAATCGTCACCGACGTGCACTACGCTACCCGCACGCGCGAAATCCACGAGTCCAGCCTGCTGGACAACCCGATCAACCTGTCGGAGTGGTTCCCGCAGATGCCCTACTTCAACGGCCCCCACTTCGGCCTGCAGTTGGAGGAGTACTACACCAAGCGCGACGCCTGCTGGAAGGACCTGGAGAAGTACGACGCGCTTTTGTTACCCGGCGGCAGCGGCCCCATGGTGGACATGGTCAACAACGAGCGGCTGCACGATGTGATCCTGGGCTTCTTGCACCAGGACAAGCTGATCGCGGCTGAGTGCTATTGCGTGACCGCGCTGGCCTTCGCCCGCGACTGGACCGAGCGCAAGAGCATCATCTGGGGCAAGCATGTCACCGGCCACGCGCGCGAGTACGACTGGAAGGACGGCACCGGCTTCGCTCAGATGTACGGCTATGACGGCCAGCCCATGAATACCAGCGCCAACTTCCGCACGCCCTTCTATCCGCTGGAGTACATCTTGCGCGACGCGGTCGGCCCCGAAGGCCAGTACCACGGCGGCGTCGGCCGCACCATCTCCACCATCCTGGATTACCCCTTCCTCACCGGCCGCTCCACCCAGGACTCGCGCCTGGTGGGCGAGCTGATGATCGAGGTGCTGGAGAACGGTCTGCGGCGGTATGGATGGTAGATTGGCAAGGTGGTAGATTGGTAAGGTGGTAAAGTGGTAGATTGGTAAACTGGTCATCCGACGCGCGACCAATTTCCCATTTCCCAATCTACCTGCCCAGGAAAGAGTCATGACCCAAAAACCCGGTCGTTTCAAAATCATCGAACAATTCCTCGCCGACGGGATGAATGTGATGTTTGGCAATCCCGGCACGGTGGAGCAGGGCTTTCTCGATGCCCTGGCCGACTACCCGCAGATGCGCTATGTGCTGACGTTGCAGGAGTCGGTGGCGGTGCTGGCCGCCGACGGCTACGCCCGGGCTACGCAGCGGCCGACGCTGGTGCAACTGCACAGCTCGCCCGGCATCGGCAACGCCGTCGGCGCGGTGTACCAGGCCAAGCGCGGCCATGCGCCGCTGGTGATTGTCGGCGGCGACGCGGGCTTGCGCTACATGAACACCGAGTCGCAGATGTACGGCGACCTGGTGGCTTTTATGGAGCCCGTGACTAAATGGTCGACCATGGTGCTGGACCCGGCGAACCTGCTGCGGGTGCTACGCCGGGCGGTCAAGGTGGCCGGCACGCCGCCCATGGGCCCGGTTTACGTTTGCATCCCGGCCGATGTGCTGGACGCGGTCAACGAGGAGCCCGTCTATCCAGCGCTGATCCCCTCGACGCGGGTGCAGCCGGAGGCGTCCTTCGTCCAGGCCGCGGCTCAGGTTCTGGCGGCCGGCGCCAAGCCGATGATCTTCGTCGGTGACGGCGTGGCCTACTCCGGCGCGCAGGCTGAGCTGGAGCGGGTGGCCGAGCTGCTGGGCGCCGAGGTCTGGGAGGCGGACTCGGGCGAGGTCAACATGCGCTACGACCATCCGTTGTACCAGGGCATGACCGGGCACATGTTCGGCTCGGCCAGCTTGCCTATCATGCAGCGGGGCGACGCCAACCTGATCGTCGGCACCTACGTGCTGCCGGAGGTCTTCCCGCACCTGGGCGACATCTGGGCGCCGGGCGCCAAGGTCGTGCACATCGACCTCAACGCCTATGAGATCGGCAAAAACCACCGCGTAGACCTGGCCGTGGTGGCCGATCCTCAGCTGAGCCTGGCCCTGCTGGCCGACGCGCTGGAGGCCGGCATGACGGCCGAGCAGCGCGCCGCGGCCGACGCCCGCACGGCCGAGATCGGCGCGGCTAAGGCTGCCAAGCGCGCAGCCCAGATCACAGCCGACCAGGCCGCGGCCGGCAAGACGCCGCTAAGCATGGCGCCGTTTATGGCCGAGCTGGTGAAGCAACTGCCCGACGAGAACGTGATCATCTTCGATGAGGCGCTGACCAGCTCGCCGGCTGTGGTGCGCTACTGGCCGCCGCAGCGCACAGGCGAGTACTTCCTGACCCGCGGCGGCTCGCTGGGCATCGGCTTTCCCGGCGCCATCGGCGCCAAGCTGGCCAACCCCGGCAAGACGGTGATCGGCTTCAGCGGCGACGGCGGCAGCATGTACACCATCCAGGCGCTGTGGACGGCCGCCCGGCACAACATCGATGCCAAGTTCATCGTTTGCAACAACGGCTCCTACCGCCTCTTGCAGCTCAACATTGACCAGTACTGGAAGGACCAGGGCGTGCCCAAGCACGACTTTCCGCTGAGCTTCGACCTGAGCAGCCCGCCGCTGGGCTTTGTCGAGATGGCCAAGGGTATGAGCGTGCCGGGCGTGCGGGTCGAGACGCCGGAGCAGATCGCGCCGGCCATCGAGCAGATGCTGGCCACCCCCGGCCCCTTCTTGATCGACCTGGTGTTGGAAGGCGACACGCATCCGGAGCGCATCGGCGCGACGTGTGGGCAGTAGAGGGTAGACAAGGAAACAAGTAGGCAAGTAGACAAGTAGACTCGTAGACAAGGAAAAAAGGGAAATGAGGGCAACTACTAGCCCCCTCCAGACCTGTCTACCCGTACTCACGCCCTTGTGTATTTGTCTACCTGTATGCGGCTGACTGACATGACCATAGGACAAGCCTTCTACCAGCAGCAAGTGGCCGCGCTGGAGGCCCAGGATATCGACGCCCTGGTGGCGCAGTACCATGAAGACGCGGTGATGATCGGCTTTGACTTCACCGTGCGCGGCCATCAAGCCATTCGCGAGCACCTGGCCGGTTACCTAAAGCGGCTGGGCAGCCTGAAGCTGGTCTCGACCGACCGCTTCACCGAGACCGAGGACTCGATCTTCTTCGAGGCCACGATCCATACTCCGCTGGCCGAAGCCAAAGTCTACGACGTATTCCTGCTGCGCGACGGCAAGGCCACGCACCAATGGACGGGCGTGATCTCAGTTAGCCCGTTTTCCTTCCCGACGTAGTAGCTTGTCACCCACGAGATGATCGGGTGGTAGTAGCGACTTATGAAAGTTAAGAAAATGATCCGTCAATAGCCGTATGCGGCGAGTCGTCCCTCATGCGAACCCGCCCGGCGATCAATTGCCGGTCTACATTGCGGCGCCCCGTTAACGGGGCTGAAAAATGTGCGTGGACGCGCTAGCCCGTTTCAACGGGCGCTGTTGTGTAGCCGGTGGGACTTCATCCCCCGGCGGAATCGCACCTGGACGCGCTTCGCTCTATTGCCGGACTATTAGCTTAAGGTTCATCAGTCGTTGCGGCGCACCTGAAGCGACTGAAGTCGCTACTACGAGCCGTCATATCGCAATTGATAGAACACGAGAGGTTTGCAGGAGAACAGACATGACTCACCACAGTAGTTTGACAGAAGCCGGCATCCGCGCCTTCGTCGATGCCTGGTACTTGGGCCTCGACCAGCACGCGCCGACGGCTTTCATGGCTACGTTAGTGTCCGACGACGTGCAGATGATCTTTCCAGAGAAGACGCTGCACGGTAAGAGCGACTTCCTGGCCTGGTGCATCGGCGGAACCTACTCTGACGGCGAACAGGCACCCGGCGTGTACAACATCTTCTTCGATGAAGACCACAACGTGGTCAGCGTCGATGCCAGGATCGATGGCGACGAGGCAGAGTTGGACGTGGTGGTCGCCTGGCAGGCCAGCATGTTCATCCCACCGGCAGCCAAGAGCCGGCGCGTCTCGCTGGACGCCATCCAGCGATGGACGATCAAGGCGTCCGACCAGAATCAGTATGGCATGGTCGTCACCAGCTACAACGCAATGGCCAAGCCATTTGTGTACACACCGGGATTTGCGCGCTTGTAGGCCCCTCTCCGCTCCGGGATCGGCCACAGCGAGAGCAGCAGTAGTCATAGGAGAGCAAGCATGTCGGAAACTCAGAACAAGTACATAGCCATGCGCTATTTCAAGGAGATCATGACCGACGGCAACCTCGGCACCTTGTACGAGCTGCTGGCGCCTGATTTCGTCTTCACCCTGCCCACCCACCCCGAGCCCTACGTGGGGCCGGACGGGTTCAAAGAGCTGGTGACTATGCTGCACGGCTGCTTCCCCGACTTCTTTATCCACGCCAAGGACATGGTGGCGTCGGGGGACATGGTAGTGACCCGCTGGCGCGGGGGCGGCACACACATGGGCGGCGCCATCCACACCGTGGCCGGCGACATCCCGCCCAGCGGCCGCTACTTCGAGATTGACGGCATGAGCTGGCACCGCATCAAGGACGGCAAGATCGTCGAGGTCATCGGCCACGAGGACACCATCGGCATGTTCCAGCAGCTAGGCGTGATGCCCAGCCCGCGCACGGCCACCACGCCGGAGCAGAACCTGGCTTTGGCCCGTCGCTTCTTCGACGAACTGCTCAACCAGGGCCGTTTTTCGGCCATGGACGAGCTGCTGGCCGAGGACTTCCAGTTCAGCCTGCCGACGATGCCCACGCTGTCGGGCAAGGACGCGCTGCGCGGCTACTTCAGCTATCTGCGCCAGGCCTTCGCCGACCTCAAGTTCGAGATCGTGCGCGAGGTAGCCGGCGACAACAAGGCTGCGTTGCGCTGGCGCATCACCGGTAAGCACGTGGGCGAGTTCAACGGCGTGCCCCCGTCGGGCAACCAGGTGGACGAGTACGGCATCGACTTCTTCGAGTTCTGGGGCGGCAAGATCAAGGCCGTGCACGTGGTGGCCAACCAGATGGGCCTGACCAACCAGATCACGGCCGGTCGGCCGGCGACCCGGCAGTTCACGCCCGAGGAGAACAACGCCATCGCGGTCAAGTTCTTCGACTCGGTGTGGAACAAGGGCGATTTCAGCGTGCTAGACACCCTGATCGCGCCGGATGCCGACGACCACTCGACCGTCGGCGGCGTGCCCAAGACCGAGAAGGGCAGCGCCAGCTTCCGCGCCATCGTGGGCATGTTCCGCGCGGCCATGCCCGACGTGCACCTGACCATCGACGACGAGGTATACGCCGGCGACAAGGTCGTTCACCGCTGGCACATCGAGGGTACTGACACCGGCGGCATGATGGGCATGCCCCCCACCGGCAAGCGGCTGCGCTTCAGCGGCATCACCACCGTGCGCATGCGCGACGGCAAGATCGTCGAGCGCTGGGCCAACGTGGATGAGCTCGGCCTGCTGCAGCAGCTCGGCATCGCGCCGCCGCCGCAGGGGTAAGTACACAAGGAAACAAGTAGACAAGTATACAAGTGAAGAAGTGGCGTCTTTCGGACACCTTATCTACTTGTCTACTTGTCTACTTATCTACTTGTCTACTCCTAACCACCCATGACCATCACCATCGGCCACCCCGACCACATCGCCCAGGCCCAGGCCTACCAGGCGCGACGCATGGCGTTTGCGCAGGCCGGCGACCTGGATGGGCTGGTGCGGGAGCTGTACAGCGCCGACGCCCGCCTACATGGTTTCGACTTCCGCGCCGAGGGCCGCGAGGCCATCAAAGGCGTGATCGGGCTGATGGGCCAACGGTTGGCCGGGCTGGGGCCGGTGCAGGTGCAGCAGTTGATCGCCGGCCGTGACTTCATCTGGCAAGAGCTGCTGATCGACGGACCGGCCGGGCCCATCGAGCCGTATGAAATGAAGTTCCTGCGCGATGGCCAGGTGTACCTGCAACTGTACGGCCTCAAGCAGGGCGCAGTGTGGCAGCCGGGCGACTTCGCCGGCTTTATCCCGCCCGCCAGCGACGCAGCGCACGTGCTGCACCGGCGCTACATCGCCTACCAGGCGCGACAGGACGCCGACGGCCTGGCCAACGAGTTCTTCAGCGCCGATGGCCGGCTGGTGACGGCCAAGCTGGCCATCGAAGGCCGCGAGGCGCTGCGCCAGTTCTTCCGCAGCAAGTTCGAGCAGGAGAGCGGCTTTCATCTGGTCTCCACCCGCAACATCACCGGCGACCACGACTATGTCTGGTTCGAGGCCACGGCCGGCGGCAGCCAGGGCGTGCGCACGGTCTACGATGTGATGCTGCTGCGGGACGGCCAGGTGACGCTGCAACTGGTCGGTACGCTGGAAGGCGTGTTGCCGGCGAACAAATAGACCCTTCGGGTTTCCGTTCGTCAGCAACGATGTGTGCGCAACGACGAACGATCCATTGATCGAAGCTATGATAAGCGGCGAGAAACCCTAAGGGTCCGGCGTGTGACCATCGATCGATCAAACTGCCAACAAGGAGCCAATCATGTCCTACTCCCCCGAAGCCAACAACGCGATCGCCGAGAAGTTCTTCAACTCGGTGTGGAACAAGGGCGATTTCAGCGTGCTGGACACCCTGATCGCGCCCGATGCCATCGACCATTCTACGGTGGGTGGCTTGCCCAAGACGGAAAAGGGCAGCGCCAGTTTCCGCGCCATTGTCAGCATGTTCCGCGCGGCCATGCCCGACATTCAACTGACCATCGACGACGAGATCTACGCCGGCGACAAGGTCGTCCACCGCTGGCACCTGGTCGGCACCGACACCGGTGGCCTGATGGGCATGCCCCCCAGCGGCAAGCAACTGCGCTTCAGCGGCACCACCATCGTGCGCATGCAAGACGGCAAGATCGTCGAGCGCTGGGCCAATGTGGACGAGCTGGGCCTCTTGCAGCAGTTGGGCGTAGTCCCGCCACCGCCAGGCTGAGCAGGTAAGTAGACAAGGAGACAAGGAGCGTCTTGCGGACCTCTTGTCCACCTGGCTTGGTGTCTACCTGCAACCGACCATTATCACTTATCGAGGTACATTACTGATGGGCAAAGAACACAACGAAGAAGCCATGCGGCGCTTCATGACGGAGATCTGGAGCAAGGGCGACATGGAGACGCTCGACGAGCTGATCGACCCCCATTTCGCCTTTATCCTGGCCTTCGCCCGCACCGACGACATCGAGGGCTTTCGCCAGATGGTGATCCGCAATCGCATCGCCTTTGAAGGCTTGACCTACGTGCCGAACGACGTGGTGGCCGACGACGAGAAGGGCGCTTGCTGGTGGACCATGAGCAGCAAGCACGTAGGCACCTGGCGCAACGTTCCGGGCAGCAACAAGGACGTGTCGATCCAGGGCGTGACCTTCTTCTGGTTCACACCGGAAGGCAAGTTCAAGCAGGCCATCGTTCATAACGACGTGCTGGGCCTGATGCGCCAGATTGGCGGCGTCAAGATGCTGTACGAGGGCTAGGTGACATGCGGTTGATCATCATCCCGCGTTGGTCTGGCACGCCGGCCAGCGATTGGTATCCCTGGATCACCGCTGAGCTCAACGCGCAGCAGCCGCGGCTCTTCGACTCGGCAGCGGCGGCCGCTATGCCCAACCCGGGTCTGCCCACCATCCCTGCCTGGGTGGGCAGGGTGCGCGAGCTGCTGGGCGACGACCCGGCCGCGCTGGCGCAGACGGTGATCGTCGGCCACAGCGTGGGCTGCCAGGCGGTGCTGCGGGCCCTGGCGGAGCTGCCCGCGGGCGTCCACGTGGCCGGCGTGCTGTGCGTGGCCGGCTGGTTCTGGACCGATGCGCCGTGGGACAGTCTGCTGCCGTGGATCGAGACGCCCTTCGACCTGGCCCGCGCGCAGGCCGCTGCCAACCACCGCATCGTGGTCATGATATCCGACAACGACCCGCACACCGCGGACTGGCGCGCCAACCGCGCAGCTTGGCAAGAGCGGCTGGGCGCCGAGGTGGTGCTGGTCCCCGGCGTGCAGCACTTCAACGGCCCACGCTATCCGATCATTTTGCAGACACTCATTGACCGCTTCGGTCAACCAGGAGCACACTCATGAGCAACATCGAACAGAACAAGGAACTGGTGCGCGGCTACGTGCAGGCTATCCTGATCGAGCGCGACTTCAGCAAATTCAGCGACTTCACGGCCCCCGGTTTCTACATTGACCGCTCGGCCGTGCCCGAGGCCATCGCTGGCGCCAACGCCCTTCACAACCAGATGGACATGCTGTACACCGCTTTCCCCGACCTGGACTTGCGCATCGTCAACATGGTGGCCGAGGATGACATGGTGGTGGTACGCTTCGAGGCGCCCGGCACCCACCTGGGCCCCTTCGCCGGCATCGAACCCACCGGCAAGCGCGCCACCTGGAAGGGCCTGGTCATGTACCACGTGGTCGACGGCAAGATCAAAGAAGCCTGGGCCAACTGGGACGACTGGGGCTTGATCGAGCAGTTGCGACGGTGATCGTTGACCGCTAAACGGTAGGCGGTAAACGGTAAGCGCCTACTCCGTTCACCGTTTGCTGTTCACCCCAGGAACGCGAGGCCCCATGAACCCCGATCCGCTTGCCCGGTACCTGCAGCGCCTACCGACACTGATCACCTTCTTCTTCTCGGTGATGTTGGTCACCTTCTTCCGAGAGCTGATGATGACGTTCAACCTGTCCACCAATCCCACCTTCGATTGGTCGACGCCCGGCCATGCACTGGTCATCGTGTCGTTTACGGCCACGCTGTTTTTCGTGGTGGCGGTCTGGCTGTCGTACAGCCTGTTGATCGAGCGCTTCCCCTACACGCTGGACTACAGCGTCTTCCTGTTCGACGTGGCGCGCTTCTCGGTGCTGTACATGATCTTCAGCTTCGCGTTCCTGGCCGGCCACCCGCCAGATTTTTGGTACTACATGCTGGGTCTGGCCCTGTTCCATGCCATGATGGCGGGCTGGCACGGCTACCGGCTGCGCCACATCCAGGGCCCTGAGCGCAGCGAGCGCGCCGCCGACGTGCGCGGCCACCTGCTGCGCTCCGGCACTTACTTCCTGTTGGCCGTCATCTACATCGGAGCGGTGGCGCTGCGGTGGGAGGCAGCTCAGCCGTGGGCTATCCACACCGTGCTGGTGCTGGTGACCTGCGGGCTGCTGGTCTTCTGGAACGCCCGACGGCTGATGGAGATGAAGGCCAAAGCCCTGGCCGCGCAGGCGGCGGCTAAACAGCAGCAGCAGGCGGCTGCGGCAAAGTAGACCATAGGCCGGCCAGGCGGGCTCGGTCGGCCCACTCCGGGGTGCTCCGCAAAGACCGGCCCGAGCGGCTTGTTAGGCAGTCCGGACATGCGATTGGTGTGCTAGCGGCAAGCGCCGCGGGACTGATTGGACCACAAAAGATCCGCATCCTCAGGAGCAGATGATGGCATCACATGCAACTTTTGACTACATCGTGATCGGTAGCGGCGCTTCGGGCGCTGTGGTAGCTAACCGGCTCAGCGCAGACCCTGGCCTGCGCGTCCTGGTGCTAGAGGCCGGCGTCGCGGACACCAACCCGGCCATCGCCGATCCCGGCGGTTTCGTGTCGCTATGGGGCTCGGAGATCGACTGGACCCTGGGCACCGAGGCGCAGCCGGGCATGGCCGGCCGCAACCTGGTCATCAACCAGGGCAAGGTGCTGGGCGGCAGCACCTCGGTCAACGCCATGATGTACGTGCGCGGCAACCGGCTGAACTACGACATGTGGAATGCGCTGGGCGCAGATGGCTGGAGCTTCGCCGACGTGTTGCCGGCCTACAAGGCGCTGGAGGACTACGCCGGCGGCGAGTCGGAGTATCACGGCGTGGGCGGGCCGATCCCGGTGGTGGACTGCCCTGATCCGGTGATGCGCTCCGAGGAGTTCATGGTCGGCGCGACGCAGGTGGGCTACGACGGCCCCTATTGGGACACCAACGGCGCGCGGCAGGAGAACGGCGCCGGCCTCTTGCAGTTCCACATCGACCCGGCCGGCCGGCGGGCCAGCGCGGCCACCGTCTTCTTGCACCCGATCCTGGACCGGCCCAACCTGACCGTCGAGACGGGTGCGCACGCCACGCGCGTGCTGTTCGATGGCAAGAAGGCGGTCGGCGTAGAGTACCTGCAAGGGGGCGAGCTGAAGCAGGCGCGGGCCGGCCGCGAGGTGATCATCAGCGCCGGCGCGCTGCAGTCGCCCAAGGTGCTGATGCTCTCCGGCGTTGGCCCGGCCGCGCACCTGGCCGCGCACGGCATCGACGTGGTAGCCGACCTGCCCGGGGTGGGCCAGAACCTGCAAGACCACGTGCAGTTGCCCGTCGTCTTCAAACGCAAGACCGACTCGCCCATGACCACCCTGCTGACCGGCAATGTGCTCTTCCTGCGCACCCGCTCCGGCATGGACGCCGCGCCGCCCGACATGCAGCTCAACTTCACGCCCAGCATCCCTGCGCCGCTGGCGCCGATCTTGAACATCCCGTTTGCCGCCTGCATCTTCTTGCCGATCTTGGTGCAGCCCTTCAGCATCGGCCAGGTGACGCTGCGCTCGGCCAACCCGCTGGACCCGCCGGTGGTCAACCCCAACTACCTGAGCCAGCCGGCCGACGTGCAGGCCTTCGTGCAGGTGATCGAGACCATCCGCGCCATCGCCAACACGCCGGCCTTCAGCGACTTGAACGAGGTCGAGATCGTGCCGGGCGCCGGCGCCGACTTGGAGCCCTACATCCGCTCGCAGAGCTCGACTCTGTGGCACCCGGCCGGCACGGCCAAGATGGGCCACGACGCCATGGCCGTGGTCGATCCCCAGTTGCGCGTCTACGGCGTCGAAGGCCTGCGCGTGGTCGACGCCTCGGTCATGCCGACCGTCACCAGTGGCAACACCGTGGCGCCATGCTTCATGATCGGCTGGCGCGCGGCGGAGATGATTCTTGGTAATCGGTAATCGGTGAACGGTAAACAGTAAACGGTGAACGGTAAACGGCAAACGGTAATCCCCTACCGATCACCGATCACTGTTCACCGATCACCGATCACCGATCACCGATCACCCAACAAAAAGGATACCCTTCCATGAAAAACGTACCTGACACTCCCCTGGGCCGCATGTACCGTGAGCATATCCAGTTCATTCTGGACAAGAACATCGACGCCTTGTGCGCCCAGTACACCGACGACTGCCTGCTGATCAGCAGCTTCATGAAGAAGCCCATCATCTACAAGGGCCAGGAGCAACTGCGCGAGCATATGCAGGGCATTTTGGGCATCGAGGGCCTGGAAACTGAGATCGTCTTCTGGGCCGAGACCGACGACCCGCAGACCCTGATGATCACCGAGCAGATCACCATGACCGCCGGCGGCCAGAAGGCCGAGATGCGCTTCGCCGATAGCTGGGTGCTGCGCGACGGCAAGATCGCCATCCATTTTGCGGGGATGGTGCAGTATCCGGACGGGTCGCTGGCGTAATGGTAGATTGGTGAACTGGTACAGTGGTAAATTGGTAAGCGCACCCGCGTGACGTCTGACCAATCTACCAATTTACCAATCTACCAAAGGACAAACCCATGACATCACACCCCAAGAAAATCGGCATCCTCATCGAGAGCGACTTCTACGAGAAGGAGATCTTCTACTACGAGCATCGCTTTGCCGAGGAAGGATACGAAGTGCACTGGCTGAGCCGCCTGTGGGGCCAGCCGGGGCTGACTTTCACCGGGCACGAGTTCAAGGCGCCGTTCTACTGCGGCGAGAGCTTCGAGGGCATGAGCGACGAGGAGCTGCGCAGCTTCGACGCCATCATCGTGCCGTCGGCCTTCGTCTCGGATCGGCTGCGCTACAGCGAGACCCTGGGCCAGCCCGCGCCGGCCGTACAGTTCATCGCCCGCGCCTTCGCCGAGCCGGCCATTCTCAAGGGCATCATCTGCCACGGCATGTGGCTGGTCTCGCCCATGCCGGAGCTGGTGCGCGGCCGGCCGGTCGTCGGCCATCCCAACCTCTACGGCGACATCGTCAACATGGGCGCCATCTACACCGATCAGGACGTGGTGGTCGACGGGGACTTGGTGACGGCCCGCACCGGCGGCCATTGCCACCAGTTCGCGCGCAAGATCATCGAGATCCTGAACGACCGCTGATGCGGAGCTGGAGGAACGAAAGGAACTGGAGGAGTTAGAGGAACTTCGGATTGCTGAGGTCCCCTGAGTTCCCCTAAGCCCCCCAGACTCCCCCAAGTTCCCTCAGTATCACAGTCTGAGCAAACACAGCTTACACAAACAAGGAGTAACCGACAATGTCTAGCATCATGGATCCGATCAACACGTTCTACAAGGTCTACAACGAGGGCGCCTACGAGCTGTGGAACGACGCGCTGGCCGAGAACTACACCGCCGAGGTCAACGGCCACACCATCCCCAACCGCGAGGTCGGCCTGGGCTTTGTCAAGACCTTCCGCGCCGCCTTCCCCGACTTGTTCTACACCGTGGACGAGGCCATCGTGGCCGGGGACAAGGTGACGACGCGCTGGACGGCCAAAGGCACCCACGCCGGTGAGTTCTTCGGCAACCCCGCCACCAACAAGCAGATCTCCATGCTAGGCATCACCGTCTTCCAGGTCGAGGACGGCAAGATCGCCAAGCTGTGGAACGTGTGGGATTTGGCCGGGCTGTTGAATCAGTTGAAAGGGTAGATTGGTAAACTGGTGATTGGGAGGTAGGTAAATTCAGTAGTTCGCGATTCTCTGTGTTTAATGTGCACTTTTGAAGATCGACAAATCAGTCCGACATTCTCGTTGAGATGAGGACGCTGTGTCAGCGGCAGCCGCCCCGGTTATGATGAACCTTAAGATAATACTCCGGCAATAGAGCGGAGCGCTTCCAGGTGCAAGCTCGCCGGGGAATGAAGTTCCCCGGCTACATAACAGCGCCCGTTGAAACGGGCTAGCGCGTGCATGGCGCGTCTTTAAGCCCCGTCGACGGGGCGCCGTTTGATAGCCCGGTCGACTCACACCTGCACCTGCGCTGCAGGTGCAGGTGTCGCCGGACGGGCTCACATCAGGGGCGACCCGCCGCAAGCGGCTATTGCCGGGTAACTGCTCAGGTGCCGGGCATTTGTAGGCGATTTGCGACTTAGGTTGGCTTCGCAGACACGTTTGTAAACCAGAATCCAAATGCCCGGCACCTATGGCTGAGTAGTTACATTGCCGGAACATTTTCTTAACTTTCAAAATAACCGGGCTACAGAACTGTGCCGGTTCAAACCGGCTTGGTGGTGCACCGACAAGCCTCGTTGACGGGGCGCCGTTTCCCAGCCGGGGG